>CALKWU010000178.1 GCA_938004015.1 uncultured Oceanobacillus sp.
GGAATGATCAAGGTCGTTGCAGCCCAACGGAGACCGTTATAGAATCGCTCACCGACTGCATCATTGTCCACTGCATACCACATGGCACGACGCAAGTTCACATCAGCCATTTTTGCATCCGGGTCCATTTCGACTTGTCCAGCACCATCTGGATTATCTGGGTCATCTGGTACCCATTTACCCAATTTAAATCCGATATACGTATAAGCTTCGTCGATTTTACCTAAGAACTCCACGTTATTAAGTTTTTGTTCAACGTCTGGATACTGGTCAGTCGGGAAGCTATTCACGACGTCAACTTCTCCAGTTTCCAAAGCATTCGCAACTGTCTCTGGTGCAATAACTTTCAAAGTGATGGAATCAAGTTTTGGTTCACCTTGCCAGTAATCTTCGTTCTTCACATAAGTGACGGACTCTCCTGGAACAATCGTGTCTACTTTGAACGGTCCGAAACCGATTGGATTCACACGTACCAAATCATGTTCCGGCATGTCTGGAATTGGAATATCTTCAAATAGATGTTTTGGCAGTGGTGATGTCCACAGACCACTTGCTAAAAGAGATGGGTTAGGCTCATTAAAGCTGATCTCGATTGTTTTCTCATCAATGATTTCGATACCTTCAATTTCATCCGTTTCACCGGCTTTATACTCTGCCATACCGACGACATCTTCCACATAGTAGTAACGTACACCGGTATACTCTGGGCTTCCGATCACTTCATAAGCGAAAGCCAAGTCTTCTGCTTTAACCGGTTCGCCGTCATGCCAATTTACGTTATCGCGAATTGTGATTGTGACAACCGCACCGTCGTCATCGTACTCAAGATCCCACTCGGCTGCACCTTCTTGGGTGTAGTTGAAGTTGTCATCGATGGCGAGAAGCGACTCATCGAAGAACTGCATGACATCAGCATCCGGACCACTTTCGTAGAACACACGATTCAGCACACCTTCGAAAACAGTGTCGGATACGAGACCAAAGTTAAGGTTTCCTCCATCAATCGGTTCACCCATATCTGTTTTTGTAGTAGAGAAGTCTTCGATGGAGTAAATCTTATCTCCGCTATCGGTCTCCTCCTCTTCCTCTTCACTTTCAGTGTCTTGCTCTTCCGTGTCGGTATCTGTATCTGTGTCAGCCGCACCGTCATCGGAATCGCCGCCGCTACATGCCGCAAGTACCAACAGTAGCAGCAACAGCATAGCAACTAGCCATTTGCTAAAGTTCGCTTTCTTCATCCTTTGTTAACCTCCCCTTTAATGATTCCTTTTTGTTTTTGCTGTCCATCCCATGGGCGCGGACAGCTTTATACTTAAACATCAATATAAGGATAAATATTGATGTAAGTATCCTAATTAAACTTTTACAGGATGATGTTCATCCTCTTCTTTGCCGTGCGTCTGTCGCTCGTCGCAATGCTTCACCGACATTCCGGACACAAAGCATCAAGACAAGAATCAACACAGCCGCCGGCATCCAAATCCACCATCTATGCTCCAATGTTTGCGGGTTCGTCGCATAACTCAGCAACGTTCCGAGACTCGGCGTGTCTTCCGGCAATCCGAAACCCAAGAAAGACAGACCGGACTCCAATCCAATGTTGGACGCCAAGTTCAATGTCATCGTCACGATGATCAATGAAACAATGTTCGGCAATACTTGTTTGAAAATGATGCTGATATGGGAAGAGCCGAGTGTCCTTGAAGCCTTCGCATAGTCCAATTCTTTTTCCTGCAATGCTTTCGAACGGATCAACCTCGCGATCCCCATCCATAAGAATGCCGTCATAATGAGTGAGAATGTGAACGTATTATAACTAGGGACGAGTGAAACAAACACGATGACAATCATGATGAACGGTAAAACCATGAAAAAGTCGAGTATACGCATCATCACGTTATCGATATGTCCCCCGAAATAACCGGAGACAAGTCCAAATACAACACCGATAATACCGCTGAATAGCGTAACCATAAAACCAATCGAGAGCGAGTTCCTCGTACCGATGATGAGTTGTCCGAATACATCACGGCCACCGTAATCGGTTCCGAGCCAAAATTCTTCACTCGGTGGTTCATTGATTGCAAACAAATCCACTTTGACGATTTCATCTTGATCCAATATCAATGATATGCCAAACACAAAAACTGTAATGACGATGAGAAAGATAAGGGATACTAAAGCTAATTTATCTCTTACAAGCTCCCTCCAAAGGATCCGTAGACCTGAGGGACTTTCGGCGCTTGTCGTTTGGCTTTCCAACTGCATATCTTTAACTTCCATTTTTTATAATCACCTCAGAGTTTTTTCGAGTTTCTATTTGATACGGATTCTTGGGTCTACAATGCTTAGGATAATATCTGATAACAACGCTCCTAAAATCGCAGCGATTCCGAAGAGCAACACCAATGCTGTCACAACGCTATAGTCCCTCATAAGAATCGACTCCAGGAACAAAGCCCCCATTCCGGGATATCCGAAAATCTTTTCGATGAATATCGTCCCTGAAATGAGTCCTGTAATTTCCCAACCGATGAACGCAGCTATCGGTAAAACCGAATTCCTAAAAATATGTCGATTATAGACCCGAGATTCAGAAGCTCCTTTGGCTCTGGCGGTAATTATAAAATCCCTCTGTTTCGTATCGACGATTTCACTCCGTAAATACTGCACCGTTCCAACCGTACCAATCAAAGCCATCGATAAGGAAGGCAACAGCAAATGCTGTAGTTTACTTAGAACATAATCCCATGAACCCGGCGACATCCCGGGTGCGACACTTCCACTTGTCGGGAACCAGCCGAGCTGGTAACCGAACACCCATAACATGACTAATGCGAAAATGAACAATGGTGTAGCGAACCCTAAGTATGTATAGCCGGTGATTGCTTGATCCAGCCATGTATCGTTATATCTGCCGCTGATGATCCCCAGCGGAATACCAATAAGATATGTAAGTATCAGCGTTGCCAAGGATAACCAGAACGTATTGACGATCCGTTGGCCAATCAATTCGGAAACAGGCATTTTAAAACGGAACGATTGTCCGAAATCACCTTGCAAGGCACCGCCAACCCAGTCGGCGTACTGTTCGTACCAAGGTTTATTCAGCCCTAATCTTTCTCTGATTTCAGCTTTGATTTCCGGTGGAACGTTCGGATCCACTTGCCCGGTCAAAGCATCCCCTGGCATGAATTGCGCCATGATGAAAATCAAAATACTCAATAGCACAATTTGCGGGAAAGTAATCAATAATCTCCTTACGATAAATTTCCACATACTTGAATCAACCTTTCTCCGGTAATGCGACTCGATGGGTATCAGAAATATTTTTCAGGCTATATGCCAATCCTTCTTCGTCAAAATACTCATCATACGCTTCTTCGTATTCTTTTTGGACTTCTTGACGAAATGCAAACTGTTCATCCCTGTTGCGCGGATTGATATCTGGAATCGCAGCAAGAAGGCGTTTCGTATAAATATGCTGCGGATTTTCAAAAATATCATCCCGTGTTCCCTGTTCCACATAACGGCCTCGATACATGATGGCGATTTCGTCACACATATGCTTGACGACTCCCAAATCATGGCTGATGAAAAGATAGGTGAGACCCAATTCTTTTTGGATATCCCGCATGAAGTTCAACACTTGGGCCTGTACGGAAACGTCCAGTGCGGAGACAGGTTCATCAGCGATAATCAGCTTTGGTTTCAAAGCGACTGCTCTTGCGACTCCGATACGCTGCCTTTGTCCACCGGAGAATTGATGGGGGTATTTCCAAATGCTTTCCGGACTCATTCCCACAAGTTCCAACAACTCGTACACCCGCATTTTCTCTTCTTTTTTCGTGAGATTTTCAAAGTTTCGCAGCGGTTCTGCAATGATATCGAGAACTCTTTTACGTGGATTCAACGAGGAATAAGGATCTTGGAAAATCATTTGGATATTTCTTCTGATATCCTTCGTTTTACTTTTCATCGACGTGATATCTTTGCCATTGAAAAAGATTTTTCCTGCAGTCACAGGTTCTAGCCCGATAATCGCTTTTCCTGTCGTCGACTTTCCTGAACCGGATTCGCCGACCAATCCGTATGTTTTCCCTTCTTCGATTTCAAAAGATACTCCGTCGACAGCTTTCACATGTCCGATGACACGATTCAAAATTCCGCCTCTAATCGGATAATGCACCTTCAAATCACGAACTTCAAGAAGCGCCATTGGTATTTTCCTCCTTACCTTCTTCCGGGAAATAGAAATGACTATGGCATGTACAACGCACAAAATGTCCCGGCGAAACTTCATGCATGACCGGATCCTCTTCATGGGCCGACTCGTCGATCCATGGGATACGCGCTGCAAAACGACAGCCTTTTCTCGGAAGATTCTTTAACGAAGGAACGATACCTTGTATCACATGCAATTTATCCTGCCCTTCAGCAGGTACGGAATTCAATAACGATCTCGTATAAGGATGCAATGGATTTTCAAAAAGGGTATGTACGTCTGCAACCTCAACGATTTGTCCGGCATACATCACCGCAACCCGATCAGCCATTTCTGCGACGACTCCTAAGTCATGGGTAATGAGAATGACGCCGGAATCCATATCTTCTTTCAACTCCCGGATCAAATCGAGGATCTGCGCTTGGATCGTCACATCCAAGGCTGTTGTCGGTTCGTCCGCAATCAATAATTGCGGTCTGTTCGCAATCGCTATCGCAATGACGACACGTTGCCTCATTCCTCCTGAAAGTTCATGGGGGTATTGATGGTATACATATTCAGGACGAGGTATTCCCACCAAATTCAATAATTCGATGACACGATCGTATCTTTGTTGTTTCGACATTTGCGGCCGGTGCAAAATAAGTGTTTCCGCTATTTGGGCACCGACTTCCATCAGCGGATTCAAAGCGGTCAGAGGATCCTGGAAAATCATGGAAACCCTGTCCCCGCGGATTTTACTCAGTTCACTTGCTGATGCTTTCACCAAATCCGTACCATCAAGGTGAATTTCACCTTCGATTTTGGCTCGGTTATGTAATCTCATAATCGAGAAAGCGAGAGCACTTTTACCTGAACCGGACTCACCCACGATTCCAAGCACTTCTCCTCGATTGACGGTCAATGATACATCATCTACAGCTGCATAGTAATCATCGCCAATACGGAATGATGTAGTAAGATTTTTTATTTCCAGTAGTTTGTTGCTCAAAACGAATCCCCCTAAGACGATAGAATTTTCAACCTGTGCATCCATTCGATCGTATATGTTATCGATCGAAGTGGCATCGCAAAGTGTTGCAAGCTTCTGACAATTTCGATTCACTTGTTCAACTTGTTTGTTTTATTTTATCATTTTTAAAAGTTTATGCAACCGTATCTTGTTTCCAATTATTCTAAATATTACGCTTCCGGTTACCACTGTACACGATGTTTCTCTTGCTGTGAATTGTCTTGACCGGCCAACATCCAATGTTGCAATAAATCCCGATTTTTGCATTTATGTAACGGCTGTAATAGAACCGTAAAAAATATAGTACTTGTGATTATAAGGCAATCATTTTAAAAATGCAATATTTTTTGAGGACTTTTTCAGGTGGTCTTATTGTGCAGTTTTTT
>CALKWU010000179.1 GCA_938004015.1 uncultured Oceanobacillus sp.
ATTTACACGAACAAATTACGAAACTAGCTTTTCTAATAAACATGACTGACATTATTGTGAAATACTGAATATATTTCTTGTTGTCAGCTCTATCGTTCCCTTATACTTAATTTATAAAATACAACAGGAGGTACAATGATGGTAAAAAAGTCGACTCAATCTGTAGAAATTCCCTTCGGCGGTGGACATTTGACTGTGGAAGAAGCCAATGAAATTCTCAACCATCTTCCCCTCGAAATCTCCTATATCGATAAAAATGATGAAGTGAAATACTTCAATGAAAGATCAGACTCCGGTGAGATGATTTTTGTCCGTACAGCAGAGGATCTTGGCAAAACCGTATATGAAGCCCATCCTCCAAAGAGTCAGGACATGGTGAAGCAGTTAGTCGCCGATCTTAAATCCAAACGGCGCACATCCGAAAGTATGTGGTATCGAACAAAAACAAAAGACAAATATATTTTCATCACGTTCAAAGGTGTATTCAACAAAGATGGCGAGTACTTGGGAATTATGGAATATATACAACCATTCTTCAATCTGCCGAGTGAAATGAAAGTGAAATTGAGTGAGTTGGATTAAAGAACACGTGGGTTGAAATGGGACTGATACCATTTTTCAGAGTAAAAAGGCAGGGCTTCTCAAAGATTCCCTGCCTTCGTTTCATTATTTACTTAATGTTTGAAATCACGGTTGAATCCAAAGCTCCGTCCCTTTACTCATGCAAGAACTTCACACAAACCGCTTCCGGTGCTTCCACATCTTTTTGCAGCAATGTCAATTGGCCACTTTCAGCATCCCTTTCAAACAACGCCAACGTTCCACTCTCCTGATTCGCAGCGACAATGAATCGTTCACTTGGATCAAGCACAAAATCCCTTGGCCAATTTCCTTCTGTATGGGTCCACTCCACCAGTTCGACGGTGTAATCCTCGGCAACACGGAATACCGCAATGGAATCATGGCCGCGATTACCGACATAGACGAATTTTCCATCAGAGGAAAGATGGATCGCACTTCCTTGATTGTTTTCCGTGAAGTCCTCTGGAATTGTTGAGATATACTGCACCTCTTCAAACGTCCCAGCCTGTGCATCAAATTTCAGTACAATCACTTCATTACTTAACTCGGTCATGACGTAAGCATAAGGAGCTGTCGGGTGAAAGGCGAGGTGACGCGGACCACTTCCTGCTTTGACTTTCAATACACTGACTTCTTCCAGTTCATCTCCGTTCGGCTGGTAAGTAGTGATCGTGTCGCTTCCTAAATCGACAACGACGACAAATTTTTCATCCGGCGTAAATCCGGCGAAATGCAGATGAGGTTTTTCTTGACGCTCATGCGGACCGCTTCCTTCATGAGCAACAGATTTTGGAGCCTGGACAGAACCATCCTCATTCGTCAAAAATGCCTCGACTAACGTGGTATGGTAGTTTGCGGAAACGACAAGTCGGTTTTCACTGTCGACACTGACATGACACGGCGGAGCTCCATCGGTAAGTTCGCTGTTCAACTGTTCCAACATCCCATTTTTGATAGCGAACGCTGCAATCCCGCCGCGGTCCCCTACTTGAGAAACTGCATACAAATACTCATTGTTGCGACTGATGGTCAAATAAGTCGGGTTATTCAATTCGGCGGCGACTTCCACATTTGTTATTTTTTTCTCTTCGGTATCCAACGTGAAACGATAAATCCCTTCACTTGTTTTCTTTGTATAGCTTCCAATGAAACCTGTATATGTTTTGCTCAATGAAATTCCTCCTTAAAATTGCTGTCGACTCTACCCTATCATAACTATAAATCGAAAGCTGCGTCTACCATCTTGAACAATGTCATCTTATTTTTGCCTCATATTCTCTTTTAAAATGACTTTATCATTATTCTTGTGAATTTGCGAACATCAGAAGGTTTATGGATGAAGATACATTTCGATAACCAGCTTCTTCCAATGGGCATGATCGCAACTTAGAGCTTAGGACAGTCGGTCAACAACAACCTACAGCCTTGCCTGTATCGGAGTTCAAAATCAGTGCACAAAAAAGACAACAGACCGCAAAGCTGTCGTCTCCATCCAATTTACATCCCGAATTTCAACAGTTCTTGCTTCCCCTCAACATACCACATCTAACTACAGACTTAAAACTTTTCCATATTCCTCATTTAGTCCATGAATCACATCATCACTGATTTGCTTCAACTGGACGGCATCGGAAGGTTGCTCAGCGATCCACACTTTATGATTATGGATTAATTTTTCCGAAAAATTACGAGCCCATCTTGCATTAGATTTTTCATCCGTTGACAGATTTGAATAAATGTTGATCACAGTTGAACGCAGTAAGGGAATGTTCACTTCCCAATCT
>CALKWU010000180.1 GCA_938004015.1 uncultured Oceanobacillus sp.
GCTTGGGAAACATCGACTTTTTCAGCGAGTTCGGCTGCCGTGTAATTTTTCGCTTTCCTCAATGCTTTTAATTTTTTTCCTATTTTAATATCTGCCAAATAATTCACACCTCTATTTTCCATATTCCAAAGGAAAAATAACCATTAGTCATATTTTTGTTTACAAATATAACGAACAGTTATAAAATGGATTTTGTTGGAAAATATAACCACTTCGTTGCATGCTGAATTTCCCAATTTGTATATTTTCCACAAGTTTCCAACAACGGTGATGAAAATATTATTTTACATTCCCGTTATATTGTATACCCCATTATTCATTATATAAAACATTATACTTAGTCCGCAAGACTGCCTTAGTTATTATTGATTAAAAACATTTAGGTTTAAACGACTATAAATCGGGTGTTTTTTGAATGAATCGATGAAAGGTGGGATGTTTGGACTGGTACAATTTTCTGTAAGCATTACAGTTCAAGATGGACAAAATGAAACCATTGTCATATGGAAAATAGAATGACTGAATCAGGAGGATATGAAAGTTGAGCAATATTGCTATTATTAGAGATCGAAGTCTATATATGAGTGGAATTGTGAATGAATTGAACAGTAAAATCAAGGACCATCGCTTTTATTCCTATCAATTGGCCGATTTGGCTGAACGGAAAGAAAAAATCAGCAACCATATCGATGTTTGGATTATGGAAATGAATACGTCTAACGCTATGAAAGAGATAAAGAGTTTAAAGAAGCTGGGACATTTGGTGGCTGTATGGAATTTTTCCGGCATTACGAGAGATCACCTGCATCAACTGATGGAAATCGGAATTGACGGCTATTTTTACGGTGACTTGGAAATCCATGAGTTCACATCGGCGGTCAAAGATATGTTGCATGGATTCAAATATATCCATTCGTATTATTCTACCGTTTTGCTCAATGAATATGCCAGGATCACCAATCAAATCGGCAGTAAACGGCCGGATGGTTTATTGACGGTAAGGGAATGGGAAATTTTGGAAAACATATCCAAAGGACTGCAGAATGAAGAAATCGCCAAACATTTGGGGATATCGGATAAAACAGTGAAAAACCATGTTTCCAGCATTTTGAATAAATTGAATGTCAAAGACCGGACGAGTGCTGTCATCACGGCCATCAAGAATAATTGGGTTCGAATATAAAAAAGGGGGCTTAGTTCTTTCAAACTAAGCCCCTTTTCATTCGGAACGTGGATCGGACAAATCCCTGATGGCGTTACTCATCAAATAAAACCCTAACACTAATAAGGTGATGGCCGCTCCCGGAGCGTATGTGTACCAAGGCGATGTCGTCATATACGCCTGGGAATCTTTCAACATTCTCCCCCAACTCGGATCCGGCGGTTGGACACCTAAACCTAAATAACTGAGTGACGCTTCTGCAAGTAAGGCAATCGAAAAAGTAATCGATAAAGCGACGAGGATTTGCGGAAAGACATTCGGCAAAATATGCTTGACCATGATTTTATAATGACTCAATCCGAGCAGTTTGGCGGCAGTGACGTATTCCGCTTCCTTTTGTTGGATAAAACCGCTTCTCGTCACCCTGGCAATGCTCGGAATCGATATGATGCCGAGAGCAATCGACGTATTGACGATTCCGGGTCCAAAAACCGCAACGAGCATCAGAGCGAGGATGATCCCGGGAAAAGCCATTAAAGCATCCATGAGTCGCATGAAAATTTCATCGATCCAACCTCCCGCATAACCCGCAATGGAACCGATCAGAACACCGAAGAAACCTCCGATAGCTATCGTCATCAGTCCGACTGCGAATGCGGTTTGACTGCCTTTCATTACTCTGCTGAAAATATCGCGGCCGAACTCATCGGTACCGAAAAGATGGGCGCTGC
>CALKWU010000181.1 GCA_938004015.1 uncultured Oceanobacillus sp.
AACATCAGGTTGGGTCAAAACGGGACTGTCCCTTTTTGTCCCAACCTGATGTTTTTGTTTTCTGGACTTTACAGTGTTAAAGTGATAAAGTATGATAATAGTAGTGTGGAGTGAAAACGATTCCTATTTTACTGCGGAAAGCAACGAAAAGCGTGAAAAAGTCGACATGGTGATGAAAAATAGGATGTTCATTCGAATACCCAATGAGTATAATTATAATAGAGTTGTGAGTTATCAAAAATGTAAAAGAAAGATGTGGGGATTATGAAAAAAGTTTTATACGCATTGCTTGTACTTGGAATTGTATTAGCAGCCTGTTCCAAGGATGGAGATGCGACAGAACATGATGAAAAGGACGGCGAAAGAAATGAAAAAGACGGTCTGGAAGTCCAAGGGGAACATCAATACCCGTTGACGGGACTGTATACAAATGATCCGATTGATAATCGCATCGTTGCTGTCATGGTCAACAACCATTCGGAAGCACGGCCGCAATCTGGTCTGTCCCAAGCGGACATCGTGTTTGAAATATTAGCGGAAGCGAATATCACCCGCTTGTTGGCTCTTTACCAAAGTGAAATTCCGGAAACGGTCGGTCCTGTACGTAGCGCAAGGGAATACTACTTCGATTTGGCAGAACGTTATGGAGCGATCTATGTATATCATGGGGCTGCCGACTTCATCGACGAAATGATCGTGAATCGGGGCATCTCTTTTTTGAACGGTGCCACCTATGATAATGACGGCCATTTGTTTAAACGCGAATCGTTCCGTCAAGCTCCGCACAATTCCTATTTGCTTACCGACGCTGTCTATGAAGTGGCGGAAAGTAAAGGATATGAGACGAAGATGGAATATGAGCCGCTGCTTTTCTTGACCGATGAGGAAATCGACGCATTAGACGGAGAGCCGGCACAACATGTGGAAATCGTTTACAGTGAAAATCCGATGGAAATTGTTGAATTTGCTTTCGATGCAGCGACAGGCAAATACACGAGATATAACGACCATGAACAAACCGTGGAATATGGAACCGGGGCACCGATTGAAGTGGCGAATATTTTCATCGTGGAAGCTCACCATGAAGTGATCGATGCTCAAGGAAGAAGAGCAATCGATTTGGATTCTGGCGGAAATGCTTATTTGATCCAAAATGGGCAGGCGCAAAAAATCCAATGGGAAAACGCCAATGGCAGATTGATCCCGGTGAAAGACGGAGAACCACTAGGGTTTGTTCCCGGTAAAACTTGGGTGAATGTTGTTCCTACAAATCCAAGTATGGAACAAAGCGTCACTTTCTCAGAACAATGATTAGCATGGGCAAGTGAATGGAAGCAGGAGGTTTTGGAAGTTGCAAATAGATAAAATCAGAGGAGAACAATTGGATCAATTATTCGATGCCATTTTATCCTTGAAAAACCGTGAAGAATGCTACCAATTTTTCGATGATCTCGCAACGATGTCAGAAATCCAGTCGTTCGCACAACGGCTTCAAGTCGCAAAAATGCTCTTGAACGGGGCTACCTACAGTGCCATCGAAAAAGAAACGAGCGCATCCACCGCCACCATTTCCCGGGTGCGCCGTTGCATTGATTTTGGCAG
>CALKWU010000182.1 GCA_938004015.1 uncultured Oceanobacillus sp.
TGCAAAAGCTCTCCTATAAAAAATCGTTAGTGACGGCCGGTCTCGTCGTCATTTTAGCCATCGGCATCACCGTAGTCCCGAATTGGATTGGCGGAGACAAAGATACAATCGTCATCGGTGGAAAACTCGGTTCGGAACCGGAAATTTTAATTAATATGTATAAGATTTTAATTGAAGAAGAAACGGATTTGAACGTGGAACTGCGGCCGAATCTCGGAAAAACGACATTTCTTTTCAATGCATTGGAATCCGGAAGTATTGATGTCTATCCGGAATTCACCGGAACGATCGTCACGCAATTTTTAGAAGAAACTTCGCTATCGAATGATCGGGAAGAAGTTTACACACAAGCCCGGGACGGCTTACTGGAAAATTACGATCTCGTTCTGTTGGAACCGATGGCATTCAACAATACGTATGCTTTGGCGGTGTCGGAAGCATTTGCAGAAGAATTTGGTGTGACAACCATTTCCGATTTACGAGGATTAGAACAACATGTCGAAGCCGGCTTCACGTTGGAATTCACGGATCGCCAAGATGGCTATTTAGGAATCCAGGATCTTTACGGGCTTGAATTTCCAAACATGGTGACGATGGAACCGAAACTCCGCTACACGGCCATCGAGCAAGGGGACATCAATTTACTGGACGCCTATTCCACAGACAGTGAATTGCGACGCTATCATCTCACTGTGTTGGAAGATGATTTGGAACTGTTCCCACCTTATCAAGGCGCCCCATTGTTGAGGAAAGAAACACTTGAGGAATATCCGGAACTGGAAGACATTTTAAATCAATTAGCCGGAAAAATCACTGATGACGAAATGCGGGAAATGAATTATCAAGTTGCTATGGAAGGAAGAAACGCCGCAGAAGTCGCCCGCGAGTTTTTAGAAGAAGCAGGAATACAATGATGAAAAATTTGTTCAGATTATAGAATGAGTTGGATGAATCGAAATGATGAGCGGGTAATCCTACAGTACGAGCATCTGGGATGAATCCCGCTCAACCTTCTACAGACTCGTAGGAGGTTTTCTTTCGTTGATGCCCCCATTACTAATCTTAGTCTTTTGCTTATGAAACTTAACCGTTCCTATAAACCGTGAACCTTTTCATTTGTATTTTTATACAAATGCCAATCATCAACAGAGAAACGACCAATACCAATAAGCTGACCAGCCAATCCAATAAAAGGATAGAACTTCTCAGGATACTTGTATAAAACAAACCCAACATGACAAAACCTGAAAAAAAAGATATGAGCGTCACTCCAGTTTGTGGAATTTGCTGCGCAACCGTCACATGTTCCATGGATTTTGAAAACTTATCATAGTCGATCTCGATGGAAGAAATACTTAACGTCAAGACGACAACACCTAGTGAGCAAATCGCCGCAAAAAGCATGATCATGACCATCGTTAATGGATTCAATCCAATCAGTAACGAATAAATCAAAATGGAAACCGTGTTCGGTACCATCAACAAAAGAAAACCTACCGCGACTTTTGAATAAACAAGCGAAGGGATATTGAAACGAGTGAAAGAATACCATTGGATGATCCCTCGCTCTGTTTGGAACAATGTCAAGACCACTTCACCAAATATCAAATAGTTGATGAACAATGAAGCGTGCAATACAAACCATTCAGGCAGGGCAGAAGCAAAGGGCAAGACATTTGTAAGAAAGGACACCCCTTTTTCTACGAGAACATAGATCATCAATGCTTGTATCAACATCCATATATAAACCCTTATCTTAGTGATTGGATTCCTCAACAGCAGACTGGCATCTTTAAATAGAATTGGATTTTTAATATGATTGATGAACGTGAATGATTTTTGCGATGAACGTTTTTGTTTAACCTGGTCATGATATTGGTTTGTGCTTTGACGAAAAACCTTTTGAAACTGAGATGATTGCCGCATGTTTTTCAAAAGTTGAACGACAGCGATCAAGAAGTAGATGATGAACAAGGCAAACCCGACATTCATCAATCCACCTGTCAAAGGTGGTTCATATCCAGTTGCTATCATATAGACGGTTCCGCCGATGAAAGTCATTTGCACGATGAATCCCAGTACAATGAGTAAGTTCAAAGATTTTGTAATCCGGACCCAACGGATTACAAAAACGAACGTGAGTTGGAAAGAAAGAAACATGGCCGACGCAAAAATCACGAAATTCAGAGGCACTTGTAGAAACGAATCGGCAAAAGTAATCGAGATCGCAAATCCAAGCAAGCTGTTTCGATATGTGTAAAAAAGTGCGATTGCCAACAAGTTTCTATACGGGCTGACACCCAAAAAATTGGGAAGTGTCGTTTTGTTCAATGAAAAAAGTTTTTTTCCAATCACTGCGAAAGTTTGTAACCACGTCAACATCATTGATTGAAACAAGATCATCAAAATCACAACATTCGTGGATAATATTTCTTGAGGTTCAACTAATACGGAGATTAAGACAGCTCCTGTAATCAAAAATAACCCTTTGAAAATCAGTGAATATGGATTCTTTTCTTTCCAGAGATTGAACTGTTCTTTAATGGTGAAGTAAAAAATAGTAGCAACAGCATTCAACTTATTTCCTCGCTCCTCTCCTTATCTATAGCGCTTAAAAATACATCCTCCAATTTTCCTTTGTGGATTCCATATTTATCCTTTAGTGTTTCAAGTGGCCCAGAATCTATCAACTTTCCCTTATCTATAATAATCAGCCGATCCGCCATTTCTTCCACGACATCAAGAATATGGGTGGTGATCAAAACGGTCACACCTTTTTCTTTGTTTAAACGTTTGATTAAATCTTTCACTTCTCTTGAAACTTTCGGGTCAAGACCATTTGTGACCTCATCCAAAATAAGCAATTGTGGTGAATGAATCATTCCGGCAGCAATGGATACTTTTTTCTTCATTCCTAGTGAAAATGTTTCAATCCGTTCATGTTCGAACTCATTCAAATTCAACGTGGAGATGAGTGCGTCGATTCTTTGATCAAGTTCCGTTTTTTCAAGTTTGTAAAGTTTTCCTATAAACGTAAGCATTTCGCGGGCAGTCAATCCCTCATATAAAATCGGCGTATCTGGGACATAACCGATTCGATTCATATAGGTGAAATCGGTATCCATAATGTCTTTTCCAAACACTTCAATTGTGCCGCTTGTGGGAAATAGTTGACCAGTCAACATTTTAATGATTGTCGTTTTTCCCGCTCCATTTCTGCCCAATAATCCAATGATTTCACCTTGTTCAATGGAAAAGTTCATATTGCTTACAGCAGTGAAGTTGCCGAATTTCCTTATAACATTCGCCACTTTAATTGGATACATATCATTCACCTCGTTTACGATTCGATAAGTAGATTTGAAAAGCTTCGGCAGCAAATTCTTCCTCTACCTCTGAAAATGGATTTTTGAATAGCAATTCGTCTTTGATGCTTGGTTCGGGTTCCAATCCATTAGCCTTTCTCTCATTTAATTCTTCTAATAAAACATCGATGTCAATGACTTGATTTACAAGTGAAACCATTTCTTCTATCACGACTTGAACTTCGGGATCAGAAGGCTCCTTATCAATTGATAGTGTTTTAAGCCTATTCCCAATGCCGGCAAATTGTTTAGCCAGTTCATTTTCCTGTTCCGGATGAAGAGAGTACAACTGATGAGCAACTTGTTCTGATATGTTCTCTTCAATCCATTGCTTTTGTTCTTTTCTCATGCGGACATCATTAATTCCGGAAATGATGATATCCTCATCAACTGTTCCAAACTCTTCATACAAAGAGATGATGTGTTCAATCGTGTTTAAAGCAGTGTCGATTTCTTCTTTTTTCTTCTGCATCAAATCCCGTTGTTTTTTTAAAGAATCATAGAAATCATCTTGTGTGATCAATTGTTTAATTTCCTCAAGAGAAAAACCGAGAAATTTAAAGGTAGTGATTTTCTGCAATTGCACTAAATCTTCATACTTATATTTCCTATGCCCCGTATCCGGGTCTTTCTCTGGTGTCAACAATCCCTTTTGATCGTAGAAGTGTAAGGCTCGAATCGTTACACCCGTGATTTTGGAAAATTCGCCTATTGAGTATTCCATCGACTACCCCTCCCAATTGCTTCATCTTTGCCCTTATTGTACCTCCTAACCTAACATCAGGAGCAAGCGTTTTTTAAAATAAGTTACAGATGGTGAAGAATCGAGTAGGAGGAGGCGATTAACCTCCATCCTCTCACACCACCGTACGTACGGTTCTAACGGTTAACTACCACGCTTTCTGAGCAGTTTAAAGAATCTAAGAAATTGGAAGAGGAGATAAGGAAGCAGCTTGGGAGGATTGGGTATGAAATATAGTGATTGGCAGGAAGTTCAACTTAAAGATATAGCAGAATTTGGTAAAGATAGAATTGCGGTCACGGAAATTGGGGCTGCAGATTATATATCTACCGTTAACATGCTTCCTGAAAAAGGTGGAATTGAATTAGCAGAAGCCTTGCCTAAAACAAAAACGGTAAATAAAGCTACTGCTGGAGATACATTAATATCAAATATTCGGCCGTATTTTAAGAAGATATGGTATTGCAATACCGATTATGGCGTTTCAAGTGATGTATTGATAATTAGACCTAAAAATGAAATAGTTGATAATAAATTTTTATATTTTTTCCTTTCCCAAGATAGATTTTTCGACTTTATGGTAAGTACTTCAAAAGGAACCAAGATGCCCCGAGGTGACAAACAAGCAATAATGAACTATACATTGAAGTTGCCACCTTATAGCGAACAGGTTCAAATTGCTGAACTTTTTACTTTTATTGAAGAAAAAATAGCGCTAAACAACGGGGTTAACGAAAACCTTGAAGAAATGGCACAAGCAATTTTCAAACATTGGTTTGTTGATTTTGAATTTCCAAATGAAAATGGAGAACCATATAAATCAAGTGGTGGTAAGTTTGTAGAAAGTGAATTAGGAATGATACCTGAGGGATGGGAGATAAAATCTCTTGATGATATTGCAAGCTATCAAAATGGCTTGGCTATGCAAAAATTTCGTCCTGAAAATCCTGATATCTCGCTACCTGTACTTAAAATAAAAGAACTAAGAAGAGGTTTTACTGATGAAACTAGTGATCGATGTCGAGATGACATAGATGAAAAAGTTATAGTTGATGATGGAGATATAATTTTCTCTTGGTCCGGAACACTTTTAGTGAAAATATGGCTAGGTGGAAAAGCAGGTTTAAACCAGCATTTATTTAAGGTTACTTCAGAGACATTTCCGAAATGGTTCTATTATTACTGGACTAAGTATCATCTTGAAAGATTCATTAAAATTGCAGCTGATCGAGCTACTACAATGGGACATATTAAGAGATCTCACTTAAAAGAAGCACTAGTAGTTGTGCCTGATCAAGTAACCTTAAATCGTTTATCAGAAACTTTTCATCCATTAGTTGAGAAAAAAATTAATTTAGGAATTGAAAGTCGGTATTTGAGGGAGATTCGCGACACTCTTCTCCCCAAACTAATGTCCGGTGAAATCCGTATCCCTGAAGCGGAACAGGAGGTCGAGGCATGTTTACAGAAGACCAATTAGAAAAAGTTGTCATTGAATATTTTGAGGAACTGGGCTATCGATACATTCACGCACAGGACCTCGATCGTGATGAGAGAGAAGTTCTTTTATTAGATCGTTTAGAGGCAGCCTTGGTGAGACTCAACCGAGGCGTGCCTCTGGATGTCATTCAACAAGTCATTCGGAACCTGAAAAGTTTTGATACGAATGATGTCCTTACAAACAATAGAGTCTTTCATCGTAAATTAACAGAATCCGTTGAAATTCCAGAATATGTTAATGGAGAAACAATCTATCATCGTGTTCACCTTGTTGATTGGGAGAATCCGATAAACAATGAGTTTCTCGTCGTGAATCAATTCGAAGTCAGTGAACATTCAACGAAAATCCCTGATATTGTAGTCTTTGTGAATGGTTTACCGCTGGTTGTCGTCGAGTTAAAAAGCACATCACGTGAGGAAGTTAACTTAAGTGATGCTTATAAACAATTAAGAAATTATATGAACGTTCATATTCCTTCATTATTTTATTATAATGCATTTCTCATGATTTCAGATGGTGTGCAAGCACGTGCTGGGACAATTACCGCACCCTTCGATCGCTTTAGTGCTTGGAAAAAAATAGAAGCAGCGGATGAAGTATTGGATGATTATCAATTAGATACATTAATGTATGGTCTTTTTGATAAAGAAAGATTCTTAGACGTGATTAAAAATTTCACTTTATTTACAAATGAAGCAAAAATTAAAGCAGCATATCATCAATACTATGGCATGAAAAAGGCAATTGCTTCCACCACTCGGGCAATCAATACAGATGGTCGTGCCGGGGTTATTTGGCATACCCAAGGTAGTGGAAAAAGCTTGTCCATGGTGTTTTTATCAGGACATTTAGTTAAAAAGAAAGAATTAAAAAACCCAACGATTGTCGTCATCACCGACCGCAACGATTTGGATGGTCAACTGTATGAAACATTTTCCAGTGCCAGTGAATTTTTGCGACAAACTCCGGAACAGGCCGATTCGCGAAGCCATTTAAAAGAATTGTTGGAAAACCGCCAGACTGGAGGCATCATTTTTTCAACGATCCAAAAGTTTGAAGAAGAAACGGGTTTGCTATCAGACCGCAGCAATATTATCGTTATGGTCGACGAAGCCCATCGAACACAGTACGGTGTCGATGCGCAATACGATATTGAAACAGGAGAAGAAAAGTTTGGTTATGCAAAATATATGAGAGAGGCTTTACCAAATGCTACGTATATTGCCTTTACTGGTACGCCAATAGAAACGACGGATAAATCAACAACGGGGTTATTCGGGGATGTCATTGACGTGTATGACATGACCCAAGCCGTTCAAGACGGGTCGACGGTCAAAATCTATTACGAATCCCGTCTCGCCCGGGTGAAGTTAGATGAAGCGAAAATGGATGAAATCGACCGGGAATACTGGAACATGCAAGTGAACGAAGGGGTGGAGGATTACACGATTGAAGAAAGTCAGAAACGCCTCAGCCGCATGGAGCAAATTATTGGTGATGATGACCGTATCCACCAAGTTGTCACGGACATTCTCGAACATTATGAAGACCGAAAAACGCTTGTTGAAGGGAAGGCCATGATTGTCGCTTATTCCCGGAAGACAGCTTATAAAATGTATAAGGAAATCATGAAGCAACGACCAGATTGGGAAGGTAAAGTCCATATGGTCATGACAGAAAGTAATCAGGATCCAGAAGAGATGGCGAAATTGATCGGAAATAAAAAGCGCCGCAAAGAGCTGGAGAAAGAATTTAAAGATGTGGAGAGTCCATTCAAAATAGCGATTGTCGTTGATATGTGGCTAACCGGTTTTGACGTGCCTGCATTAGATACAATGTATGTCGATAAACCAATGAAAGCCCACAACTTGATGCAAGCAATTGCCCGCGTGAACCGGGTCTATCCGGGAAAAACGGGCGGTCTAATTGTCGACTATATCGGGCTGAAACGAAATCTCATGGATGCCCTGAAAACTTATACGAAGCGTGACCAAGACAAAGTGCAAGAAAATGAAGAAGCGAAAGTCATTGCGTTGAATACGTTGGAAGTGTTACGAAATCTCTTCCACGAGTTCGATTATAGTGGTTTTTTTGGCAAGAGCGACAAAGTACGTTATGAAACAATTCGTGATGGTGCAGAGTTTGCTCAACTCACGGAAAAGCGAAAAAACATGTTTATGCATGAAACGAAGAAATTAAAAGATGTTTATAAAATATCCACAGGACTCCTGAGTGATAACGAGAAGAAGGAAATATCTTTCTTTATTGCCATACGATCATTCATCATGAAATCGACGCGTCAAGGTGTGCCCGATCTGCAAGAAGTGAATGAACGCATCTCCAAGATGCTGGAAGAAGCCATATTAGGCGATGAGGTGATGGTACTAACCGAAGCGTCAACTTCAGATAGTTTCGATTTGTTGAACGAGGAAAACATCGCAAAACTGCAAGCGATGCCACAGAAAAATATCGCAGCCAATATTTTAATGCGTGTTATGAAGCAAAAACTACAAGATGTGAAAAAGACAAATATAACGGTGAGCAAAAAATTCTCCGAACGATTTGAGCTCATTGTCGACAGGTATCATAATCGTAACGACCAAAACGACGTCTTTGAAGTCTTTGAAGAACTAATCGAATTCAAAAAAGCATTAGAAGAAGCGATTGATGAAGGAAAACAGCTCGGTTTATCTTATGAGGAAAAAGCTTTCTTTGATGTATTGGGCGCAGACCCGGACATTAAGAAACTTATGGAAGACGAGGTTTTGATTAAGATTGCAAAAGACTTGGTTGAAACCGTGAAAAAATACCGCACCCACGACTGGGCTCGGAAACAACAAGCCCAAGCCCGCATGCGCCTGCAAATTAAGATGATCTTGCGTAAACACGGGTATCCTCCGAATAAAGAACCCCAAGCCGTGGAAAATGTGTTGGAGCAAGCAAAGTTACAGGCCGCGGGGATATAGGTTACTGGATAAATTGCACATACACAACATCTCTTAAATCGTTAGTGTCAATTAAGGATTTGAGGGGTAGTGATTTGTCAGATATGTATTTGTACAATGTAATGCCATTCATTATAATAATAGTGAAGGGCATTACATTATTTAAAACAAGAAATCTTTTCAATTTATCCCAATACCCATACAAAAATTTTAAGGGAGGAGAAAATCGTGAGCATTCCACAGTATGATAGAAAAATTTCCTATGCTGATTATTTAAGTTGGACAGGTGACGAACCATTCGAAATCATCAACGGGATTCCATATAGTATGTCTCCCTCGCCATCGACAAAACACCAACAAGTATCCATGAACTTATCTTATCAACTCATGGATTTTTTTAAAGACAAAAACTGTCATGTTTTTGCAGCTCCATTTGACGTACGCCTATTAGCCGAGGAAAAATCAGACGATGAAGTTTTTCACGTTGTTCAACCGGATCTTTCCGTCATTTGTGATGAACACAAATTAGACAAAAAAGGCTGTGTCGGCTCTCCTGATTTAATCATAGAGATTATATCCCCTTCAAGTGCAAAAATGGATCGCATGCGGAAACGTGACTTGTACGAAAAAGCTCTAGTAAAAGAATATTGGATAGTCGATCCGCAAAATGAATTGATTGAGATATATAATTTAAATCAAGAGAATCATTACGGAAAACCACTTTTCTTTTCATTGGAAGACACAGTTGAATCGATCTTCTTTCATGAATTAAAGATAGACGGTAAAGAGATATTTAAATTTTAAGCAGTTCAAGTGAGATTTGGAGATTAAGTAAGTTCACGTCCTTTAACTCCAAAGTCAACTTCATGGTGTCGATTTTCAGGAGTAATATTAGCTAACAGCTCTTCTAACGTATACCGTTTTTGCGGTCTTTTTGGCCTCAATGTGATTGTATTCTTGCTTGCATCCACATGTAATTATATTTCATCGCCTTC
Organism: uncultured Oceanobacillus sp.; assembly: GCA_938004015.1. Taxonomy (GTDB): domain Bacteria; phylum Bacillota; class Bacilli; order Bacillales; family Amphibacillaceae; genus Oceanobacillus. The sequence continues at coordinate 9,549 of CALKWU010000182.1, forward strand.
CTCTATACCAATTGTTTCGGAGACATCATTGGGGATTCGAATCCCTAAACTGTTTCCACACTTTTAAACTATAACAATTTGCAAATCTTCCACCCTTTTACTGTTTTTGCTCATATTCCGACTATTTAATTACACTCATTATAACAGCTCTGACCTAAATGTATATATGTCCCCAACATATTTTCACCACACTAATGTGTTACAATTTAAATGAAATTTAGTATTTTACAGAAGGCTTTCAATTAAAGATTCACTCATCGATAAAAAAGAAACGAGGTGTCTCAGAAATCGTTCCTTACGCATTTCTCGACTCACTTCACCTCCCTTTTTTGAAAAAAAACTTCTTTTATTTAGCGCCAAAATACTGAATGTTGAGAAATATTAACGTTACAAAGGCCCTAAACATTTTATAATAATACTGAACGATAAATATTTAAAAACATGTTAGCAATCATCACCAGTGTACTTAGAAGTTAGCCGTTTCTATGTACACTTTTTTACTATGCATGTTTGCAGTTATAGGAAGAGAATCCTCCCCTCAAAACTCTTCACCAGACTAGGAGACTTCCCTTATAAAATAAATCACCAACCCTTTATGAATCAAAGAGTTGGCGTATTTTCATAAATTCAGATAAACCGTGGTCCGTTCCATTCATTTCTACTTCACAACCATCGCCGGGCAATTGACCCGCTTCATCACTTTGTGACTGACACTTCCCAACACCATTTCTTGAAACGTATTGAGTCCTCGGCTACCAATGACGACAACGTCCACTTCTTGTTCGTTGGCATATTTGACGATTTCCGGACCGGGTTCGCCTCGTAAAATGGTCGTTTTATATTGGATTCCTGATTCATTCAAGTATTGGATGACGTTGGAGTTTTTCTTGCGACGCTCCAGTTCCGCTTCTTCTTTTGAGTCAGAATGAAGAATATCATACTTCGATTTATCGATATCGACGACATAAACGACCTCAATCTCTGAATCCTTATGATAGGATGCTAGTTTTACCGCTTCTTTCGCCGCACGTAACGCGTTGTCCGAACCGTCCGAGGCTAATAGAATATGTTTATACATGTCGATTCCCCTTTAATTTGAAGAGTAGAGACTGTCGAGTTTTTCAACGATTTGCTTACTGGAAGAATCGATTTCAATCATTTCCACAACAATCCCCTTCTCTTCCAACATATTTTTGACCTTCAATAAAGCACCGACGCTGGACTCGTCCCACACTCTCGTATGAGATAAGTCAATTTGAATATGCTTCTCTTTAATATCTGCTTTCTTGAAGTATTCGACAAAACCATCAATCGACGCAAAGAAAAGTTGTCCATGGACGATGTAACGATTGCCTTGTCGTTTGATTTTGACCGTAGATATTTTGATGACGAAAAAGATCGCACTTAAGAGGACCCCGGCAAGGACACCTTTCGACAAGTCATTTGTATAGACAACGATCAAAACCGTTGCCACCATGACGAATGCATCTGTACGCGGTGCTTTGACAACGAATTTGAAAGAACTCCAGTCAAAGGTACTAATGCTTACGGAAACCATAATCGCAGCCAATACCGGCATCGGAATTTGGACGACCCACTCACCGAGCACGATGATGAGGAACATTAAGAATACCCCTGCGACAAGGGTGGATAATCTTCCTCGACCGCCGGATTTCACGTTGATGACCGACTGGCCAATCATCGCACAACCTGCCATTCCGCCAAAGAAACCCGTAATGAAGTTGGCAATACCTTGTCCACGTGCTTCCCGGTTTTTATCACTCTCTGTTTCTGTCATATCATCAACGATTTGCGATGTCAACAAGGACTCTAGCAAACCGACAATAGCCAATGACAAGGAGTACGGGAAAATGATTTGCAATGTTTCAAGCGTAAACGGAACATTAGGAATTAAGAAAGTTGGAAGGGATTGGGTGATGTTACCGAGGTTCCCGACTGTCTTCAATTCCACACCACTGAAGATCGCTACCGCCGTCAATGCGACAAGCGCAATAAGTGGTGCTGGCACTACCTTGATGAAACGTGGTAAAGTGTATAAGAGGATTAACGTGATTGCAAAGAATACATAAGTCATCGTTGAAATCCCAATGAAATGTTCCAATTGCGCCATGAAAATAAGGATTGCCAATGCATTGACAAAGCCGATCATGACCGCATTCGGGATGAATTTCATCACCTTGGCGACTTTGAATACGCCGAATAAAAATTGGATGATTCCAGTCAGGATCGTTGCTGCAAGCAGATACTCGAGCCCGTAATCCCGGACTAACGGAACCATGAGCAGTGCCATTGCTCCGGTTGCAGCGGATATCATTCCCGGTCGTCCACCGGCAAAAGAAATGACGACTGCAATGATGAATGATGCGTATAATCCGACCATCGGATCGACGCCGGCAATAATGGAAAAAGCAATCGCTTCCGGGATTAAAGCGAGGGCAACGACGATTCCTGATAAAATATCGCTACGTATGTTGCCAAACCATTGTTGTTTAATTGTTTGCATATAAATCTCCTTTTCTAGTTGTTAATAACGTCCTACATTGTAACATTGATTTTCCCGAAAAGGAACCGTTTTGGGAAAAAGGAGTGAAATGATTGATTTTTGGTTATGTAAGGCCTTTATACGATGACCCCAAAGCAGAAAAGCAAATCCAACGTTTACAAGACAAATGTGATGTTATGATTGAAGAAGAACATGGGTTGCCGAAAAAACGAATCCAATTGGAAGAGATGTTGATTCGGTTGGAGCCGGGAGATTCAATCATTGTTGAAAAAATGGCTGTTTTGGCCGATACGTTCCATCAACTCATGGATTTATTGAAACTATGTGAAAAAGACAAGGTGACCATCCATTTCTTACAGGAAGAAATTCGAAGTGATACACTGCTCTACATCCATTTGAAAGACATGACAGCACATATTCTCCAATTTCAGTCGGATTTGGTCAAAAATTCCACTTCCATTGGGATGAAAAAAGCCAAAAAACAAGGTAAACGGATCGGCCGTCCGAAAAAGCCGGATGAAAACATCAAAAAAGCGATATCCATGTATCACGACGGCTATACGTTATATGAAATAAAAGACGAAACAGGCATCAGCAAATCCACACTATACCGATATTTGGAAGATTTGGAGAAAAAATAATAAAATGATGTTAGAAAGGTGGGGTATCCATGAAACTTGTTGGAGTATCAGGAGCACTGGGCGGTGATAAAACCGCCATCGCCATTGACACGGTGTTGGCAGCTGCTCGCCGTTTTGATTCTACAGTAAAAACCGAATTGATCGATTTGAGGAACTATGACATTGAATTTGCCGCCGGATTGCCGTTATCGGCTTATAACGAGGATACTTGGAATGTTGTGCAAAAAATTTTGTCCGCTGATTTTCTCGTATTCGGCACACCGATTTATCAAGCCTCCTTGTCAGGCGCATTGAAAAACCTCTTCGATCACATGCCGGAATATGCATTTAAAAATAAAGTGACAGGCATGGTTGCCACCGGATGGACGAATCGACATTTTCTCGTCTTGGAATACCACTTGGGCTCCATTTTATCTTATTTTAAAGGGCTCATACCGACAGAAAATGTTTTCATCCATAATGATTCTTTTGACATCGACACGAATGAACTCATCGATGACCGCATTCATGAGCGGATCGAAAAATTAGCCGCTGAAATGGTCCAACTGCAACGTGGGATAATGGATAGATGAAGTAAAAAACTGTGCAGAGATTTCTGCACAGTTTTTTACTTCGTTTTATCTTCGACCCACGCTTCCAGTTCATCTACAAATTCCCGGAAGTTTTCCGGCGTGAGTTGCGCGATGTCTGTACCGGCACCTCCATGTTCTTCCAAGGAACCATCGGCGAATTGCAAAATGAGACTCCAGCTGTAACCATCTTCATCGTCTTGTGGATCTTTAAACGTGTAATCTCGTTCCCATGACTGGACATCGTATTTTTTCAATATGTCAATGATTTCGTGAGCATCAGTGATGGGTATCGTTTCATCCGGAAAGTTATTCAATCCTCTTGAGCCCATGCTCGGCTTTGAATACATTTCACTGTTTTCAATATCAATGGCAATCGGCTCGTGAAGCATGTCAATCGACCATTCGCTGAAATACAATTTGATCACCTTGTCCAACGGCTGTTTTTCCACTGCCTCAGGAGCCATCGCGAAATATCCGAAATCATAAATATCAATTCCGCTTTCAAGGAGTTCTCGTTTCTCCTCTTCCATCCTTTGTTCGTGATTATTTTCAGCACAACTTGTGATGAGAAAGAAACTGAGAACGATCAT
>CALKWU010000183.1 GCA_938004015.1 uncultured Oceanobacillus sp.
CGTCATTCAAATTTTCCATGACCCATTCTCCTACACTTCGTATTGTTTCAACTATCTTCCATTGTATACTATCCATGGACCGAAATAACAATGAAATACGTCAAATATAGTAATTTTGACATAGAAATCCATTGTAAAAACAACGGTGTTTGTTCAGACCGGTGTTTCAATCAATTCTAATCAAACCGGATGTTTCATCCTGTTTCAAAAGCCTTTTAATCAATCGTCACATTTGATATTCCCTTTCCACAACACCTTTTTCAATCATGTAACGGGTCAGTGATTTTTCCAGCTCGACGATGAGAAGGACGGAAACCCCAAGCATCACCGGTAATAACCAATGTTGAGCTTCCATCGGCACGGTACCGAACGTCAAGTTGAACGCCGGGAGATAGGTGACGGCAAGTTGCAATACAATACAGAGTCCCGAAACGAAGAAGGCAACTTTATTGTCAAAAAATCCTTTGGAAAATGCAGGACCGATTTCACTGCGACAATTGAACAAGTGAAACATTTCCGCAAAAACGATGGAATTCATGACGATCGTTTGAATCAAGGCAGGCTCCAAGCCTTGTTGCATCAAATCAAAAACTTGCCAGATACAAACCCCGCCGATAATCAAGGAAACATAGGATATCCGGAACATGTAGTATTTGCTTAAGAGTGGTGCATGACGGGGGCGTGGTGGACGCAATAAAGCATCTTTCTCCAACTCTTCATATAAAAGGCCAAAGGAAATCGTAATCGATGTGATCAAGTTAATCCACAAGATTTGGACTGGTGTCAAGATGACGGAAAATCCTAAAAGGATACTTCCGGCAATTAATATCGCTTCACAAAAGTTCGTCGGCAACAGGAAAAGAATGGTTTTCCGCAAGTTGTCATACACCCTTCTCCCTTCTTTCACTGCATTAAATATCGTTGAAAAATTGTCGTCTGCTAAAATCATTTTCGCTGCATCTTTGGAAACCTCTGTCCCTTTAATCCCCATCGCAACGCCGATATCGGCTTTTTTCAATGAAGGGGCGTCGTTCACACCATCCCCTGTCATCGAGACGGTTTCACCATTTTTTTGTAAAGCATCGATAATTTGTAATTTATTCTCGGGACTTGTCCGGGCAAAAATATCGTAGTTCTTCACGGTTTCCACGAGTTCTTCTTCCGACATTCGATCGATTATTCTTCCTTCAATAGCACCTAGCTTCCCAATACCAAGCTGTTTTCCGATGGCAGCGGCAGTATCAGGGTGATCGCCGGTAATCATTTTCACTCGGATGCCGGCTTGTCGACAAGCTTCAATCGTATTAACCGCCTCTTCCCTCGGTGGGTCGATGATTCCGGCTAGACCTAGAAAGACAACCCGTCCTTGCAAGTCATCATGATCGATAGAAGTGGCTTCTCCGTCAACTGGCAAATAAGCAGCTCCGAGAACACGTTCGCCTT
>CALKWU010000184.1 GCA_938004015.1 uncultured Oceanobacillus sp.
ATTATTGGTTATCACTTTGCAACTTGGAAAATTTGACGTATAATAAAATTAAAGTCAAAGATAGTCAAAGTCAAAACATAATAAAGTACACGCTGACTTTTTCTCATACAACATCATCTCCTTTTGATTGCAAAAATTACGTCAAGAGAATCACGATTGTAAGAGAAGGGAGTTTTTAAGATGAGCAATATTTCGGATATCATTGAAGAATACTTGAAGAAAGTGTTGCAGTCGACAGGAAAAAATGCGATAGAAATCAAACGGAGCGAAATCGCCGACCAATTTCAGTGTGTACCTTCCCAAATCAATTATGTCATCAATACGAGATTCACCTCGGAAAAAGGTTACATCGTGGAAAGCAAACGGGGGGGCGGTGGGTATATCCGGATTATGCGAGTCAAGCATAAAGATAAAGCAGAATTGATCGATGAAATTATCAAGATGGTCAATCCACGCGTTTCCCAACAAGCTGCAGCCCATGTGTTGGAGAGATTACGTGAAGAAGAGTTAATTACGGAACGGGAAGAAAAATTGATGTATAGTGCAATTGAAAGGGATTCATTGCCGTTTAAGTTGCCTGAGCGGGATGAAATAAGAGCACGAATTTTAACTTCGATGCTTCAAGCATTGAAATTTTTCAATTAGATAATGGAAAAGGAGGGGCATGCGCGTGCAATGTCAAGAATGCCAAAAACGACCGGCCACTGTCCATTTTAAACAAATCATCAATGGGGAGAAAAAGGAATTCCATCTATGCGGTATTTGTGCTTTGGAAAAAGGCTATATGCAACCGCAGGATCAAGCTTCTTCCCTCCATGATTTATTGACCGGTCTATTTAATTTTGATGCTTCGCCATTTGGTTCCCACGTTGCCGAACAAATAAAAGAAATTCAATGTCCTGTTTGTCAATTGACTTTTTCGGCGTTCAAAGAAATGGGAAAGTTCGGGTGTGCGAACTGTTATGAAACTTTTTCCAAACAATTGGAGCCAATTTTGCGGCGTGTGCATGCAGGAAATACAACTCATGCAGGGAAAATACCGAAACGGACTGGTGGAAGCATTCAAAAAAAGCGTCAATTGGAGGAATATCGCAACCAATTGAAGAAGTTAATCGAAGAAGAAGCATTTGAAGAAGCAGCGGTCATGAGAGATAAAATTAGAGCACTTGAAAAAGAAGTTCTGGAGCAAAAGGAGGAAAGGGAAGAATGACGTTGGAGCATTTTTTGAATGAAGCGGTCAGCCCTTGGATGCGAGAAGAAGGCGCCGATAACGATATCGTGTTAAGCAGTCGCATCCGTTTAGCCCGAAACTTCGCTGACGTTTCTTACCCTACCCTCGGTAAGGAAGAGGAACTGAAAAAAGTGCATGATTTTATGAAAGAAACTTATGACAAAGTTTCTTTCAAAGATTATCATCATTTCCATTTCATTCCTCTGAAAGGCTTATCGGAAATCGAAACACAGATTTTGATTGAAAAACATTTGATCAGTCCAAATTTGACGAAATTTCCTGAAGCTGCAGTCATTATTTCGGAAAACGAACAAGCTTCCATTATGATCAATGAGGAAGATCATTTGCGTATCCAGTTGTACTTCCCTGGACTCCAGCTTAAAGAAGGACTAGAAAAAGCTTTTGAATTGGACGATTGGATAGAGGAAAGAGTAGATTATGCATTTGATGAGAAGTTCGGTTATTTGACGAGCTGCCCGACCAATGTCGGCACAGGAATGCGGGCTTCCGTCATGATGCATTTACCTGCCCTTGTCATTACAAAACAACTGAATCGGATGATTCCGGCGATTAACCAATTTGGTTTGGTCGTCCGGGGGATTTACGGAGAAGGCAGTGAATCATTAGGGAATATTTTCCAAATATCGAATCAAATCACCCTTGGAAAATCCGAACATGATATCGTCCTTGATTTGATTGGCGTCGTAAAACAGTTGATCGAACAGGAAAGGTTGGCCCGGAAATACATTTATGAGCAACTGGGAATCAGTTTGCAAGATAAAATATTCCGGTCATATGGAAAATTGAAATTTGCAAGGATCATGGATTCAAAAGAAGCAATGGAATGCATTTCAAATGTGCGTTTAGGAATAGACATGGGTATGATTGATAATATATCAAAAACGATTTTGAATGAATTGATGATTGTAACACAGCCCGGCTTTTTGCAACATTATGCAAAAAGAAGATTGACACCGGGAGAACGAGACATTTTCCGTGCATCCCTGATCAGGGAACGATTAGCATTGGAGAAATAGGAGGGGTTTTACATGATGTTTGGACGTTTTACAGAAAGGGCGCAGAAAGTGCTTGCCTTATCTCAGGAAGAGGCAGTCCGACTTGGTCATAACAATATCGGGACAGAGCATATTTTATTAGGATTACTTCGGGAAGGGGAAGGAATCGCCGCTAAAGCTCTGCAGTCTCTGGGTGTCCAAGTCGAAAAAATCCAAGAAGAAGTGGAACGATTGATTGGCGTCGGAAAACAGCCGATGCAAACCATCCACTACACGCCACGGGCGAAAAAAGTCGTGGAATTGTCTCAAGATGAAGCGAGAAAGCTCGGGCATTCCTATGTTGGGACAGAACATATTTTATTAGGTCTCATCCGTGAAGGTGAAGGTGTCGCTGCCCGGGTGTTGAACAACTTAGGGGTCAGTTTGAACAGAGCCCGTCAACAAGTGTTGAAACTGCTCGGCAGCAATGAGTCCCAGGCCGGAAGAAGAGCACGTCCGGGACAACAAGCGAATGCGAGTACGCCGACTTTGGATTCCCTTGCCCGGGATTTGACGGCGAGTGCCCGGGAAGGAAAAATTGATCCGGTAATTGGGCGTGCTAAAGAAATCGAGCGCGTTATTCAAGTATTGAGCCGTCGGACGAAAAACAACCCGGTATTGATCGGCGAACCGGGGGTCGGTAAAACGGCAGTGGCAGAAGGATTGGCGCAACAAATAGTGGATAATGAAGTGCCGGAAACGCTCAGGGATAAACGGGTCATGACCCTCGATATGGGAACGGTTGTCGCCGGAACGAAATATCGTGGTGAATTTGAAGACCGTTTGAAAAAGGTGATGGAAGAAATCCGTCAAGCGGGAAACATCATCCTGTTCATCGATGAACTCCACACCTTGATTGGTGCAGGTGGAGCAGAAGGGGCCATTGACGCTTCAAATATTTTAAAACCATCCCTTGCCCGGGGAGAGCTGCAATGTGTTGGAGCGACTACGATTGATGAATACCGTAAATATATTGAAAAAGATGCCGCATTGGAACGACGCTTCCAGCCGATTCAAGTGGATGAACCGACAGTGGAAGAGACGATTGAAATTTTGAAAGGTCTCCGTGACCGTTATGAAGCCCATCATCGGGTATCGATCACCGATGAGGCGATTGAAGCAGCGGCTACGTTATCTGACCGTTACATTACGGATCGGTTTTTGCCGGATAAAGCGATCGACTTGATCGATGAAGCGGGCTCGAAAGTTCGCCTCCGCTCATATACGATTCCGCCAAACTTGAAAGAGTTGGAACAGAAGCTGGAAGAAGTGAGAAAAGAAAAAGATGCAGCGGTGCAAAGCCAGGAATTTGAGAAAGCTGCAGCTTTACGGGATACCGAACAAAAGTATCGGGAAGAGCTGGAAAAAACGAAAAATGAATGGAAAGAAAAACAAGGTCAAATGGATTCGGAAGTGACGGTTGAAGACATTGCGAGCGTCGTTTCCGTCTGGACGGGAGTACCGGTTTCCAAATTGACGAAAGATGAAACCGAACGGCTCCTCAACATGGAAGAAATCCTCCATGAGCGGGTCATCGGCCAAGAAGAGGCGGTAAAAGCGATTTCCACCGCAATCCGCCGGGCACGTTCCGGATTGAAAGATCCGAAGCGTCCGATTGGCTCATTCATTTTCCTCGGGCCAACCGGAGTCGGTAAAACTGAACTGGCGAGAGCTTTGGCGGAGGTGATGTTTGCCGATGAAGACGCGATGATCCGCATTGATATGTCGGAGTATATGGAAAGACATTCGACGGCACGGCTTGTCGGATCACCTCCAGGTTATGTCGGCTATGAAGAAGGTGGACAACTGACGGAAAAGGTAAGAAGAAAACCGTACTCTGTTGTTCTTCTCGATGAAATCGAAAAAGCCCATCCGGAAGTTTTCAATATTTTACTGCAAGTACTGGAAGATGGGCGCTTGACGGATTCAAAAGGAAGAACTGTCGACTTCCGCAATACGATCATCATTATGACGTCGAACGTCGGTGCAAGTGAATTGCGCCGGAATAAATACGTCGGCTTCAATGTAGCGGATGAAGATGAAAAACATGCAGATATGAAAGCAAAAGTGATGGATGAACTGAAAAAAGCGTTCCGTCCGGAGTTTTTAAACCGGATTGACGAAACGATCGTTTTCCATGCTTTAGAAAAGAAACACATGAAGGATATTGTCCTACTGATGTTGAATGAATTAAAAGAGAGATTAAAAGAACAAGACATCGAATTCGATATGACTGATAAAGCAGTGGAAAAAATAGCAAACGAAGGGTTCGATCCGGAATATGGAGCGAGACCATTACGTCGTGCGATCCAACAACATATAGAAAACATGCTGTCGGAGGAACTATTAAAAGGGACGATTCAAAAAGGACAGCGTGTGAAAATCGGCTTGAATCCAAAAGGTGAATTTACGATTTTGAAATGATTCATCAATAAGTTGAGACATCTTGGTGTCATCCGAACAATCTATGAAGTTGCAACGGACCGTCCATAAAGGGGAGAGGGCGGTCCGAGGCCATGTTCGGATTTTTCTTCAACCTTTTTGTCCCTATCTATGTTTACTCTTGAACATCTTGATGATATAGGGTGTGAAATATCTCCATACACTTAAATTATGGAATAATTTAGGAAAACAGTTGCGAAATTGAAATTATGATGTAACCTATTATCAACATTATTCGTTTACAATAGAAGAAGGGATCGAATACAGTGGCTAAGCGTAAAAATAAATTCGTCTGCCAAGATTGCGGCTATGAATCGCCGAAGTGGATGGGCAGATGTCCTGGCTGTGGCACTTTCAATACGATGATTGAAGAAATCGAATCTGCCGGAGCCAGACATATGGCTGATAGGAATCGGACGATCAGTTCACCGGAGCGGATTACCGAACTTGCGTCACAAAGAGAACTACGAATCACGACTGACATGAAAGAATTCAATCGAGTGCTTGGCGGCGGCATTGTACCGGGATCCCTCGTATTGATCGGCGGTGATCCTGGAATTGGAAAATCGACATTACTGCTACAAATTTCTGCGCAGCTTGCGAAGAAAAAATCAAGGGTTCTCTACGTGTCGGGGGAAGAGTCGACGAGACAGACAAAACTTCGGGCCGATCGTTTAGGGATTCAAGAAACGGAACTATTTGTACTCAGTGAAACGAATTTATATGATATCGGACAACAAATTGAAAAGTTGCAACCTAAATTCGTCATCATCGATTCAATCCAAACGATTTATCGGGAAGAAGTATCCAGCGCACCGGGAAGTGTCTCTCAAGTTCGGGAAAGCACAGGAGAACTTATGCGCATCGCAAAAACGAACCATATTTCCATTTTCATCGTCGGCCATGTGACGAAAGAAGGGGCTATCGCCGGCCCGCGGCTCTTGGAGCATATGGTGGATACGGTTTTATATTTTGAAGGTGAAAGGCATCATACGTATCGTATTTTACGTAGTGTCAAAAATCGTTTCGGCAGTACGAATGAAATGGGAATCTTTGAAATGCGTGAAGAGGGCTTGCGTGAAGTGATAAACGCCTCGGAAATTTTCTTGGAAGAAAGAAAATCGGGAATGGCTGGTTCCACCGTTGTTGCATCAATGGAAGGGACAAGACCGATATTAGTCGAAATACAAGCTTTGATTTCTCCTTCCAGTTTCGGAAATCCTCGGAGGATGGCAACGGGTATCGACTCAAACCGTGTAGCGCTCATCATGGCGGTGCTGGAAAAGCGGGCAGGTTATATGTTGCAAAACCAGGATGCATATTTGAAAGTGGCTGGTGGCGTGAAGTTGGATGAACCTGCGATAGACTTAGCCATTGCGATTAGTATCGCCTCGAGCTTCCGCGATCTCCCGACAGAGCCGAAAGACATTTTCATCGGTGAAGTCGGCCTCACTGGAGAAATAAGACGAGTATCCCGAATTGAACAGCGTGTCCAAGAAGCGAGAAAACTCGGCTTTAATCGGGTGATTTGTCCAAAACACAATTTGGAAGGCTGGACGATCCCTGAAGATATTCAAGTCATCGGTGTGTCCACCATTCAAGAAGCGTTGGAAGTCGGACTTGGAAGATGATGACCGGAAAGAACGTCGCAACGGTCATAAGGGGTTATAAATAGAAAATAAAGGTAATAATATCATTAGGAGGTGATCATATGATGAAAAATGTAGTCCATATCTTTTTTATCGTCCTAGGCGGGACGATCGGTTATTTATATATCCCGGTCATCATCGAGCTATTGAATTTAGATTTGGAATGGTTAACGAATCCTTATTTCGGAATGGTTGTCGGTGCAATTTTATTATTTATTTTTTCATACTTCATTACCGATTATATTATGAATTTCTTCAAATGGATTGAAGAAACCCTCATCAAGCTGCCGGCTATGGATTTATTATTCGGTAGTTTAGGAATGATCGTCGGTCTCGTCATATCATATCTCGTAACGATGCCACTACAAGATATCAACATCCATATCGTCTCTCAGGTGCTTCCGATCTTCATCACGATTTTTCTCGGTTATCTAGGTTTCCGGGTAGGATTTCGCCGAAGGGAAGAATTTTCCAGTTTACTGAAAACAGGTAAAAAGGAAAAAGCGAAACCGGCGCAAACAGAAGATGAGATGGAAAAAAGTATTTCAAGACCGAAGATCCTTGATACGAGTGTCATTATTGATGGTAGAATTGCAGATATTTGCAGCACCGGTTTCCTTGAGGGCACGTTGGTCATTCCTCAATTCGTCTTAGGGGAACTACAGCATATCGCCGATTCATCGGATACGTTAAAAAGGAATCGTGGCCGTCGGGGGTTAGACGTGCTTAATCGAATCCAAAAAGAATTGCCGATCAAAGTGGAAATTTTCGATGGGGATTTTGAAGAAATTGCTGAAGTCGACAGTAAATTGATTAAACTGGCCAAGAAAACCAATGGTATTGTCGTGACGAACGATTTCAATTTGAACAAAGTATGCGATTTGCAGCAAGTCCCGGTGTTGAATATCAACGATTTGGCGAATGCGGTGAAACCGGTGGTGCTCCCTGGTGAAGAACTGACCGTCCAAGTGATTAAAGATGGGAAAGAACAGAGACAAGGCATCGCATATTTGGATGATGGAACGATGATTGTCGTTGAAGAAGGCCGAGACTATATCGGCAAAACGATTGAGGTCATCATCACAAGTGTCTTACAAACTTCCGCAGGCAGAATGATCTTCGCTAAACCGAAAACACTTGAAAAAGCACTGTAAACAAGGTATAACTTATAAAGGATAAGTTTCGGAAAGTGATAACATTGATTGTTATCACTTTTCTTCCAGATAAGGAGAGATTTTAAGAAAAGAGGGGAAACATCATGACGAATGAAGTTCGGGTCCGCTATGCACCAAGCCCGACTGGCCAATTGCACATTGGAAATGCAAGGACGGCACTATTCAACTATTTGTTTGCTAAACATTATGATGGAAAATTCATTATCCGTACAGAAGATACAGACGAGAAACGGAATGTGGAAGGCGGGGAGGAAAGCCAACTCCGCTATTTGAAATGGTTAGGGATTGAATGGGATGAAGGCCCAGATATCGGTGGTGAATATGGACCTTACCGGCAAACAGAACGGTTGGATATTTATAAAAAATATGTGGACGAACTGTTGGAGCGGGGTCTTGCTTATAAATGCTATATGACGGAAGAAGAGCTCGAAGAAGAGCGCGAGGCGCAACGGGCAAGAGGTGAAGTGCCGAAATACTCCGGAAAACACCGCAATCTCACAGAAGAACAGATTGCCGCTTTTGAACAGGAAGGCAGAAAACCGAGCATCCGTTTCCGCGTTCCTGATGATAAAACCTATACATTCAACGATATCGTACGTGGGGAAATCACTTTTGAATCAAGTGACTTCGGGGATTGGGTCATCGTAAAGAAAAACGGCATTCCGACATATAACTTCGCCGTAGCGGTTGATGACCATTTGATGAACATCACCCATGTTCTGCGTGGTGAGGAACATATTTCCAATACACCGAAACAGATGATGATTTATGAAGCTTTTGGTTGGGAACAACCGAAATTCGGCCACATGACGCTCATCTTGAACGAAAACCGGAAAAAATTGAGTAAGCGGGACGAGCATATCGTCCAATTCATCGAGCAATACCGTAATCTTGGCTATCTTCCGGAAGCGATGTTCAATTTCATCAGTCTGCTCGGCTGGTCTCCTGGTGGAGAAGAGGAGATTTTCGATAAAGAAACGTTAATTAAAATATTCGATCCGGATAGACTATCCATCTCAGCGGCTATATTCGACCAGAAAAAGCTCCAATGGATGAACAACGAATACATCAAAAATTCAGAGTTGGATACCGTAATCGATTTGGCGATGCCACATCTCATCGCAGCCGGAAAACTTCCAGAAAATATGGATGAGGACAAACGCGAATGGGCGGAAAAAGTCATTGCATTATATCGTGAACAATTACGCTACGGTCAAGAAATTGTCGAGCTTACAGAGTTGTTTTTCACTGAGGAAATCGTGTATGACGAAGCGGCGATGAACGTACTGAAAGAGGAACAAGTTCCGGAAGTGTTGCAAACTTTCAGAAGCAAGCTCGATCAGTTGGAGTTATTCACAGCAGAAGAAATCCAGGCACAAATGAAAGCGACCCAAAAAGAAACAGGACATCGGGGGAAAAAGTTGTTCATGCCGATTCGTGTGGCAACTACTGGCAAGACGCACGGACCTGAACTGCCGCTTGCGATTGAACTTCTCGGGAAGGACGTTGTGTTGACACGACTCGATCATGTGCTGGAAGAAATCATTTAAGCTCAAGCAATCCGGTTCACAATTTTCCACAATTGTAATATAGTAATAATGAATATTTGAACGTTGATGAGGAGAAGTAGGAAATGTTGCGTTTATGCAGAGAGAATCACCTTGGCTGCGAGTGATTTTAAACGGACTTTCCGAAATGCCCCTCGGAGTCTATCATGGAAATGACAGTACATGATAGCGGTTCTCTACCGTTAACAAGAGGAAAGTTGGAAGGATTACTAATCCTTCAAACAGAGTGGAACCGCGCGAGGTGAAGCGTCTCTGTATGTACAGAGACGCTTTTTTTGATGTCTCGATAAACCCAGGCTCTCCAGGCTTCAAAATGGAACACTCAGATAATTTGTGGAAAGGTGGTCAAACAGATGGGGATTTTCAAGCGGATGAAGGAAGATATGGATGTCGTATTCGAACAGGATCCAGCTGCACGGACATATTTGGAAGTGTTTTTGACATATTCCGGTCTCCATGCCGTATGGTTCCACCGGATTGCCCATGCATTTTACCGGAAACGTCTGTTTTTCATCGCCAGGGTCATTTCGCAAATTAGCAGATTCCTTACTGGAATCGAAATCCATCCGGGTGCGAAAATCGGCAGGCGTTTGTTTATCGATCATGGGATGGGTGTGGTCATCGGTGAAACTTGCGAAATTGGCGATAACGTGACGATTTATCAAGGTGTAACCCTTGGTGGCACCGGGAAAGAAAAAGGAAAACGGCACCCGACGGTTAAAGATAATGCTTTAATTGCAACAGGAGCAAAAGTATTAGGATCCATCACAATCGGTGAAAATTCGAAAATCGGGGGCGGCTCCGTCGTTTTGAAAGATGTCCCTCCTAATTCAACCGTCGTCGGGATTCCTGGTAGAGTCGTCGTTCAAGATGGCGTCCGGCTGAAAGATTTGGATCACCATAAATTACCGGATCCGGTTGCCGATAAGATGAAAGAAATGCAACAACAAATCGATGAATTGAAAGCAGAAATCAAGGAACTAAAGGAAAGGAGCCAGCTGCAAAATGTCGATTAAAATATACAACACATTGACGAGGGAAAAAGAAGAATTCAAGCCGATCGAAGAAGGAAAAGTAAGGATGTATGTGTGCGGTCCGACCGTCTACAACTACATCCATATCGGAAACGCCCGTCCGGCGATCGTTTTCGACACGGTAAGGCGCTATTTTGAGTATAAAGGCTATGAAGTGGATTATGTGCTCAACTTCACCGATATCGATGACAAAATCATCAATGCCTCGAAGGAAACCGGCGAGGATATCAAAACGTTGACAGAACGTTTCATTGCCGCCTATTTGGAAGATGTGGAACGTTTAGGTGTAAGAAGAGCGACCCACCATCCGCGAGTGACAGAAACGATGGATGAAATCATTGAGTTCATCCAAGGGCTGATCGATAAGGGATATGCCTACGAAGTGGAGGGGGATGTTTATTTCAAACCACGTTCTTTTGAAGGATACGGGAAACTTTCCGCTCAATCCCTCGATGAATTACGGGCTGGAGCGCGTATTCAAGTCGGCGAGAAAAAAGATGATCCCCTCGATTTCGCACTGTGGAAGAAAGCGGAGGAAGATGAAATCGGTTGGAATTCACCTTGGGGAAGAGGCAGACCCGGTTGGCACATCGAATGCTCGGCGATGGCTAAAAAATATCTTGGCGAAACGATCGATATACATGCAGGTGGACAGGATTTGACCTTCCCGCATCATGAAAATGAAATCGCTCAATCTGAAGCACTGAATGAGAAACCTTTTGCGAATTACTGGATGCATAATGGCTATATTAACATCGATAATGAAAAGATGTCCAAATCCCTCGGTAATTTCATTTTGACGCGAGAATTGATTGAACAACATGATCCCCAAGTTGTACGCTTTTTCATGTTGAGTGTCCATTACCGGAACCCGATTAACTTTACAGAAGAACTGTTGGAAAGCGCGAAAAACAGCTTGGAAAGGGTCAAAACCGCCTACTACAACTTGGAACATCGCAAGAGAACGAGTATGGATCTTGTGGATGACAAAGAGCAATGGTTGGAAAAAGTCGAACAGTTCATCCTTGATTTTGAAGCGGAAATGGACGATGATTTTAATACGGCAAATGCCATTTCGGTACTATTCGAACTGGCGAAAGAAGCGAATATTTATATCGAACAAGAGCAGACCCACACGGAAGTGATCGATGCTTTCCAAGAAGCGATTGCCACAATGCTCGGCATACTCGGAATCGAACTGGAAAAAGAAGAAGAGTTGCTGGATGAAGAAATTGAAGCGCTGATCGAGGAACGGAATGAAGCGAGAAAAAATAAAGACTTTAAGCGGGCGGATGAAATACGGGATCTGTTACGGGAAAAATCGATTATTTTGGAAGATACCCCGCAAGGCGTCCGTTGGAAAAGAGGCTGAGCATGTCTTTTGATGTAAAACAGATGAAGAGTTTGGCGTTAGCATATATCGGTGATGCGGTTTATGAGCTGCATGTCCGGAAACATGCATTGAAGTCTGGGACAGTCAAACCCCATTTGTTGAATAAAATGGTGGTGCAATTCGTCTCCGCCAAGGGGCAGGCAGCTGTTCTGTTGCATTGGTTGGATACCGGATTTTTGACGGAAGAGGAAGAGCGGATCGTCTCCCGGGGCAGAAATGCCAAATCCGGTTCCATCCCGAAAAACACAAGTGTCCAAACGTATCGATACAGTACCGCTTTTGAAGCTTTGATCGGCTATCATTATCTTGACGAAAATAAGGACAGGCTTTTTGAATTGATGGAAGCTGCCGTAACATTTACAGAGGAAGGAAAGAAAAACGATGAGTGAGGAAATGATCATAGGCAAAAACCCGGTAATGGAGGCCCTATCCTCGGGCCGTTCCGTGAACAAAGTATTTGCCGCCGAACATTTGCATCCGAAAACATTCAATCAATTGAAGCGGCTTGCTAAAGAAGCCGGAACGATTGTCCAGAGAGTCCCGAAGTCGAAACTCGATTCCATGTCGAAAGGAAATCATCAAGGAATCGTTGCTTATGTCGCCTCTTATGAGTATGGAACGATGGATGATTTGTTTGCCCGTGCAGATGAAAGAAAGGAAGCCCCCTTTTTCGTCATCTTGGACGAGCTGGAAGATCCGCACAATCTCGGCTCGATTTTGCGGACGGCTGATGCGACGGGTGTCCACGGTGTGATCATTCCGAAACGGCGATCCGTCGGGCTTACGGCGACGGTTGCCAAAACGGCCGCTGGTGCCCTCGAACATATCCCTGTCGTCCGGGTGACGAATATCGCGAACACCATCGACGAATTGAAAGAGAAAAATGTTTGGGTCATCGGCACGGAAGGGGAAGCGGACGAAGATTATCGCGCATTGGATGGAACCCTCCCACTTGCAGTCGTCATCGGTAATGAAGGAAAAGGCATCTCCCGGCTCGTCAGGGAAAAATGTGATTGGACTGTCCGCATCCCGATGCATGGGAAAGTCTCCTCTTTGAATGCCTCTGTCGCATGTGGTTTATTACTTTATGAGGTGTATCGTAAGCGGCACCCGCTTGGTGAAAGTCCATGAACATTTTATTGGTGGATGGATACAACATCATTGGCGATTGGGACGAGCTGAAGCGGCTGCGGGATAAAGATATGGCACAGGCAAGAGATCTGTTGATTGAGCGGATGGCCGAGTATCAAGCGTATACAGGGACGAAAGTGATCATCGTTTTTGATGCTTATGAGATCCCGGGGAAGGAAACGAAATTAAAAAAATTCAAAGTGGAAGTCATCTTCACGAAAGAAAATGAAACGGCTGATGAACGGATTGAACGGTTGATCAAAAAATTGAAAAACGTAAAGACTCAAGTATATGTGGCAACTTCCGATTATACGGAACAACGGACGATTTTTGCGCAAGGCGCTTTGAGAATTTCAGCACGGGAATTGAAAATGGAGCTCGAAGATATGGAAAATGAAATCGTCACGCATTTGCATGAGCAACAGAAACAACAACCCCAAACAAAGATTGTCTTAGATGAAGATATTTTGGAACGGTTCGAAAAGCTGCGAAGGGGAGAAAATTGAGAAAATACCTTCTTTTCGCCTTTTTGTAAAAATATTGTATAACATGTTGACGAAAGCGCTTTCTGTACTATATAATAGCGGTTACAGCTAGCTTATCACAATGTGAACGGGGGTAATTCTTGGTGGAGCTCAAGCAACTGGACATCGACTACTCAAGCCTTCATACGCTTGATGATGAAGAACTTATCCATCTCATTCATCAAGAAAACAAACTGGCGCTCGATTTTTTGATCAACAAGTATCGCAATTTTGTCCAAGGGAAAGCCCGGGCATACTTCTTGATCGGTGCGGATCGGGAAGATATCGTCCAAGAAGGAATGATTGGCCTTTTCAAAGCGATTCGTGACTACGACAAAGAAAAACTTTCCTCATTCAAAGCTTTTGCCGAACTGTGCATCACCCGGCAGATCATCACTGCGATCAAAACGGCGACAAGGCAAAAGCACACTCCGCTGAACTCTTATATTTCGTTGGACAAGCCTATTTTTGATGAAGAATCGGATCGGACGTTGATCGATGTGATTGCAGGGTCGAAATCAGTGGATCCTGAAGAATTGCTCGTGAACCAAGAAAAGCTATCTGATATGGAACGGAAACTTTCAGAATTGCTGAGCGGCTTTGAAAAGCAGGTGCTTCAACTTTATCTTGAGGGATGTTCCTATCAGGAAATTTCCGAAAAGTTGGAACGTCATGTAAAATCAGTCGACAATGCCTTGCAACGGGTCAAAAGAAAATTGGAACATTTGATGAAGGAAAATGAAGTGAGGATTTGAATCGAACGAAGCATTCATTGACAACGGGGCTGTTGTCGTGCTACATTATAAGTTGTAAAAAAATACCCGGAAAACGGGGTGTTCTGATGAATAAAAAGATTACGTTAGCTTGTTCGATTTGTTTAAACAGAAACTATTCGACAAACAAAAATGCATCCACTACGCCTACCAGGTTGGAAGTGAATAAGTTCTGCAAACATTGCGGAAAACATACACTGCATCGGGAAACAAAGTAGTGCATTTGGTGGAGTTTTGGGAGGCGCACAAGTATGTTCAAGTTTTTGAAGGACGTTTCACGGGAAATGAAAAAGGTGAGCTGGCCAACCGGTAAAGAGCTGAGAAGTTATACGGTGATCGTACTTACAACCGTGATTTTAATGGCAATCTTCTTTTTCGTCGTCGACTTAGGCATTTCCCAGCTGTTGGAACTTTTTTGAATAATATAGGTTCATCTATGTTATAATGGAAATGATGTTATAATTAATGAATAATTTGTCAAGAAAACCCGCACTAGACGGGTTTTTCATATTGGAAGAAAACGAATGTCGCTCGCTTTACAAACCTAAGCACCGATATGAACGGACAAGAGCCCACAACCTGTCCCTGTTGGTGCTTTTCCGCAAAAGAGCAAATTATTTGGAACAATTTATTTTAAACGAGGGAGGGAAGGGGCAACATGTCCGAAAGTTTGGAGAAGAGATGGTACGTCGTGCATACGTACTCCGGTTATGAAAACAAAGTGAAAATCAATTTGGAAAAACGGGTAGAGACGATGGGGATGCAGGATAAAATTTTCCGCGTCATCGTCCCTGAGGAAGAGGAAACGGAAATCAAAAACGGCAAGAAAAAAGTCGTGAAAAAGAAATCCTTTCCCGGCTATGTACTGACGGAGATGATCATGACGGATGATTCATGGTATGTCGTCCGCAACACTCCGGGAGTGACCGGTTTCGTCGGTTCAAGCGGCCATGGCACCAAGCCGACACCGCTGTTACCTGAAGAAGTGGATGCCGTATTGAAACGGATGGGTGTCCAGCCGACGGAAGTTCAAGTCGATTTCGAGTTGAAAGATAATGTCCGGGTGAAGGAAGGGCCATTCGCCGATATGGAAGGAACAATCGAAGACATTGATACGGACAAACAAAAAGTGAAAGTCCTCGTTAATATGTTCGGTAGAGAAACACCGATCGAGCTCGATTTTTCTCAAGTGGAAAAAGTATAAAAAACCAGGAAGGCCCCTTGCATAATTATCGATTACATGGTAAAATTTCTATGTTATTTATGCGCTTCGTGAAATGCGCATGGAAAAAGTGGGAGGGGAAAACCCTATTACCACATCACGGACTTTAAGGAGGTGTGTCTCGTGGCAAATAAAGTAATCAACGTAGTGAAATTGCAGATTCCTGCGGGTAAAGCTACCCCTGCGCCACCGGTGGGACCGGCATTGGGACAAGCGGGTATCAACATCATGGGATTCTGTAAAGAGTTCAACGCACGTACACAAGACCAAACAGGTTTGATCATTCCTGTGGAAATAACGGTATTCGAAGACCGCTCATTCACTTTTGTTACAAAAACTCCGCCTGCATCTGATTTACTCAAGAAAGCAGCCGGAATCGACTCGGGATCTGGTGAGCCGAACAAAACGAAAGTGGCTACTGTCAAGCGTGATAAAGTAAGGGAAATAGCGGAAACGAAAATGCAGGATTTGAACGCAGCGGATGTGGAAGCTGCTATGCGTATGGTTGAGGGAACTGCCCGAAGCATGGGAATTACGATTGAAGACTGAGTTTATAGGGAATTGGCTGTGATCTCTTTTTGGAATCACAGCTATTCTATCGTCTGAAAGTCAATCGCCATCGCTTTCATTCGTGGGAGGTATAACCGCTAACACCACAATAGAGGAGGAAATATTTAATGGCTAAAAAAGGTAAAAAGTATCAAGAAGCTGTAAAGCTGATTGATCGTTCAAAAGCATATGAAATTGAAGAAGCTGTTTCATTGGTAAAGCAAACAGCAACAGCAAATTTTGATGAAACGATTGAAGTGGCATTCCGCCTAGGGGTGGATCCGAAGAAAGCGGACCAACAAATCCGGGGAGCAATGGTGCTTCCACATGGTACAGGTAAAACGCAGAAAGTTCTCGTTTTCGCTAAAGGTGAGAAAGCGAAAGAGGCGGAGGCTGCGGGTGCCGATTATGTCGGTGATGCGGAATACATCGAGAAAATCAATGAAGGTTGGTTTGACTTCGATGTTGTTGTGGCGACACCGGACATGATGGCGGAAGTAGGTAAGCTCGGTCGTATTCTTGGACCAAGAGGCTTAATGCCAAACCCGAAAACAGGCACAGTAACTTTTGAAGTGGAAAAAGCCGTGAATGACATTAAAGCGGGTAAAGTTGAATATCGTGTCGATAATCAATCGAATATCCACGTCCCAATCGGTAAAGCTTCTTTTGAAGAAGAAAAATTGGTCGAGAACTTGAAAGCAATTATCGATCAAATTGTGAAAGTGAAGCCGCAAGCTGCAAAAGGAAAATATATAAAAAATATTTCCATCGCATCCACGATGGGACCTGGAATTAAACTAGACATTTCTGATTACAATTAAACTTTACGTTGACTTTTAAACACGCCTTTGTTATAATGGCAATGTTAAAAATTCAATAGATTATACCGTAGACAGCAGGTGCGATTTTTTCGCTTAATATCCCGCCGAGGTGTTTGATAAACAAACGATTCCAGTTCGTTTATGGGATCGTGCGATTAAAAAGCCCTCATGTCTATGAGGGCTTTTTCTATAGCATCTATTCGAACGGTATGATTGAAATGGTTTTATTGGGAGGTGGAACAATGTCCAGTGCATTGGAGCAAAAGAAACAAGTCGTACAAGAAATTGTAGAAAAGTTCAAAGAAAGTCAAACTTCCATCGTTGTCGACTATCGCGGTCTTGATGTGGCTCAAGTGACCGAGTTGCGTAAACAATTACGTGAAGAAGGTGTAGAGTTTCACGTCTATAAAAACACGATGACTCGCCGTGCGGTGAAAGAAGTGGAATTGGACGAGTTGAACGACATTTTGGTAGGCCCGAACGCCATTGCTTTCAGTAAAGATGATGTCGTTGCGCCGGCCCGCATTCTCAATAACTTCGCCAAAGAAAACGAAGAACTTGAAATTAAAGGTGGAGTCATTGAAGGAAAAGTGGCCACTCTCGAGCAAATTAAAGAGTTGGCTGATTTGCCGAACTACGAAGGTATGGTTTCCATGTTGCTCAGCGTATTGCAAGCTCCTATCCGGAACTTCGCTTATGCTGCTAAAGCTGTCGCTGATCAAAAAGAAGAAGGCGCTTAATGCCTGAACGTCAATGAAAAACAATATTAGGAGGAAATGAACGATGACAAAAGAAGATATCATCAATGCGATAAAAGAAATGTCCGTTTTAGAATTGAACGATTTAGTAAAAGCTATTGAGGAAGAATTTGGAGTTACCGCTGCAGCTCCAGTTGCTGTTGCAGGAGCCGCTGGTGGTGAAGGTGCCGCTGAAGAAAAATCAGAATTTGATGTTGTTCTTGAAGATGCAGGAGCATCCAAAATCAAAGTCATTAAAGTTGTTCGTGAAATCACTGGTCTTGGACTTAAAGATGCGAAAGAACTTGTTGACAGTGCACCAAAAGCAATTAAAGAAGGCGTAGCGAAAGAAGAAGCTGAAGAAATGAAAGAGAAACTTGAAGAAGCTGGTGCAAAAGTAGAATTGAAATAACACATGGAAGAATAAGAGCTCGTCGTCATGTCGGCGGGCTCTTATTCATAACAATCCTTTTTTCTCCATCCATTCCGCCTGCCCTCCACAGGGTCATGCGAATGTAGCCTGCCTGTTACAAAATTAAAGCTAAGTGAGTAGGTGTTCAAATGACTGAGCATTACTTTTCCCAAAAGCCCCAAACAGAAAGTTCACCAAAACGATTTGAAACAGAACTGCGCGGACGGAATTTCATTTTTACAAGCGATACAAATGTTTTTTCCAAAAACAGAATCGACTTCGGTTCCCGTTTGTTGATCGAATCATTCGAAGAGCCTCCGGTCCAAGGTGCTTTCTTGGATCTTGGTTGTGGTTACGGCTCGATCGGCATTGCCTTAGCGGGATCCTTTCCCGATCGGCAAATTGTCATGGCGGATATCAATGAACGGGCGGTATTTTTGTCGGAAAAAAATGCGGAATTGAATCGACTCAGCAATGTTGATGTATTGCAAAGCGATCGTTTAGCCGGGTTGAAGGGCAAGACTTTCGCTGCCATTGTCACAAATCCGCCGATTCGTGCTGGAAAAGCTGTTGTATATAAGATGTTTGAGGACGCAAACGAAACGTTAGTGAAGCATGGTGAGCTTTGGGTTGTCATCCAGAAAAAACAAGGGGCACCTTCAGCGCAGAAAAAAATCAACGAACTTTTCGGAAATGTCGAAGTCGTTGATCGGAAGAAAGGCTATTATATTTTAAAAGCCCGTAAGATTTGACCTGGGGAATCCATTGTGATAACATACTATAATGCTACGATTGGCTTTGTATGCCAATTAAAGGTCCCGATAAGTTTATCGGGACGTATATTTAGCCGCTGGACGGAAACAATGGATGAAGTGCCTTGCGCAAAACATCCGACTTTTCTTCATTTATCATACCAAAGATTAACGATGTTGTACAATTTTATTGCAATCTTCAATTGAAAACATGATACAGGACATTTGTCATTATAAGGTTCTGCAGCTTTTGAAAAATTTATAGGAACCAATAAAACGAAATTGGTTAACATCCAATTCTCGTTTTTAAAAATATATCTTTACGTGGAGGGTCATCTCCACATATTTAACGATTTTTAAGGGGTGAAGCAGTTGACAGGACATCTAGTTCAATATGGCAAACACCGCCAACGTAGAAGCTATGCACGTATCAGCGAAGTATTGGAGCTTCCTAACTTGATCGAAATTCAAACCGCCTCCTATAAATGGTTCTTGGAGGAGGGCTTAAGGGAAATGTTTCAAGACATTTCTCCGATCGAAGACTTTACAGGCACATTGTCCCTTGAATTTGTCGACTATAGCTTAGGGGAGCCTAACTATCCTGTGGATGAGGCGAAGGAGAGGGATGTGACCTATAATGCACCGCTTCGTGTGAAGGTTCGTTTATTGAATAATGAAACCGGTGAAGTGAAAGAGCAGGAAGTGTTTATGGGTGATTTTCCGCTGATGACGGAAACCGGAACGTTCATCATTAATGGAGCTGAACGTGTCATTGTTTCTCAGCTTGTACGTTCCCCAAGTGTGTACTACAGTGAAAAAATCGATAAAAATGGTAAGCGAGGTGTTCAAGCTACCGTCATCCCGAACCGCGGGGCATGGTTGGAGTTTGAGACAGATGCAAAAGACGTCGCTTACGTAAGGATTGACAGAACTCGGAAACTACCGATCACCGTTCTGTTGCGTGCTTTAGGATTCAGTTCTGATCAGGAAATCATTGATTTACTCGGAGATAACGAGTATTTACGAAACACCCTTGAAAAAGATAACACAGAAACAACCGAAAAAGCGTTGTTGGAAATATATGAACGGCTGCGTCCAGGTGAACCGCCGACCGTGGAGAATGCGAGAAACCTTCTCATCTCACGCTTTTTTGATCCGAAGCGTTATGATTTGGCGCATGTCGGCCGTTACAAAATCAATAAAAAGTTGGATATCAAGAACCGATTGTTCAATCAAGTATTAGCTGAAACAATCGCTGATCCGGAAACAGGAGAAGTCTTGGCGGAAAAGGGAGAACGTTTGGAACGCAAATTATTGAATAAACTGATCCCTTACTTTGAGCGGGAAGAAAACCGACTCGGTGAAAAAGTCTTTACCCCACAAGAAGGAGTTTTGGAAGAAGATATCGTCTTGCAATCCGTTAAAATCGTCGATCCGAATGACCCGGAAGGCGAACGTGAATTGACGGTAATCGGAAATAGCCATGTCGATAAAAACGTTAAAAATATCACACCTGCCGATATTTTGGCGGCGATCAGCTATTTCTTCAATTTATTGTATCATGTGGGCGATGTGGATGATATCGACCATTTAGGAAATCGTCGTTTGCGTTCTGTCGGAGAACTGTTGCAAAACCAGTTCCGTATCGGATTATCTCGTATGGAGCGGGTCGTACGTGAACGGATGTCCATCCAGGATACTTCCAGCGTCACTCCACAACAGTTGATCAATATCCGCCCTGTGATTGCGTCGATTAAAGAGTTTTTCGGCAGCTCGCAACTATCGCAATTCATGGACCAAACAAACCCGCTTGGAGAACTGACGCATAAGCGGCGTTTATCCGCATTGGGGCCGGGAGGACTCACTCGTGAACGTGCAGGATTTGAAGTGCGTGACGTCCACTATTCCCATTACGGAAGAATGTGTCCGATTGAAACGCCGGAAGGGCCGAACATCGGTCTCATCAACTCTTTATCAACTTATGCGAAGGTGAACAAATTCGGTTTTATCGAGTCACCATACCGCAGAGTAGATCCGGAAACAGGTCAAGTCACCGATCAAATCGATTATCTCACTGCTGATGAGCAGGATAATTATATCGTTGCCCAAGCGAATGCTCCTCTGGATGAAAATAACCGTTTCGTCAACGAGGAAGTAGTGGCGCGTTTCCGGGCAGATAACATCATCGTTCACCGGGATCAAGTCGACTACATGGACGTGTCACCAAAACAAGTTGTTTCGGCAGCGACTGCTTGTATTCCGTTTTTGGAAAACGACGACTCGAACCGTGCTCTCATGGGGGCAAACATGCAGAAACAAGCTGTCCCATTGCTCGTACCGGAAGCTCCAATCGTCGGAACCGGAATGGAGTATGTGAATGGTAGAGATTCCGGAGCTGCGGTCATTTGCCGTCACGATGGAATTGTGGAACGTGTGGAAGCTAAAGAAATCGTTGTCCGTCGTATTTCCGAAGTGGATGGGAAAGAAGTCGAAGGAGATACGGATGTCTACAAATTACAAAAGTTCCAACGTACGAACCAAGGAACTTGTTATAACCAACGTCCGATCGTAAAAGAAGGCGAACGGGTGGAAAAAGGAGATATCTTGGCTGATGGTCCTTCCATGGAATTCGGCGAACTCGCTCTTGGAAGAAACGTCTTGGTCGCCTTTATGACTTGGGAAGGTTACAACTACGAGGATGCGATCATCATGAGTGAACGCCTCGTGAAAGATGACGTATACACTTCCATCCATATTGAAGAATTCGAATTGGAGTCTCGGGATACGAAACTCGGACCGGAAGAAATCACGAGAGACATCCCGAACGTCGGTGAAGATGCACTGAAGAACTTGGATGAGAATGGAATCGTCCGTATTGGTGCAGAAGTGAAAGATGGGGACATCCTCGTCGGTAAAGTGACGCCGAAGGGAGTGACCGAGCTTTCTGCAGAAGAGCGCTTGCTCCATGCGATTTTCGGTGAAAAAGCCCGAGAGGTGAGGGACACGTCATTAAAAGTTCCACACGGAGGCGGTGGAATCGTCCTCGACGTCCGTGTATTCAGTCGGGAAAACGGCGACGAACTTTCGCCAGGAGTAAACCAGCTTGTCCGTGTTTACATCGTCCAGAAACGGAAAATCTCAGAAGGGGATAAAATGGCTGGACGTCACGGAAACAAAGGGGTCATTTCGAAAATACTTCCTGAAGAAGATATGCCGTTCTTGCCGGATGGAACGCCAATCGATATTATGCTTAACCCACTTGGAGTACCATCTCGAATGAACATCGGACAAGTGTTCGAACTCCATCTTGGGATGGCGGCGAAATTGCTTGGAATCCATGTGGCGTCTCCGGTATTTGATGGCGCGACGGAAGAAGATGTCTATGCAACAATGGAAGAAGCAGGTATGGCAAAAGATGCAAAAACCGTTCTTTACGATGGCAGAACAGGAGAACCGTTTGATAGTAGGGTTTCCGTCGGCATTATGTATATGTTGAAATTGGCGCATATGGTCGATGATAAACTGCATGCACGCTCAACCGGACCATACTCCCTCGTTACGCAACAACCACTTGGCGGAAAAGCCCAGTTCGGTGGTCAGCGTTTCGGAGAGATGGAAGTTTGGGCGCTTGAAGCTTATGGTGCAGCTTATACGTTGCAAGAGATCCTCACTGTCAAATCCGATGATACGGTAGGACGTGTGAAAACGTATGAAGCGATTGTAAAAGGGCAAAACGTGCCGGAGCCCGGTGTTCCTGAATCATTTAAAGTGTTGATCAAGGAACTGCAAAGTCTCGGACTTGACGTAAAAATGTTGAATAGTGATGAAGAAGAAATCGAGATGCGGGAATTGGAAGACGAAGAAGTCCAAACCGCGTCCAAACTCAATCTCGACATCGAGGAAAAATGAGTGAAAAGTGGAGAATTGAATGTTTCAATTCTCCTTCTGCTATACAATCACACACATTAATTAAGGGAGGATTGCCCCTTGCTGGATGTTAATACGTTCGAATATATGAAAATAGGTTTAGCTTCTCCGGAAAAAATCCGCTCCTGGTCCTATGGTGAAGTGAAAAAGCCGGAAACGATCAATTACCGGACATTGAAACCAGAAAAAGACGGGCTGTTTTGTGAAAGAATTTTCGGTCCGCAAAAAGACTGGGAATGCCACTGTGGAAAGTATAAACGGGTTCGCTATAAAGGCGTCGTTTGTGACCGTTGCGGAGTGGAAGTGACGAAAGCGAAAGTGCGCCGTGAGAGAATGGGGCATATTGAACTTGCAGCGCCGGTTTCCCATATTTGGTATTTCAAAGGGATTCCGAGCCGCATGGGACTCGTTCTCGATATGTCACCACGCGCTTTGGAAGAAGTCATTTATTTTGCGGCATATATTGTCACAGACCCGGGAAACACACCTTTAGAAAAGAAACAACTTCTATCTGAGAAAGAATACCGTTCCTACTATGAAAAGTACGGAAATTCCTTCCGGGCAGAAATGGGTGCAGAGGCGATCCGCAAGCTTCTACAAGACATCGATTTGGATAAAGAAGTGAAACAATTGCGGGAAGAGTTGAAAACCGCTCAAGGCCAACGCAGAACTCGAGCCATCAAACGTCTGGAAGTGATGGAAGCATTCCGGAATTCCGGAAATGATCCGAGCTGGATGGTATTGGATGTTCTGCCGGTCATTCCGCCGGAGATTCGTCCGATGGTCCAACTTGACGGGGGACGTTTTGCCACATCCGACTTGAATGACTTGTACCGT
This sequence comes from uncultured Oceanobacillus sp., assembly GCA_938004015.1. GTDB lineage: Bacteria > Bacillota > Bacilli > Bacillales > Amphibacillaceae > Oceanobacillus. The sequence continues at coordinate 23,233 of CALKWU010000184.1, forward strand.
CGTGTCATCAACAGAAACAACCGTCTAAAAAGATTGCTTGATCTTGGTGCGCCAAGCATCATCGTCCAAAACGAAAAACGGATGCTCCAAGAAGCGGTTGACGCTCTGATTGATAACGGCCGGAGAGGACGTCCGGTCACTGGTCCAGGAAACAGACCGTTAAAATCCCTTTCCCATATGTTGAAAGGAAAACAGGGACGTTTCCGTCAGAATCTGTTAGGAAAGCGTGTCGACTACTCCGGTCGTTCCGTTATTGTCGTCGGGCCAACATTGAAAATGTATCAGTGCGGCTTGCCGCGGGAAATGGCACTTGAATTGTTCAAACCATTTATCATGAAGGAACTTGTCGATAGACAACTCGCCCATAACATCAAATCGGCAAAGCGTAAAATCGAAAGGCTACACCCGGATGTATGGGATGTGTTGGAAGACGTGATCAAAGAACATCCAGTTCTTTTAAACCGTGCTCCGACGTTGCACAGACTTGGAATACAGGCTTTTGAACCGACGCTTGTAGACGGTCGGGCAATCCATTTGCATCCGCTCGTCTGTACCGCATACAACGCTGACTTTGATGGGGACCAAATGGCGGTTCACGTCCCATTGTCGGCGGAAGCACAAGCGGAAGCACGTCTATTGATGCTTGCAGCCCAGAACATTTTAAATCCGAAAGATGGAAAACCGGTTGTGACACCATCTCAAGACATGGTCTTAGGGAACTACTACTTGACGATGGAACGGAAAGGCGCCATCGGGGAAGGCAGTATCTTTAAAGATACGAATGAAGCGTTGATGGCCTACCAAAATGGAAATGTCCATCTCCATACAAGAGTTGCCGTTCAAGCCGGAAATTTGAACAATCAAACGTTCACGGAAGAACAGAATAAAAAACTCTTGGTGACAACCGTCGGAAAATTGATATTCAATGAAATTTTGCCGGACTCCTTCCCGTATATCAATGAACCGACAAAATCCAACCTTGAAGATAAAACACCGGATAAATATTTTGTGGAACCGGGTACAGATATAAGAGAGTTCATTAAAAACTGCGAACTTGTCAAACCGTTCAAAAAAGGTTTCTTAGGAGACATCATCGCAGAGGTGTTCAAACGGTACAAAATCATCGAAACTTCGAAAATGCTTGACCGGATGAAGGATTTGGGCTTCAAATATTCTACAAAAGCTGGTATGACGGTAGGGATATCCGATATCGTCGTTCTGCCAGGTAAAGAAAAAATTCTCGAAGAAGCAGAAAAGAAAGTCGATCGCGTCATGAAGCAATTCCGTCGGGGACTTGTCACGGAAGAAGAGCGTTATGACCGTGTAATTGCCATTTGGACAGAAGCGAAAGACTTGATTCAAGATAAGCTCATGGAATCGTTGGATGAACGGAACCCGATTTTCATGATGAGTGATTCCGGGGCGCGAGGCAACCCATCGAACTATACGCAGCTTGCAGGTATGCGTGGTTTGATGGCGGATCCGTCCGGAAAAATCATCGAGTTGCCGATCAAATCCAGTTTCCGTGAAGGCTTGACCGTTCTTGAATATTTCATTTCCACACACGGTGCGCGTAAAGGACTTGCTGATACGGCATTGAAGACGGCAGACTCCGGTTATTTGACAAGACGTCTCGTCGATGTTGCCCAAGATGTCATCATCCGCGAAGAAGATTGTGGTACCGACCGCGGGCTGGCAATCCGCGCGATTGTTGACGGATCGGAAATGATCGTACCTCTATACGACCGGTTGGTAGGACGGACAGCATTTAATGATGTTGTTCATCCACAAACCGGTGAAGTGATCGTCAAGCATAATGAAATGATCAACGAAGACGAAGCGAAAGAAATCATCAATGCGGGAATCGAAGAAGTCACGCTCCGCACTGCATTTACTTGCAATACGAAACATGGCGTCTGTCAAAAATGTTACGGACGAAACTTGGCGACTGGATCCGTCGTCGAAGTCGGGGAAGCAGTCGGAATCATTGCGGCTCAATCTATCGGAGAGCCGGGAACACAGCTTACCATGCGTACGTTCCACACAGGTGGAGTTGCGGGAGATGACATCACTCAAGGTTTGCCGCGTGTACAGGAATTATTTGAAGCACGCAATCCAAAAGGAGAAGCAGTCATCACCGAAATCGATGGTAAGGTCAAAAATATCAGGGAATCAAAAGACAAATATGAAATTGTCATCCAAGGCGCAGTGGAAGAACGCACCTATCCAGTACCATATAACGCCAGAATCAAAGTTTCCGTCGATGATGAAGTGGAAGCTGGTCAAGAATTGACAGAAGGGTCGATTAACCCGAAAGAACTTCTGCGTGTGAAAGGTGTGGAAGGTGTCCAAGAGTACTTGCTTCGTGAAGTGCAACGGGTGTACCGAATGCAAGGGGTGGAAATTGGTGACAAGCATATCGAAGTGATGGTACGGCAAATGTTGCGCAAAGTCCGCATAATCGATGCGGGAGATACAGATGCATTGCCAGGTTCATTGCTTGAGCTGCATCAATTTAAAGAAATCAACAAAGAAGTCCTTCTGAATGGAGGGAACCCTGCCATCGGAAAACCGGTCTTGCTAGGTATTACGAAAGCATCTCTTGAAACAGATTCCTTCCTATCTGCAGCTTCGTTCCAAGAAACGACCCGAGTACTCACGGATGCTGCGATCAAAGGCAAGCGTGATGACCTGCTTGGATTGAAGGAAAACGTCATAATCGGAAAACTCGTCCCTGCTGGAACGGGAATGCAACAGTATCGCAAGATCCAAGCGGAAATGGAGCAACCGGCAGAAGTGGAAAGCGAAGAAGAAGAAACAGAAACAGTCAAGTAAGGAAACCTTGTCTTAAAAGAAATCAAATAAAATCGGAAGCACCGAAAAATTAACAAAAAATGATTGACTTTAAAAAGCATGAGTGTTAATATATTCAAGGTGCTTCCGATTTACACTTGTTGCTTTGGAGGATGAAAAATGCCTTACAATAAAGTGACAAAACTTAGATCGCGACTCATCATTGGGACGAAACAAACGTTGAAAGCCATGAAAAATGGTGAAGTCAGTGAAGTTTTTGTAGCTGACGACGCCGACAAACATATTACAGAACCAGTCGTTAATTTAGCTGAAGAACTCGATATCCCTTGTCGGCATGTCAATTCAATGAAAAAGTTAGGTAAAGCCTCTGGAGTTGAAGTTGGCGCTTCGACTGTAGCGGTTAGAAAATAGTTTTGGTGCCCTTGACACCAAATATTCTTTTTTACCTTAAAATGAACCACCTGGATGTGTGGAGTTACAATCGGCTGAAAAATGGCCGGTTGCCGACTATAATCCATTGGAAAGAAAGGAGGAGAATGCATGCCTACAATTAATCAATTGATCCGTAAAGGCCGTGTGAGCAAACCGAAAAAATCTGACTCACCAGCTTTAAACAGAGGATATAACAGCTTTAAAAAACAACATACGAATGTCAATTCTCCACAAAAACGTGGGGTTTGTACTCGTGTTGGTACATTGACTCCTAGAAAACCGAACTCAGCACTTCGTAAATATGCTCGTGTTCGTTTATCGAATAACATGGAGGTCACCGCATACATCCCTGGAATTGGGCACAACTTGCAGGAGCACAGTGTTGTATTGCTCCGTGGCGGTCGTGTGAAAGACCTTCCGGGTGTACGTTACCACATTGTCCGCGGTGCATTGGACACTGCCGGTGTGGAAGGGCGTAAGCAAGGCCGTTCCAAATATGGTACGAAAAAACCAAAAGATGATTAATCATCGAATAGATAAATAGGACAACAGGAAAGGAGGTAAACATATGCCTCGTAAAGGACCAGTTCCTAAGCGCGATGTATTGCCAGATCCGATTTACAACTCAAAACTAGTGACTCGTTTGATCAACCAAATCATGGTGGATGGAAAAAGAGGTATTGCGCAAAAAATTCTATACCGGGCGTTTGATCTCGTTCGTGAACGTACAGGACAAGATCCGATGGAAGTTTTTGACCAAGCGATGAAAAACGTCATGCCCGTACTTGAAGTACGTGCGCGCCGTGTAGGGGGTTCGAACTATCAAGTTCCGATCGAAGTCCGCCCGGAACGTCGGCAAGCTCTTGGCCTGCGTTTCTTGGTGAACTACGCGCGCCTCCGCGGTGAAAAATCAATGGAAGAAAGACTAGCTAACGAAATTATCGATGCATCAAACAATACAGGTGCTGCGGTTAAGCGCCGTGAAGAGTTGCATAAAATGGCAGAAGCGAACAAAGCATTTGCTCACTATCGTTGGTAAGATTGAAACTAATAAAAGCATGAAGAGGAAGGAGAAGAATACATGGCAAGAGAGTTCTCCTTGGAAAAGACGCGAAACATCGGGATTATGGCACATATCGATGCTGGAAAGACAACGACAACCGAGCGTATTCTTTTCTACACAGGACGTATTCACAAAGTCGGTGAAACCCATGAAGGTGCATCCCAAATGGACTGGATGGAGCAGGAACAAGAACGTGGAATCACCATCACTTCTGCTGCTACAACAGCCCAATGGAAAAACCACCGCATCAATATCATCGATACTCCAGGACACGTAGACTTCACTGTGGAAGTTGAGCGTTCTCTGCGGGTACTAGATGGTGCGGTTACTGTACTCGATGCTCAATCAGGTGTTGAACCGCAGACGGAAACAGTTTGGCGCCAAGCGACAACATACGGTGTACCGCGAATTGTATTCATCAACAAGATGGATAAAACCGGTGCAGATTTCTTGTTTGCTACAAACACATTAAGAGAACGTCTAGGTGCAAATGCCCATCCGGTACAAATGCCGATTGGTGCAGAAGATCAGTTCGAGGGAATCATCGATCTGATTGAAATGAAAGCATATTACTATAAAGACGATCTGGGAACAGATCCAGAAGAAGTGGATATCCCTGACGATTTGAAAGATCAAGCGGAAGAACTTCGTGCAGAACTGATTGAAGCGGTTGCTGAAACAGACGAAGAGCTCATGATCAAGTATCTTGAAGGAGAAGAAATCACTGAAGAAGATTTAAAACAAGCCATCCGTAGAGCGACACTAGCTGTCGAATTTTACCCGGTGTTCTGTGGTTCTGCATTCAAGAACAAAGGTGTCCAGCTTCTTCTTGACGGAGTGTTGGATTATCTTCCGGCTCCAACAGACGTACCTCCAATCGAAGGTATCGTTCCTGGCACAGAAGAAGAAGTGGTACGTAAATCAGATGACAATGAGCCGTTCTCTGCATTGGCGTTTAAAGTTATGACAGACCCATTCGTCGGTAAACTGACATTCTTCCGTGTCTACTCCGGAACATTGGAGTCAGGTTCCTACGTGAAAAACACAGTGAAGAACAAGCGTGAACGTGTGGGTCGTATCCTACAAATGCATGCGAACCACCGTGAGGAGATTTCCGTTGCATACGCTGGTGAAATTGCAGCAGCTGTTGGTTTGAAAGATACTGGAACTGGTGACACACTCTGTGACGAGAAACATCCAGTCATTCTGGAGTCTATGGAATTCCCAGAGCCGGTCATCTCGGTCGCAATTGAACCGAAAACGAAGGCTGACCAAGATAAAATGGGTACTGCTTTGGCGAAACTTGCTGAAGAGGATCCGACATTCAAAACAGAAACGAACGCAGAAACTGGTCAAACGATCATTTCTGGTATGGGTGAACTTCACCTTGACGTTATCGTCGACCGTTTGAAACGCGAATTCAAAGTGGAAGCGAATGTTGGTGCACCTCAAGTTGCGTACCGTGAGACATTCCGTGCAGCTGCCGAAGTTGAAGGTAAATTCATCCGTCAATCCGGTGGACGTGGACAATACGGACACGTTTGGATCAAGTTCGAACCAAACGAAGAGGGTGCCGGGTTTGAATTCATTGACAAAATCGTCGGTGGAGTCGTGCCGCGGGAATATATCCCTGCAGTTGAGCAAGGGATCAAAGAATCGATGGAAAACGGTGTGTTAGCCGGCTATCCGCTCATCGACATCAAGGCAACGTTGTATGACGGTAGTTACCACGATGTCGACTCGAACGAGATGGCATTCAAAATTGCGGCATCCATGGCGTTACGAGCTGCTAAAGACAAGTGTAATCCTGTACTTCTTGAACCGGTCATGCGAGTTGAAATCGTCGTTCCGGAAGAGTACATGGGAGACATCATGGGTGACGTCACATCACGTCGCGGACGTATCGAAGGTATGGAAGCCCGTGGAAATGCTCAGCTTGTGAAAGCTTTCGTTCCACTTTCCGAAATGTTCGGTTATGCAACGGCATTGCGTTCGAACACGCAAGGACGGGGCACTTACACGATGGTATTTGACCATTATGCGGAAGTACCGAAGTCCATCGCCGAAGAAATTATCGAGAAAAATGCTGGACAGTAATTGATTTTTTCACAAAACTGACGTATAACAATTATTGAGGGCTAGAGAATAATGCTTTTTATTATTCCTTAGTTAGCATAAAATATAAAATAATGTTTATTATTTAAAGGAGGAACTATAAATGGCTAAAGAAAAATTTGACCGCTCCAAAGAACACGTTAACGTTGGAACTCTTGGACACGTTGACCATGGTAAAACAACTTTGACAGCTGCTATCACTACTGTAATGAACAAACGTTATGGCGGCGGGGACGCAAAAGGTTATGACCAAATCGACAACGCTCCGGAAGAAAGAGAACGTGGAATCACAATTGCAACATCCCACGTCGAGTACGAAACAGAAAACCGCCACTATGCACACGTTGACTGCCCAGGACACGCAGACTATGTTAAAAACATGATCACTGGTGCAGCGCAAATGGACGGTGCGATTCTAGTTGTATCTGCAGCTGACGGACCAATGCCACAAACTCGTGAGCATATCTTGCTTTCCCGTAACGTTGGCGTACCTGCGTTCGTCGTATTCCTAAACAAAGTGGACATGGTTGACGACGAAGAATTGCTTGAATTGGTAGAAATGGAAGTACGTGATCTCTTGTCGGAATACGACTTCCCAGGTGATGAAGTCCCAGTAATCGCTGGTTCTGCTCTAAAAGCACTTGAAGGAGATCCAGAATACGAAGAAAAAATCGTTGAACTTATGCAAGCAGTTGACGAATACATTCCAACTCCAGACCGTGAAACTGACAAACCATTCATGATGCCTGTAGAGGACGTATTCTCCATCACAGGTCGTGGTACAGTTGCGACTGGCCGTGTTGAGCGAGGTCAAATCAAAGTTGGGGATGAAGTTGAAATCATCGGACTTGCTGATGAATCAACAAAAACTACTGTTACAGGTGTGGAAATGTTCCGTAAGCTTCTTGACTATGCAGAAGCTGGAGACAACATCGGTGCACTTCTTCGTGGGGTAGCTCGTGAAGAAGTAAGCCGTGGTCAAGTTCTTGCTGAACCAGGATCCATCACACCACACACAACTTTTAAAGCAGAAGTTTATGTACTATCTAAAGAAGAAGGTGGACGTCATACTCCATTCTTCTCTAACTATCGTCCACAGTTCTATTTCCGTACTACGGACGTGACAGGTGTCGTTCAACTTCCAGAAGGCGTTGAAATGGTTATGCCTGGAGACAACGTAGAAATGGACGTGGAATTGATTTCTCCAATCGCTATTGAAGAAGGAACTCGCTTCTCCATCCGTGAAGGTGGGCGCACAGTGGGCTCCGGCGTTGTAACATCAATCGTTAAGTAAGCATTATTTCAAAAACAGGCAGCTTTCAATAGGCTGCCTGTTTTTTATCTGTCGTTTCATTTATTTTTGTTTGGAACCAGAAAAAACAATACATTTTTCTTCAAACACCTAAAATATTTTTAGAATGTGAATATATCAGATTAAAAACGGGAAAACCTCAAAAAAACCTTGCAATTCAACAATAACATGCGTATAATATGTAGATGTGCAATCGATTCAGATCTATAAAAAAGGTTGCGTAGACTGACATAAATTAGTATAATATCAATGTTGGTCTCATTTTGGCGATGATGTGAAAGGTTGTTGGCACACCCGGCCCCTTTGCCATGGCGCGGTGCCAAGAAATTTTCACGGAGTATGTCTATTACAATATGGGCGAAGGAGGGAAAATAATGGCAAAAGAGAAAATCAGAATTCGATTGAAAGCTTACGACCATCGTGTTTTGGATCAATCTGCAGAAAAAATCGTCGAAACGGCAAAACGTTCTGGAGCGAAAGTTTCCGGACCGATTCCATTGCCGACCGAACGGAATGTATTCACGATTCTCCGTGCGGTCCATATATACAAAGATTCTCGTGAACAATTCGAAATGCGCACACATAAGCGTTTAATCGATATTGTGAACCCGACACCGAAAACAGTCGACTCGTTGATGAGACTCGATTTACCATCCGGTGTGGATATCGAAATTAAACTATAAAAAATGAAATGTACAGGAGGTGTAACGGATGACGAAAGGAATCTTAGGTCGTAAAATCGGCATGACTCAGCTTTTCTCTGAAAACGGTGAATTGATCCCCGTAACAGTCATCCAAGCTGAGCCGAATGTTGTTTTACAAAAGAGAACATTGGAAAACGATGGCTATACTGCTATCCAGTTAGGTTTTGCGGATAAAAAAGAAACACGAGCCAACAAGGCTGAGAAAGGTCATGCTGAAAAAGCGGGCACCAGCCCTAAGCGCTACGTTCGTGAAATCCGTACAGATAAAATCGACGACTATGAAGTAGGGCAAGAGATCAGCGTCGAAATTTTTGAAGTTGGAGAAAAAGTGGATGTGACAGGAACTTCCAAAGGTAAAGGATTCCAAGGTTCCATTAAACGTCACGGCCAAGCTCGAGGCCCGATGAGTCACGGTTCCAGATACCACCGCGGATCCGGTTCCATGGGTTCAGCAGCTACGCCGGCGCGAGTTTTCAAAGGGAAAAAATTGCCCGGACAAATGGGTAACGAACAAGTGACGATTCAAAACCTTGAAGTCGTTAACGTAGACACTGAAAGGAACCTTTTGTTGATCAAAGGGAATGTTCCTGGTGCGAAAAAATCATTTGTAAAAATCACAAGCGCAATTAAAGGAAATTAATTCGGTAGAAGGGAGGATTTGTCATGCCTAAAGTAACACTCTATAAACAAGATGGAAGCAATGCAGGAGAAGTAGATTTGAATGAAGCGGTTTTCGGTATTGAGCCGAATACTCATGTACTACATGAAGCGGTTGTCATGCAGCGTGCATCGATGCGCCAAGGCACCCATGCAGTGAAAAACCGTTCCGAAGTACGCGGCGGAGGCCGGAAACCATGGCGTCAAAAAGGAACTGGACGTGCACGCCAAGGCTCGATCCGTTCGCCACAATGGGTTGGCGGAGGCGTAGTGTTCGGTCCGACACCTCGTAGTTACAGTTACAAACTTCCGAAAAAAGTGCGCCGCTTGGCTCTTAAATCTGCATTATCTTCCAAAGTGAAAAACGACAACATTTTCGTGTTGGAGTCCATCGAGATCGAAACACCGAAAACAAAGAAAGTCGTCGAATTATTAGATGCGTTGAAAGTAAATGACAAAGCATTGATCGTTACTGCAGAAAAAGACGATACAGTCGTCCGTTCAGCGAACAACTTGCAAACGGTGAAAGTTTTGGCTGTGGATGAACTGAACGTATTGGATATACTGACGTATGACAATTTAGTAATTACGAAGGAAGCGGTCGAAAAAGCAGGGGAGGTGCTTGCATAATGAAAGATCCACGTGATATTATTAAGCGCCCTGTCATTACAGAACATAGTGCTGATTTGATGATGGATAAGAAATACACTTTCGAAGTCGACCCGAAAGCGAATAAGACAGAAATCAAACAAGCAGTCGAAGAAGTTTTTGGTGTGAAAGTCGTAAAAGTCAACACACTCAATTTGAAAGGTAAATTCAAGAGAATGGGACAATACGGAGGATTCCGCCCAGATCGTAAAAAAGCTATCGTACAGCTTTCTGAAGACAGCAAAGAACTCGATTTCTTTGAAAGCTGAGATCCAAAACAGTGAAGGAGGGAAATTAGATGGCGATCAAAAAGTACAAACCAACTTCAAACGGTACTCGTAACCGTTCTGTCTCGACATTTTCAGAGATAACTACAGATACACCGGAAAAAACGTTGCTCGCACCAATCACGAAACGAGCAGGCCGGAATAACCAAGGCAGAATCACAGTTCGTCATCAAGGTGGCGGCCATAAACGTCAATATCGTATCATTGACTTCAAACGTGACAAAGATGGAATACCAGGACGCGTTGCCACGATCGAATACGACCCGAACCGTACAGCGAACATCGCACTCATCCATTATGCTGATGGAGAAAAGCGTTATATTTTAGCGCCGAAAGGTTTGGAAGTAGGACAAGAAATCGAATCAGGTGTCAATGCGGATATTAAAACAGGAAACGCACTGCCCCTTGCCAACATTCCAGTAGGTACGGTAATTCATAACGTTGAATTGAAACCGGGACGTGGTGGACAATTGGCACGTTCAGCAGGTGCTGAAGCGCAAATCCTCGGACGTGAAGGAAAATACACCCTAGTTCGTCTCGCATCCGGAGAAGTCCGCCTCATTTTAAGCACTTGCCGTGCAACGATCGGTCAAGTAGGAAATATTGAACACGAATTAATCCGTGTCGGGAAAGCAGGTCGTTCCCGTTGGTTAGGCAAGCGACCAAGTGTACGTGGTTCTGCAATGAACCCAGTCGATCACCCACACGGTGGTGGAGAAGGACGTGCACCAATTGGAATGCCTTCACCAGTTTCACCTTGGGGTCAACCGACACTTGGCTACAAAACACGTAAAAGCAAAAAGTCTGACAAGTATATCGTTCGCAGACGTAAAAAATAATGAAAAAAGACGGGAGTGGATACAACCCGTCTCTAAGCTCTGGAAGGAGGTTTATTCATGGGTCGCAGTTTGAAAAAAGGACCTTTCGCAGATGAACATCTGTTGAAAAAAGTGGAACAAATGAACGAAAGCGGCAAAAAACAAGTCATTAAAACTTGGTCTCGCCGTTCGACCATTTTCCCATCATTTGTCGGTCATACGATTGCAGTACATGACGGACGTAAACATGTCCCAGTTTATATAACAGAAGACATGGTTGGACATAAACTAGGTGAATTCGCGCCGACTCGCACATTCAGAGGGCACGCTGGCGACGATAAGAAAACAAAACGCTAAAATGAGAGGAGGCTACTCGAATGCAAGCAAAAGCCACTGCAAAAATGGTACGTATCGCTCCTCGTAAGGCACGTTTAGTCGTTGATCTGATTCGAGGAAAAGATGTCGGTGAAGCCATTGCAATCTTGAAACATACTAATCGCAGTGCTTCTCCAGTCGTTGAGAAAGTATTGAAATCAGCTATCGCAAATGCAGAGCACAACTATGAAATGGATCCGGACAATTTAGTCGTTTCAGAAGCATATGTGAATGAAGGTATTACGTTGAAACGGTATCGTCCACGAGCACAAGGACGTGCAAGTAAAATCGATAAACGAACAAGCCACATCACCGTTGTGGTAACGGAAAAAAAGGAGGGGTAGTTAGTGGGTCAAAAAGTACATCCAAAAGGCCTTCGCATTGGTATAATTAAAGACTGGGAGTCCAGATGGTACGCTGAGAAGGACTATGCAGACTTACTACATGAAGATATCAAAATCAGAGAATACATTGAAAACCGCCTGAAAAACGCCGCAGTTTCATCTGTCGAAATCGAACGTGCAGCAAACCGGGTCAACATTACGATCCATACAGGAAAACCGGGAATGGTGATCGGTAAAGGCGGATCTGAAGTAGAAGCTTTACGTAAAGAATTGAACAATTTGACAGGCAAAAGAGTTCATATCAATATTGTCGAAGTCAAAAAAGTCGACTTGGATGCAAAATTAGTTGCAGATAATATCGCGCGTCAATTGGAAAACCGGATTTCCTTCCGCCGTGCACAAAAGCAAGCGATCCAAAGAGCGATGCGTGCAGGTGCAAAAGGAGTCAGAACACAAGTATCAGGACGTCTGGGCGGAGCGGATATCGCACGTGCAGAACATTACAGTGAAGGAACAGTACCACTACACACATTACGTGCCGACATCGATTACGGTACAGCTGAAGCGGATACCACATATGGTAAGCTCGGCGTGAAAGTGTGGATTTATCGTGGGGAAGTCCTTCCGTCGAAAAAAGAAAATTAAGGAAGGGGGCACTTACTATGTTGATGCCTAAACGTGTAAAATATCGTAAACAACACCGTGGAAGAATGAAAGGTCAAGCGAAAGGCGGCACAGAGGTAACTTTCGGTGAATATGGCTTGCAAGCTTTGGAGCCTTCTTGGATCACAAGCCGTCAAATTGAAGCTGCCCGTATTGCCATGACCCGTCAAATGAAACGTGGTGGAAAAGTTTGGATTAAAATTTTTCCGGATAAACCATATACGGCAAAACCACTAGAAGTACGGATGGGTTCCGGTAAAGGTGCTCCGGAAGGCTGGGTAGCTGTAGTCAAACCAGGCAAAGTGATGTTTGAAGTCGCAGGTATAGATGAGGAAACGGCGCGTGAAGCATTGCGACTAGCTGCCCATAAATTGCCGATCAAAACTAGGTTCGTAAAACGTGAAGAAATTGGTGGTGAAAGCGATGAAGGCTAATGAAATCAGAGAATTAACCACTGCCGAAATCCAAGAAAAAGTAAAATCACTGAAAGAAGAATTGTTTAATTTGCGCTTCCAGCTTGCTACAGGTCAGTTGGAAAACACCGCACGTATTCGCGAAGTACGTAAAACCATTGCTCGTTTAAAAACAATTGAACGTCAGCGTGAACTCGCTAATAACTGACTTGAAGAGAGGAGGACTCTAATACATGTCTGAACGAAATAACCGTAAAGTGTACACCGGCCGCGTCGTATCCGACAAAATGGATAAAACGATCACTGTCCTGGTTGAAACTTACAAAGTCCACAGATTATATAAAAAACGTGTGAAATATTCCAAAAAATTCAAGGTTCACGATGAAAAGAACCAAGCGAAAGTCGGCGACATCGTCCGCATCATGGAAACTCGCCCGCTTTCAAAGACAAAACGTTTCCGCTTGGTGGAAGTCGTGGAAGAGGCTGTCATTATATAAAAGCTGATTCGGAACAAATCCGAAGGGAGGTAACCGTGTTATGATCCAACAAGAAACTCGTTTAAAAGTTGCAGATAACTCTGGTGCTCGTGAATTGAAAACAATCAAAATTTTGGGCGGAACAGGACGTAAAACTGCGAATATCGGTGATGTCGTCGTTTGCTCGGTGAAAAAAGCAACACCAGGTGGCGTTGTCAAAAAAGGCGATGTCGTTAAAGCAGTCATCGTCCGTTCAAAATCCGGCGCTCGTCGTAAAGACGGTTCTTACATCCGTTTTGACGAAAACGCTGCTGTCATTATCCGTGACGATCAAAGCCCAAGAGGAACACGTATCTTCGGACCGGTTGCACGTGAACTACGTGATGCTAAATTCATGAAGATCGTATCTCTAGCTCCAGAAGTATTATAAGTGAATCTTTCCTTGTTAAGGAGGTGCGTCAAGCATGCATGTGAAAAAAGGTGATAAAGTCAAAGTGTTATCCGGAAAAGATCGTGGTAAAACCGGAGTCATTTTGGAAGTGTATCCGAAGAAAGAACGTGTACTAGTTGAAGGTGTCAACATGGTACAAAAACACGCGAAGCCTTCACAAGAAAACCCGCAAGGCGGAATTTTAAACCAAGAAGCTCCTATTCACGTATCCAACGTATTGCCGATTGACCCGAAAACTGGAGAAGCGACCCGGGTAGGTTACGAGATACGTGACGGGAAGAAAGTGCGTATCGCGAAAAAATCCGGTGAACCATTGGATAAATAAGCTTGAAGTTGAAAGGAGGTCACCATGATGAATGAATTGAAACAAAAATATCAAGAGGAAATTACTCCATCTTTAATGAAAAAGTTTAATTATAAATCTGTCATGCAAGTTCCAAAGATTGAAAAAATCGTCATTAACATGGGTGTCGGTGATGCAGTGCAAAACGCAAAAGCATTGGACAGTGCTGTTGAAGAATTGTCACTGATTTCCGGTCAAAAACCATTGGTCACCCGTGCGAAGAAGTCCATTGCAGGTTTCCGTTTACGTGAAGGAATGCCTATCGGTGCGAAAGTCACTCTTCGCGGTGAACGTATGTATGACTTCCTTCAGAAGCTCATCGCAGTTTCTCTGCCACGTGTACGTGACTTCCGTGGTGTTTCTAAAAACTCATTTGATGGACGTGGAAACTATACATTAGGAATTAAAGAACAATTGATTTTCCCGGAAATCGACTATGATAGAGTGAATAAAGTGCGCGGACTGGATATTGTCATCGTGACAACGGCCAACACGGATGAAGAAGCAAAAGAGTTGTTGACTGAATTCGGAATGCCATTCCAAAAGTAAGCTCGATAAGGAGGTAAATTTGTGGCTAAGAAATCTTTAATCGCTAAACAGAAGCGCAAACAGAAATTCAAAGTCCGTGAATACACACGTTGTGAACGTTGCGGACGTCCCCATTCTGTAATCCGTAAATTTAAACTTTGCCGTATTTGTTTCCGTGAACTGGCCTACAAAGGTCAAATTCCGGGCGTCAAAAAAGCAAGCTGGTAAACCCTTATGTGGGAAGGAGGTAGTAACGAATGGTAATGACAGACCCAATTGCAGATATGCTTACTCGTATCCGTAATGCAAATACTGTAAAACATGAAAAATTGGAGCTTCCGGCTTCAAAGTTGAAAAAAGACATCGCTGATATCCTTAAGCGAGAAGGTTTCGTAAAGGATTATGAAGTGATTGAAGATAATAAACAAGGTATACTTCGCATCTTTCTGAAGTACGGTGCAAATGATGAGCAAGTAATTACGGGCATTAAACGGATCAGCAAGCCAGGCCGCCGTGTTTACGCAAAAGCTGATGAAGTGCCACGGGTATTGAATGGCCTTGGTATCGCTATCGTATCCACTTCAAAAGGTGTGCTTTCAGATCGGGAAGCCCGCAGCCAGCGAGTCGGTGGCGAAGTGCTCGCATTCGTCTGGTAATTATTTTAACTCGAGGAGGTGCTGAAATGTCACGTATTGGATTAAAACCGATTGAAATTCCAGAAGGAGTCGAGGTAAAGTTCGAAGGGACGAAAGTAGCGGTGAAAGGTCCCAAAGGAGAGCTTTCCAAAGATATCCATGAAGATATGATCGTAAAAATGGAAGATAATGTAATTACTGTAGAACGTCCAAGTGATCAAAAAGAACATCGTGCATTGCATGGAACTACCCGCACATTGATCGCAAACATGATTGAAGGTGTAACCAAAGGATTCGAAAAATCATTGGAAATCAGTGGGGTCGGTTATCGTGCACAAAAACAAGGAAACAAACTGGTGATCAACGCCGGTTATTCTCACCCGGTTGAAATCGAACCGATTGATGGAATTGAAATTGACGTACCGAAAAACACGGAACTGACTGTTAAAGGTATCGATAAAGAACTGGTCGGTGCAGTTGCGGCGAATATCCGCGCCATCCGTCCGCCAGAGCCATATAAAGGAAAAGGTATCCGTTATGCTGGAGAATATGTACGTCGTAAAGAAGGTAAAACTGCTAAGTAACATTTAGACAGGCGAGAAAGGAGTGACCGAGATGATCACAAAACCATCCCGAAATGAGATGCGCAAAAAACGTCATGCACGTGTACGGAAAAATTTGACAGGAACGGCTGAACGTCCACGTTTAAACGTATACCGCTCCAACAAACATATCTATGCGCAATTGATTGATGATGTAAATCAAGTGACACTTTCGAGTGCTTCCACTTTAGATAAAGAATTGGACATAAAAAATGGCGGTAATATTGAAGCTGCTAAATTGGTCGGAGAAACACTTGCCAAGCGAGCCATTGAAAAAGGCTATAAATCCGTTGTGTTCGATCGCGGAGGTTACTTATACCATGGACGTGTAAAAGCTTTGGCAGAGGCCGCAAGAGAAGCTGGTCTTGAATTTTAATCGATAAAGGAGGTTTCCATTTTAATGAATCACACAATCGATCCAAACAAATTAGAGTTAGAAGAGCGCGTCGTTTCCATTAACCGCGTTTCTAAAGTTGTAAAAGGTGGACGTCGGATCCGCTTTTCCGCTTTAGTAGTTGTTGGTGACAAGAACGGACATGTCGGTTTTGGCACCGGGAAAGCGCAAGAAGTGCCTGAAGCGATCAAAAAAGCTTTCGATAATGCAAGAAAAAACTTGATCCGCGTACCGATTATTGGAACAACGATTCCTCATGAAATCAACGGACGTTTTGGAGCTGGTCACGTATTAATGAAACCGGCAGCGGAAGGTACAGGAGTTATTTCCGGAGGACCGGTCCGTGCTGTCTTGGAACTTGCCGGAATTGGTGATATTCTTACAAAATCACTCGGTTCAAACACTCCAATCAACGTCATCCGCGCCACGATGAATGGCTTGGAAAATTTGAAAACCGCAGAGGAAGTAGCAAAACTACGCGGAAAGTCTGTTGAAGAACTGTTAGGATAAGGAGGGAAACCATATGGCAAACAAATTAGCAATTACCCTCAAACGCAGTGTCATTGGTGCAAAAGAAGGACAAAAGAAAACTGTCGAAGCGCTTGGCTTGAAGAAAACAAACCAAACAGTCGTACTTGAAGATACACCGGCTGTTCGTGGTATGATTAATAAAGTATCACATTTAGTTGAAGTGAATGAAGCGTAATAATTTCCAAACATGAGGAGGTGCTCCGATGAAACTTCATGAATTGAAAGCAAATGAAGGTGCTCGAAAAACAAAAAATCGTGTAGGGCGCGGCATGTCTTCCGGAAGTGGGAAAACATCCGGCCGTGGGCAAAAAGGACAAAAAGCCCGTTCAGGCGGTGGAGTCCGTCCTGGTTTTGAAGGTGGACAGACACCTTTGTTCCAACGTTTGCCTAAACGGGGATTTACAAACATCAACCGAAAAGAGTACGCAATCGTCAATTTGGAAAAATTGAACCAATTTGAAGAAGGCACTGAAGTTACTCCAGAGCTATTACTGGAAAAAGGTATCGTAAGTAAATTGAAATCAGGAGTCAAAGTACTTGGAAACGGAACTATTGAAAAGAAGCTCACAGTAAAAGCTCATAAATTTTCCGAAAAAGCGAAAGAAGCGATTGAGGCTGCGGGCGGTAAAACTGAGGTGATCTGATGTTTCGCACACTGGCAAATTTTTGGCGTGTTGCTGATATCAGACGGAAAATACTTTTCACATTGGCGATGTTGATCATTTTCCGTATCGGCACATTCATTCCTGTTCCATTTACTGACAAAGCTGCGATTGACTTTATTACAAGCCAACAAAGCGTATTCGGCTTCATCAATACGTTTGGCGGTGGTGCTTTAGAAAACTTCTCGATTTTTGCAATGGGAATTTTCCCTTACATTACCGCCTCCATTATCATGCAACTTTTGCAAATGGATGTTGTACCGAAATTTGCAGAGTGGAGAAAACAGGGGGAAATGGGCCGGAAGAAGATAGCTCAAGTGACACGCTATTTTACAATCGTGCTTGCGTTTATCCAAGCAATGGCCATGTCGATTGGATTTAACGCATTAGCAGGCGGCTTATTGATTCAAAACCCTAGTTTTATTAAATTTTTGGTCATCGCGATCACCTTGACAGCAGGAACGGCATTTTTAATGTGGTTGGGTGAGCAAATTACTGCACACGGAGTTGGAAACGGAATTTCTATCATCATTTTTGCCGGAATCGTTGCAGCAGTACCAACTGGTGCGATCCAACTGTTCAGTCAATACTTTGTGAATGCAGGAGATGATTTGTTCATCAATGCGGTCATTGTTGCCATCATCATTCTTGTGGCAATTGCAGTAACAGTTGGCGTCATTTATGTGAACCAGGCACTGCGTAAAATACCGATCCAATATGCAAAAAGATTGGTCAACCGTTCACCGGTCGGCGGACAATCCACTCACTTGCCAATCAAAGTGAATGCTGCCGGAGTTATTCCAGTCATTTTTGCCAGTGCTTTTATGATGGCACCGACGACGATAGCCGGATTTTTTGAAGGCAGTTCAGTTGCCGGGACGATCATTTCGATTTTCTCATATACCGAACCGGTGGGAATGGTGATTTATGCGTTATTGATCATCGCATTCACCTATTTCTACACATTTGTCCAAGTGAATCCGGAACAGATGGCGGAAAACTTGCAAAGACAAAGTGGTTATGTCCCAGGTATTCGTCCAGGACATAATACAGAGAGATATCTCACACGTGTCATTCAGCGACTGACATTTGTAGGAGCCTTATTCTTGGCGGCTGTTTCCATCTTGCCGATTATTCTCGGTAAAATCGCCAATCTGCCACACGCTGTACAAATTGGCGGAACGAGCTTGCTGATTGTTGTAGGGGTTGCCCTGACAACGATGAGACAGCTGGAAGGACAGTTGGTGAAACGTCACTACAGAGGGTTCATCAAGTGACATCCTGAGAAAGCGAAAAGCGAGGGGAAAAGATTGAACTTGATTTTAATGGGTCTGCCTGGCGCCGGTAAAGGTACTCAGGCAGAAAAAATAAATGAACAATATAACATCCCTCATATTTCAACAGGGGATATGTTCCGTTCAGCAATCAAAGAAGGCACAGAACTCGGAAAGAAAGCGAAAGAATACATGGATCAAGGAGCACTCGTTCCGGATGAAGTCACGATCGGAATCGTCAAAGAGCGATTGATGAAGGATGATTGCAAGAAAGGATTCCTATTGGATGGTTTTCCAAGGACACTTGCCCAAGCGGAAAGCTTGGAACAACTCCTTTCTGAACTTGATACAAAAATCGATTATGTACTTCATATTGATGTTCCGGAAGAGAAACTAGTGGAACGTTTATCCGGCCGTTGGATTTGTCCGACATGCGGAACAGCTTATCACGTCACATTCAATCCACCGGAAAAAGATGGGGTATGTGACAAGGATGGTTCGGCTCTGACGCAACGGGATGACGATAAACCGGAAACGGTGAAAAACCGTTTGGCCGTGAATCTCGAACAAATGCAACCTTTACTTGATTTTTATGAAAAGAAAGGGTATCTTTCCCGTATCGACGGAGATCAAGACATCGATAAAGTTTTCCAGGACATTCAAACCCAATTGGAAAACTAAGTGAAAATATTATCCGGAATAGGTGCAAATCCCGTCCCGGATGGTTATAATGAAGGACGTAGAAACAATATACACTTGCTTTTAGCATGAAGATAAATGATGGACATTCGCTTGCAACACCCGGATGTTCCAGTGGGATCAATCGTTTCGTTCTTGGACTGAGGCGGACGAAATCATTCGTAAGTGTTGTGGATGATCGGTACGTCAGATTTAGGATAGGAAACCACACCAAGGTTTAATCGTTTCCTCCAGAAACCTGTCAGCCTTCTAAGAACTGATCATGTCACAATTGGTGATGAACGATCACCAACCGTTTGCCTGAGTTTGTGACTGATTTGAAGAAGGGAGATCAAACACGATGGCAAAAGATGATGTTATTGAAGTGGAAGGAACTGTAACCGAAACATTGCCGAATGCAATGTTCCACGTCGAGCTCGAAAACGGTCATACCGTTTTGGCACACGTCTCGGGAAAAATCCGTATGAACTACATCCGAATTCTACCGGGGGATAAAGTTACAGTGGAACTTTCCCCGTATGATTTGACAAGAGGCCGAATTACGTACCGCTACAAATAATGCTCCGATTTTGAAGGAGGTAAACAGGATGAAAGTAAGAGCATCGGTAAAACCGATTTGCGAAAAATGTAAAGTAATTAGGCGAAAAGGAAAAGTAATGATTATTTGTGAAAACCCGAAACATAAACAAAAACAAGGTTAAAACAGGAGGTGCTGTGAAGAATGGCGCGTATAGCAGGTATTGATATTCCGCGTGACAAACGGGTCGTGATTTCCTTAACGTACATTTATGGAATCGGAAAATCCACCGCACAAGAAATCTTGAAAGAAGCAGACGTTTCCGAAGACACTAGAGTCCGTGATTTGACAGAAGACGAATTGAGCAGAATTCGTCGTGCCGTTGAATCCCGTACGATTGAAGGAGATCTTCGTCGTGAAGTATCGTTGAACATTAAACGTCTCATGGAAATCGGCTCGTATCGAGGTCTACGTCACCGTAGAGGACTACCGGTCCGTGGCCAAAATACGAAAAACAACTCCCGCACACGTAAAGGCCCGCGTAAGGCAACGATAAGATAAGTCAAAATTGAAAGGAGGACATTGTAAATGGCTCGTACTACATCACGTAAACGTCGTGTGAGAAAAAATGTGGAATCCGGAGTAGCACATATCCGTTCTACATTCAACAATACGATTGTAACGATCACAGATAAAAAAGGAAATACTGTTTCTTGGAGTTCGGCAGGATCATTGGGTTTTAAAGGTTCCCGTAAATCAACACCGTTTGCTGCTCAAATGGCGGCTGAAGCAGCTGCAAAACAAGCAGTGGAACATGGAATGAAAAACCTGGAAGTGACTGTGAAAGGACCGGGAGCAGGACGTGAAGCGGCAATTCGTTCTCTTCAAGCAGCTGGCTTGGAAGTGACCGCAATTGTTGATGCAACCCCAGTTCCTCATAATGGTTGTCGCCCACCAAAACGTCGTCGTGTCTAATCATTCGGATGTTGGCTGACAAAGAGCTCAATTCATGGCTTTCAGGATAACATCGTATAGATTTTGCCGCCCTGTCTATACTGGGTTATAATGGAAGTATTACACTTTGCTCGCGTTTTTTGCAAGTCGTGATACGGACACGTAACGAAAGACAGGTCGTGCAAATACCTACGCGACTGCTTATTTGGGGAATTTCGGTTTAAGCTTCGTCTAACCGAGGTTTCGACGTTTTTAAGGAGGGTTTATCGGATGATTGAAATTGAGAAGCCAAAGATTGAAACGGTTGAAATTAGTGATGATGCTACATTTGGAAGATTCGTAGTTGAACCTCTTGAGCGTGGATATGGTACCACTCTTGGAAACTCCTTGCGTCGTATTTTATTGTCCTCACTTCCGGGTGCTGCTATTACTTCCGTGCAAATCGACGGAGCGTTGCATGAATTTTCCACGATTGATGGCGTGGTTGAAGATGTGACGCAAATTATTTTGAATTTAAAAAAGCTTGCACTGAAAATCTATTCTGATGAACCGAAAACATTGGAAATAGATGTTCAAGGCAAAGCTGAAGTGACTGCTGCAGATTTGATTTACGACAGTGACGTGGAAGTGATGAATCCAGATCTCCACATCGCAACAGTCAACAGCAAAGGTCGCTTATATATGAAAATGACTGCTGAACGCGGTCGCGGCTATCGTCCGGCTGAGGAAAACAAACATGAAGAACAACCGATAGGCGTCATTCCGGTAGATTCGATTTTCACACCAGTGGAACGTGTCACATACCAAGTGGAAAACACCCGTGTCGGTCAAATTGTCGATTACGATAAATTGACGTTGGAAGTGACTACTAACGGTAGTATCCGCCCTGAAGAAGCTGTTTCTTTAGGAGCAAAAATCATTTCCGAACACTTGAACTTGTTCATCGGCTTGACAGAAGAAGCTCAAAACGTTGAGATCATGGTCGAAAAAGAAGAAGATCAGAAAGAAAAAGTAATGGAAATGACGATCGAAGAATTGGATCTATCCGTAAGATCATATAACTGCTTGAAACGTGCAGGCATCAACACCGTTCAGGAACTGACCCAAAAAACGGAAGAAGATATGATGAAAGTGCGTAACTTGGGTCGCAAGTCTTTGGATGAAGTCAAATCAAAACTTGCAGAACTCGGCTTAAGTTTGCGGAATGACGACTGATTGAAAGTCACCTGAAGATTCGATATAAGGAGGGATTGTCCATGAGAAAATTAGGACGTACAACAGATCAGCGAATGGCACTACTTCGCAACCTTGCTACTGATTTGATCATCCATGAACGCTTGGAAGTGACAGAAGCAAAAGCGAAAGAGCTTCGATCTGTAGTAGAGAAAATGATTACACTCGGAAAACGCGGCGATTTGCATGCACGCCGTCAAGCAGCAGCATTCCTTTACAATAAAGAAACGGAAGAAGACGATACGGTTATCCAAAAGCTGTTTGATGATATCGCCAAACGCTATGAAGATAGACAAGGCGGATATACGCGTATTCTTAAACTAGGTGAGCGCCAAGGCGACGGAGCGAACATGGCAATCATTGAGTTAGTTTAATCAAAAAAAGCGCCAAGGGCAGGAAGAAATCTCTCCAAAGAGGTGGATCCAGGCCCTTTTTTTGTATAAAAATGAACAATTGAGAAGCAGCTTACCGCAAGAAAACGGATGCATGTGAGCTGCAATTGCCGCTGTTTCTTATCCGTTTCTATAAGATCATGCGGCCCCGTTTTGAGGAGAAGGGAGGCGTTCTGGAATGAGGAAAGCTTTAATTGAATTTCGGAATGTGTCGTTCCGCTACAGTGAGGACGAACCTTGGGTATTGAAAAATATGTCGTTTACGATCTATGAAAATGAATTCGTGGCGATTATCGGCCATAACGGCTCAGGGAAATCAACGGTTGCCAAATTGGTGAATGGATTGCTTTTTCCACAAGAAGGGGAAATTTTCATCGATGGCGTCCCTTTGAATGAAGAAACGATTTGGGACATCAGACGCGATATTGGCATGGTGTTTCAAAATCCGGATAACCAATTTGTCGGTGCGACCGTTCAAGATGATGTCGCATTCGGCATGGAAAATCGAGGTTTTCCCCGGGAAGAAATGGTGAAACGGATTGGAGAAACATTGGCTGCTGTCCATATGCTAGATTATCGTTTGACAGAACCACACCGGCTTTCCGGCGGTCAAAAACAACGGGTCGCCATCGCCAGTGTGCTTGCCATATCCCCCAAAGTCCTCATTCTGGACGAAGCTACGGCTATGCTCGATCCGAAAGGGCGAAAAGAAATCATGGAAACTGTGGCGGAGTTGAGCGAACAACAAGGTCTCTCTTTGATCACGATCACCCATGATTTATCCGAAGTGGTGAAAGTGGAACGGGTCATCGTCTTGAATCAAGGGGAAATCTGGGCGGAAGCGAGTCCACGTGAAATATTTTCCAAGCGGGATGAGTTGCGGGAAATCGGATTGGACGTGCCATTTGTGGCCATTTTGGCGGAAGAGTTGAAACGCGCTGGGATCAAGCTGTCAAAAGAACCGTTAAATCATGAGGAATTGTTGGAGGAATTATGGATATTACATTCAAGAACGTGACGTATATTTATCAAAAAAATTCACCCTTTGAACATAAAGCGCTGGAAGATTTGAGTTTTCATATCCCGTCCGGTTCTTTTGTCGCGATTATCGGCCATACGGGCTCCGGGAAGTCAACACTGATCCAGCATTTGAATGGGTTGACAGCACCCACTGAAGGCGAAGTGCAGATTGGTGAATTCAAGCTCACCAATGAAGAAAAACCAAAAAACATGAAAGAACTTCGAAGCCGTGTCGGAGTCGTATTCCAATATCCGGAACATCAGCTCTTTGAAGAAACCGTCGCCAGAGATATTGCATTTGGTCCTGAAAATTTCGGAGTGGCACCGGAAGAAATCAAAAAAAGGACAAAAGAAGTGCTCCGGCAAGTCAGGTTATCAGAAGAGCTGTTGGACAGGTCTCCCTTTGAATTGAGTGGCGGACAAAAACGCCGGGTCGCCATTGCAGGTGTGCTTGCCTTGAAACCGGAAGTGCTCGTGTTGGACGAGCCGACAGCAGGACTCGATCCCCGGGGACAGCGGGAAATCATGGACATGTTTTATGAATTGCATCAACAAGAAGGATTGACGACGGTTCTCGTCACCCATAGTATGGAGGATGCTTTAAAATATGCCGACCGCATTTTAATATTGAACAAAGGAAAAAAATATATGGAAGGAGCTCCTGAGGAGGTCTTCACGCAAAGAGAAGCGTTGCAAAGCGTCCAACTGGATGTTCCGGAAATCGTGCAATTTCTGTCAGCCTTCGAGGAGAAAATCGGTGTGAAAATGCCATTCCATAATCAGACTATCGAAGAGCTCGCTTTGGAAATCCGGAAAATCATTAAAGGAGTGGAAGAGACGTGAACAACTCCTTGATCATTGGTCAATATGTTCCTGGTGATTCTTTGATCCACCGGTTAGATCCTCGAACGAAAATAACGATCATCTTTTTCTTTGTATTCATCGTCTTTTTTGCCAATAATGTTCCAAGTTATGCAACGTTGATTCTTTTTTCCGTATTTGCCATGATTCTGAGTAAAGTTCCCGTCCGGTTCATCCTGAAAGGATTGACACCGGTTTGGTTTTTGATCATTTTCACTTTCATTCTGCACCTGTTCGTCACGAAAGAGGGGCAGGTCGTGTTTGAAATCGGCGCGATGACATTTTATTCCGGCGGAATCATTCAAGGTTTTGCGATATCGATTCGCTTTTTCCTGCTCATTCTCGTCACTTCTTTGTTGACGCTGACAACGACTCCCATCGAGATTACCGATGGAATTGAAGACATGCTCGAACCGTTGAAAAAAATCAAATTTCCGGTTCATGAACTTGCGTTGATGATGTCGATTTCTTTGCGATTTATCCCGACATTAATGCAGGAGACGGACAAAATTTCAAAAGCCCAAGCCTCCCGAGGTGTCGATTTCCGTACCGGCCCATTGAAAGAACGGGTGAAGGCGGTCGTCCCACTGCTTGTCCCTTTATTCATCAGCGCATTCAAACGGGCAGAGGAACTGGCGATGGCGATGGAAGCGCGAGGTTATCAAGGTGGAGAGAATCGGACAAAATTGAGGGAACTGAAAATCACGAAATTGGATGCCATCAGTTACTTCATTTTCATCCTTGTTGTCGCCATTTTGTTTGCAACGAGAACATACGGGTGAGAGGGAAATGAGATGAAACGGATCAAATGTACAGTCGCCTATGACGGCACCGATTTTTTCGGTTTTCAAAGCCAGCGGAACAAACGCACGGTTCAAGGCGAAATAGAAAAAGCATTGAGACAAATCCATAAAGGTGAGGAGATTCTCATCCACGGTTCGGGACGTACGGATAAAGGGGTCCATGCGAAAGGGCAAGTATTCCATTTTGATACCCCCCTTTCCCTTCGTGAGGAAAATTGGCAAAAAGCGTTGAATTCATTGTTGCCGGGTGACATCCATATTAGATGCGCAGAATTCGTCCCAGAATCGTTCCACGCGCGTTTCAGTGCAGTGGCAAAGGAATACCATTACTATGTGCGGACGAGCGAGGAAAGGGACGTTTTCAGCAGAAACTACGCCTATCATTATCCGGTATCATTAAACATTGAAAAAATGAAAGAAGCATGCACATACTTGGAAGGCACCCATGATTTCACTACATTTTCTTCAGCGAAAGCTACGGTAAAAGGAAGCCGTGTGCGGACGTTATATTCGGCAAAATGTGAAGAATATGAAGAAGGTGTACGTTTTTCCTTTTGCGGAAACGGCTTTCTCTACCATATGGTTCGCATCCTCTCCGGTTTTTTGCTCGATGTCGGCGAAGGGAAATGGCAACCGGAGCAAATTCCCGAATTATTTATGGCAAAAGACCGTAGTAAAATCGGAAAGACCCTCGGCCCGGAAGGTTTATATTTGATTCGGGTGGACTATGAATAAACCGTTCTTTTGGAAAGAATATCGGAATGTGAAAATTCCATTGAAAATGCAATCCATTGTTGACAAAATGGCCTGTTATGTTATATTATGATTTATGGCATTTTATTTATAAACCATGATTAGCCCCGGAAACTAATTATGTTTATGCTGTTTATGAAACTTGAATTGTAGGAAATGAAACGGATTTTATATATATGGAGGGAAATGAAACATGCGCACAACATTTATGGCGAATGAAGCGAATGTCGAACGCAAATGGCTCGTTGTCGATGCAGAAGGTAAACGCCTTGGACGTCTTGCCAGCGAAGTCGCTGCACTTTTGCGCGGCAAGCATAAGCCGACATACACACCACATGTGGACACTGGTGATCATGTGATCATCATCAATGCAGAAAAAATTGAGTTGAGCGGAAAAAAGGAAACCGATAAAATCTATTATCGCCATTCCAATTATCCAGGTGGATTGAAACAACAAACTGCAGCGGAATTGCGTCAGAAACATCCTGAACGTTTAATCGAGTATGCAGTAAGAGGAATGTTGCCAAAAGGTCCTTTAGGCCGGAAAATGTTCAAAAAGTTACACGTATATGCCGGTCCGGAACATCATCACGCAGCACAAAAGCCGGAAGTTTACGAGCTTCGCGGGTAATAAAAGGAGGTAAAATCATTGGCACAAGTACAATATTACGGCACAGGACGTCGTAAAAAATCAACTGCACGTGTACGTTTGGTACCTGGTTCAGGTAAAATCATCATTAATGGTCGCGCTGCCGAAGACTATTTCCCATATGAAACACAACTTCTCATTCTCAACCAGCCGCTTGTGGCTACAGAGACACAAGGAACATACGACATTCTCGTCAATGTTCAAGGCGGAGGTTTCACCGGTCAAGCTGGTGCGATCCGTCATGGTATTGCCCGTGCGCTGTTGCAAGCTAATCCGGAATACCGTGCAACATTGAAACGAGAAGGATTCTTGACACGTGATCCGAGAATGAAAGAACGTAAGAAATACGGTCTTAAAGCGGCACGTAAAGCGCCTCAGTTCTCAAAACGTTAA
>CALKWU010000185.1 GCA_938004015.1 uncultured Oceanobacillus sp.
GGACGGAATGCGAATGCACTGAAGAAATCAACCGTCGCATCCACCAAATCCAGTTCAACGTCGTATATACGAACTTATGAAAAATAATGAAAGCTGGAACAAAACTGCTTGTTGTCTTGTTCCAGCTTTTCTTACATTGTAGTTTCGGTTTTTTCAGTTGGCTCCGAGTCTTGATCATTTAAATGACGGATGATTTCTTTCGCTGTATTAGCAGGAATGCCGAGTTTTCGCATATCTTCCACAGAAGCTTTTTTCAATTCGTTGATCGATTTGAAATGGCGCAGCAACAACTTTTTCCGTTTTTCTCCGACACCTGGTATATCGTCGAGGACGGAATGGAACAACCCTTTGCTTCTCACATTCCGGTGGAAAGAGATGGCGAACCGGTGCACTTCATCTTGAATACGTTGTACGAGATAAAATTCATTAGACCGTCGTTCCAACGGCACAATCTCTGGCGGTGAGCCGTAAAGCAACTCACTCGTTTTATGTTTCTCATCTTTCACTAAACCCGCAATAGGAATATCCAATCCCAATTCATTTTCCAACACATCGGCAGCCGCATTGATTTGGCCTTTACCACCATCAACGATGATCAAATCAGGAAGCGGCAATTCCTCTTTCAACACTCGGGTATATCTTCTACGGACCACTTCCCGCATCGTTTCATAATCATCCGGGCCGTCCACCGTCCGGATTTTATATTTGCGGTAATCTTTTTTACTCGGTCGTCCGTCGATGAACACAACCATTGCTGAGACTGGATCCGTCCCTTGAATATTCGAGTTGTCGAATGCCTCGATCCGATATGGTGTTCCGATATTCAAAATTTCCCCAAGTTTTTCTGTAGCGACAATTGTCCGTTCTTCATCCCGTTCGATTAAAAAGAACTTTTCCGAAAGGGCGATTTTGGCATTTTTCATAGCCAATTCCACCAATTCCCGTTTTTTGCCACGAAACGGCGTATGGGTGTTGACATCCAATAGCTCAGAAATCAATTCGCTATTGGAACCGATCGGCAGCAATATTTCCTTTGGTTTCAAATGGTTTTGATGGAGGTAAAACCTTCCGATATAACTGGTGAAGGCATCTTCCGGGTCATCGTAAATCGGAAATGTCGTCACATTCCGTTCCATGAGCTTCCCTTGACGCATAAAGAAAACTTGGATGCACATCCACCCTTTATCGTAACTGTAACCGAAAATATCGCGATCGACCCGGTCATTCCATGTCATTTTTTGTTTTTCCATGACAACTTCAATATGTTGGATTTGATCCCTTAATTCCTTCGCCCTTTCAAAATTCAGTTCTTCGCTCGCCTCAAACATCTTTTGCTTCAACTTTTCCACGATTTCTTTGTGATTCCCTTGGAGAAAAGAAGTGATTTCCTTGACGATTTCGGCGTACTCTTCTTCACCCGGAGGATTTTTACTGCAGGCCAAACATTGCTTCATATGATAATAGAGACATGGCCTACCTGGAGGGTTGTTGCATTTCCTTAAAGGGTACATCCGATCGAGCAGTTTTTTCGTCTCCCTCGCAGCCATGACGTTTGGATATGGGCCGAAGTATTTACCCTTATCTTTCTTGACCTGTCTCGTGACTAAGAGACGAGGATGTCGTTCAGCTGTGATTTTCAGATATGGATATGATTTGTCATCTTTCAACATGACATTGTACTTCGGATCATATTTTTTGATCAGGTTCATTTCCAAAATCAATGCTTCCAACTCGGATGACGTGACAAAATATTCAAAGTCGGCGATTTCCTGGACCAACCGTTGCGTTTTCCGGTCATGGGCTCCCGTAAAGTAGGAACGGACCCGGTTGCGCAATGTTTTGGATTTCCCTACATAAATGATCGTACCTTGTTTATCTTTCATCAAATAGCAACCAGGATTAGCCGGAAGCACTTCCAATTTCTTTTTGATCACTTCATTCATGGTCAACCATTCCTTTAAGTTCAGAAAATCCCTTGTTCAAAAAACAAGGGATTTTCGATTCGTCACTATTCATTTTACTTGAATTAAGCGTGTTTGTTAATCAATTCGGTTAAAGCCTCTTTCGGTTGAAAACCGATCGCTTGGTCAACCACTTCGCCGTCTTTGAACAACAGTAATGTCGGAATGCTCATCACTCCGAATTTGCTTGCAGTTTCTTGATTTTCGTCCACATCCAATTTTACAATTTTCACTTTATCGGACATTTCTTTGTCGATTTCCTCAAGTACCGGCGCAATCATTTTACAAGGCCCGCACCAAGGTGCCCAAAAATCGGCAAGTACGAGTCCTTCAGCTGTCGCCTCGGCAAAATTTTGATCGGTTACATTTTCAATTGCCATTTCTTTTTACCTCCTTTATTCAACAAACTTTATAGAAAGTATATCACCGTTGGATTGGACTTCCTAGTGTTTTGCTTATTCGTTTCCGTTCATGAAAAAAGACCGGGAAATGTTTTGGAGAGGACCGAAGCATGTTTTTCAAATTTGACATTGCTTCCATTCATTAGATTCGCTCTCCATAATTTTTCCCGGTTCAGGTCAATTTATGCTTCAACCTTCATTGCTTTTATTTCTTCAATCAATAATGGGACTACTTCGAACAAATCTCCAACTATGCCGTAATCAGCCACGTTGAAAATGTTCGCCTCCGGATCTTTATTGATCGCCACGATGACCTTCGAATTGGACATGCCCGCCAGATGTTGGATTGCTCCTGATATTCCTACTGCAATGTAAAGATCTGGTGTCACAACTTTACCGGTTTGTCCGATTTGCAAAGAATAGTCGCAGTACTCTGCATCACATGCTCCACGGGATGCACCGACTGCACCGCCTAAGAGTTCCGCCAGTTCATACAACTGATCGAACCCTTCCGCACTTTTCACGCCACGTCCTCCCGCGACGACTACCCGCGCCTCTGATAAATCGACACCTTTACTTGCTTTGCGTACGACTTCTTTCACAATCGTCCGGATATCCGTGACATCCACATCTTTTGCTGTGATGTCGCCACTCCTTGATTCGTCCCGCTCCAATGCGGCAATGTTGTTCGGCCGGATGGTGACAAAAGTCAATCCGTCTGTGATGATTTTCTTTTCAAAAGCTTTACCTGAATAAATCGGCCGTGTGAATTCCAACCGTCCGTCATTGATTTCGATGTCGATGACGTCGGAAACGAGCCCGGTATCGAGTTTTGCCGCAATTTTTGGTGTCAAATCTTTCCCGATGGACGTATGCCCCATGACGATTCCATCCGGAGACTCATCATTGATGACAGCAAGAACGGCTTGACCGTATCCTTCCGATGTATAATGTTCCAATTTTTCATGGCCGACAGTGACTGCCCGATCGGCGCCATGATAAATCAATTCCTTTGCTTGATCTTCCAATTGATCCTTCCCTAACACAACGGCGA
The DNA here is from genome assembly GCA_938004015.1 of uncultured Oceanobacillus sp. Lineage (GTDB taxonomy): Bacteria > Bacillota > Bacilli > Bacillales > Amphibacillaceae > Oceanobacillus. The sequence goes on from CALKWU010000185.1 coordinate 3,417, forward strand.
CGATTTCAGCTTCTGAATCGATTTTTTTCGCCGCAGCAACCGCTTCAAACGATACATTACGTAATGCACCATCTCTGCCTTCCGCAATCACTAATAATTTACTCATCGTTCTACCCCTCTCTATCTTATTGCCTTATAGCACTTTCTTTTCATTTTTAAGCAGTGATACCAATTCTTTCACTTGATCATCTAGATCGCCTTCGAGGACTCTTCCAGCTTCTTTTTCCGGTGGGAGGAAGACATCGATTGTTTTTGTCTTTGGTTCCACATCGTCTTCATCCAAATCCAAATCATCGAGTTCCAGCTCTTCCAATGGTTTTTTCTTCGCTTTCATAATTCCAGGTAAGGATGGGTAACGCGGTTCGTTCAACCCTTGTTGGCAAGTGACCAACAATGGCAACGTTGTCTCGATTTTTTCCACATCCCCCTCCACGTCTTTCTCGATGCTCACTTGGTCTCCGTCAATGGATAATCCAGTAATCGTCGTCACATACGGAATGCCCAAAGCCTCAGCTAGACGTGGACCGACTTGGCCGCTCGCCTCATCAATCGCAACGTTACCCGCTAAAATGAGATCGACTTCTTTATCTTCAAAAAACGCTTCCAAAATTTTTGCCGTCGTGTACTGATCCCCTTCGTCCAAATCGTCTTCCGTATTGATCAAGACCGCTTTATCCGCCCCCATTGCGAGAGCAGTCCTCAATTGCTTTTCGGAATCCTCATCTCCAATGGTGACGACAGTGACTTCACCGCCATGCTCATCCCGTTGCTTGATCGCTTCTTCCACTGCGTACTCATCATACGGGTTGATGATGAATTCCGCTCCATCGTCATCGATTTTTCCATCGTGGATATTGATTTTTTCTTCTGTGTCAAAGGTCTTTTTCAATAGCACATAAATATTCATCTCTCAATTCCTCCTTATTGAGCTCTTCATTTATCTTTAAAATCTGGTTTCCGTTTTTCGATGAATGCCTGGATGCCCTCTTTGGCATCTTCATTGCCGAACACTTCTCCAAAGGCTTTCGCTTCCGCTTCGACCCCGTCCAAAAATTTATCGGAACGAGTATAGTTGACGAGTTTCATCACTTGACGGATCGTCGGCAAGCTCTTTGCGGCGATTTTTTCGGCAAGCTTTTTCGCTTCATCCAGCAAATTTTCAGCTGGAACCGCCCGATTAGCCAATCCATAAGTATAGGCCTCTTCCCCGGAAATCGGTTCTCCCGTCAAAATCATCTCATAAGCTTTGGCAGTCCCGACATATCTCGGTAACCGTTGTGTTCCTGCAAAACCTGGAATAATGCCTAAATTCAATTCCGGAAGTCCTATTTTTGCATCATCCGCTACAATTCGGATGTGACAAGCCATCGCCAATTCCAAACCACCACCGAGTGCAGCTCCATGGATGGCGGCGATGACCGGAATGTGGAAATCTTCTACTCTTTGAAAAACCTTTTGCCCGTTTTTCGCAAGGGATTCATAGTCTGAATGCGCTTGCAAAGAAGTGAATTCTTTGATGTCGGCACCAGCTGAGAAAAACCTCCCTTCTCCATGGATGACGACTGCTTTTACGCTGGCGTTGTTTTCAATTTCATCGAGCAGTCCATCCAATTGTTCGATGAGACTTTTGGAGAGCGCATTAGCCGGTGGACTTTCAATCGATAAAATCGCCACTTGATTTTCAACTTTTTGGATAATTTTCCCCATATTCATCCCCCCTTAAAAACATATTAACTCATTAACGTTAATTTTGATAATTTTTACTCATATAAAATTATTTTGAGCTTAATCCGTTGATTAAAAAATCATGAACAGCTTCCGCTTGGGAAGTCAAATCGTATTTTCTGTCGTTCATCACCCAACTTGTAACCACTTCATCCAATGTGCCGAAAATCATTTGCCGGATAAGCGTCGGGTTGATGTCGTCACGGAACCGTTTCTCTTCAATTCCTTCCGCTATCACTTTATCAATGACATTCAAATACGCCTTCAATACGTTGTTGATCTGCATTCTTAGCGAAAGGTCCGATTGCCGCAATTCCAGCTGGGTGACGATCGCCATGTCCGGATTTTGTTCCAGTTGAGAAAAATGCATATCGATCAATACTTTTAGTTTTCGTTCTGCATCCGGTTGTGCAGCCGTCGCTTTTGCAATTTGTTCAATGAATTGGCCCATTTTTTCTTTAAAAACAGATACGAGAACATCTTCTTTGTTTTTGAAGTAAAGATAAATCGTGCCATCTGCAACGCCTGCTTCTTTTGCGATTTTGGAAACTTGCGAGCCGTGGTAGCCATTTTTGGCGATGACTTTCACAGCAGCTTCAATGATTTGTTGATATTTTGGTCTCTTTCTTTTCATGATTTTCTCCTTTAAACAAAAAATGGAAATATGAATGACTGTTCATTCATATTTCCATTTTAAAAGCTCAGACGGAAACTGTCAATCTTTTCATTTCAAATTGACAAGTCAAACCGTCTCGCTTTTTTTGTTTTGTTTTTTCACTTCTTCATCAATCAACTGTCTCCGTAAAATTTTCCCTACAATCGTTTTTGGCAATTCGTCTCTGAATTCGTACTTCCGCGGCACTTTATATGCTGCCAAATTCTCACGGCAAAATTTGTCAAGTTCTTCCTCGGTGACTTTTTTCCCGTCTTTCAAGACGATGAAAGCTTTCACCGTTTCGCCGCGATACGGATCAGGGACACCAACAACTGCCACTTCTTGGATTGCCGGATGTTCATAAAGGACTTCTTCGACTTCCCGAGGATAAATATTGTATCCTCCGGCGATGATCATGTCTTTTTTCCGGTCGACGATATAGAAATAACCGTCTTCGTCCATATAGCCCATATCACCGGTATAGAGCCAGCCGTCCTTGAGCGTATTTTCCGTTTCTTCCGGATTTTTCCAGTAACCGACCATCACTTGCGGTCCTTTGACGACCAATTCGCCGACTTCACCGACTTCCGCTTCTTCATCGGTACCCACTTTGACGATTTTCGCTTCCGTATCCGGCCAAGGCAAACCAATACTGCCATTGATGCGTCTGCCCCATATCGGATTAGCATGGGTGACTGGTGAGGTTTCCGTCAAACCATATCCTTCGACCAACCGTCCACCGGTCATTTCCTCGAATTGTTCTTGGACTTCCACCGGCAATGGGGCTGAACCGCTTAAACAAGCGTTGATCGACGATAAATCGTACTTGTCGATATCCGGGTGATTGATCAAGCCGATATAGATTGTCGGTGCTCCCGGAAAGACCGTCGGCCGCTGTTTGTCGATCACTTTCAATACTTCACCGGCATCGAACTTCGGCATGAGAATCATTTTCGAAGCTTGCTTCACACTGAAATTCATCACGGTTGTCATACCGTATACATGGAAAAATGGTAAGATTGCAAGAACGACTTCTTCCCCAGGTTTCGTTTTATACATCCAAGCCTCACACATTTGCAAATTGGCGACCAAGTTGAAGTGAGTGAGCATGACCCCTTTTGGAAACCCCGTCGTACCCCCAGTATATTGTAACAGGGCAAGATCCTTTTTCGGGTCGATTTCCACTTCTTTATAATCCGGCTCCGCTGTTTGCATGATCGTTTGCCAAACATG
>CALKWU010000186.1 GCA_938004015.1 uncultured Oceanobacillus sp.
ATCTCAGGTGATACTATGAATTTTGCTGTCATGCGTCATGAATTCAAAATGATGCTGAGAAGTAGGAAAAACATTTATTTCATCATTGCTGCAGCAACGTTGATTCTAGGATTCAGCCTTTTCGTCGTGCCTGCAATGGAAACCCCGGACGGTTTCAATGTGGAAGAAGTGGAACAGGAAATTCAACATCTCGATGCCCTTCGTGAAGGAATGATTAAACGGGGTGGGACCGGAATTGTACGTTATACCGGCATGACTCCATATGCGACAGATACAAAACAACGCCACTATTTGAGCCGGATGATCCATGCATATCAAGACAATGACATCAACCGTTTTGTCAATTTTCGATTGAGAGCGAGAGATTACACCGATTTCGGCCAGATGCTCGATGTTTTCACCTTGAATGCGATGGTCGACACAGCCGCACCTTATCCTGCATTAGATCAACAACGTTTCAACGCCTTGGCTCATACCCGCTATACCGCTTATTTGGATTCTGGGATACCTTTGACTTTCGAGATGCTTGAAAAAAAAACAGCTGTGCAAACGTTGGTTAATTTCATCCATGGAACGACGAGTGCTTTCTTCATTTTTTGTGCGATTTTTTTCAGCTGTGACATACTGACTAGGGACAGGCTGCACCGCTCGATTTTACAAGGTCTGCCGATCGGGTGGTATCGGTTGATCAATTTGAAAACGCTCACAGCATTGTTTTATACATTCATCGTCATCTTGTTTCTTATATTGCTTATGATAGTCGCCACAACGACCCGAACGGGTTTCGGCTCTTTCCAACTGCCTGTACCGATAACGATGCCGCCAGATCCGACCGATGACTTTTTCGGTTATGCATACAGTACATACGGAGTGATTACGGTCGGTCAGTTTTTGCTGTTCGCCTTAGCCCTTGGAACGATACTCATCTATTTGTTCATCCGTTTAAATGCATTATTGAGTTTGTTTTTGAAAAATTCCTGGCTCGTCCTCATGGTGGGCACTGCCATTTTATTTTCCGAATGGCTCTACTTTTCCCGGACAATGACCGAACTGTTTGGAATCGACTTGAGTAATTTTCCGCAAACGTATTTTGATTTCGGGAAAATCATTTCAGGTGAAAAATATTATTTGCTCCATCTGGATACGATCACTTACGACAAAGGAATCTTGGTTCTGCTGATAACTGTTCTGTTTGTGGAAATTGCTTTATTTGTCAGTGCACGTACCGTCGTTGGAAAACGCCGATTTTTTCAACAGGCTGCTTGAAAAACCGATTCAGTGGAAAGGAAAATCAATATGTTTTGGAAGTACACACGTTTTCAATGGAAGTTGACGCTTGTCAATCGGAAAAACTGGTTCATCGCCACATTCCTTCTTCTCTTTTTCTTTCTCTATTTTCTTTATTACGGTCAGGAAGGGCCGCTTACGATGTATGATAAAAAGAAAATGGAAATGCAATTGTCTTATAATGTCTTCGATTATTTGAACTTGGAACGGCATGACATCCCGGAAGTCCAGGAAGTCTTTGAACTGTACAAAGAACTTCAAAGTCTTTTAGGAATGCAAGTATGGCATATGGCAGGCGGTGAAGATCCGGATCAATATATTGAAGATGGGTTGGAAGTCAACCGAATCCGTCTGGAAATCCATGAACTCGGAAATCGGGGAATTCCGGACCATCTTGTTGTTCCGGTCGATGAGATTTTGAAGGAAGAAGCGCTTTTGCATTATATCAAGGACAATGATTTGCCATTGACATCAGAATCGTTTTTGACGAATGATTATGTGACGAATGCCGTTTCCATGATGTCGGGATTATTGTTTTTGCTTATTTTACTCATCGGCGGAAATGAAATCCTAGTCCAAGATGGAAAGTATCGGACCGTCTTGAAGGGAATGCCGATCCCTTTCATGCAAAAAATCACTAGTAAAGTTGTTGTTCAAAGCATTGCCATATTTTCTTTCTTAGTCATCGGTTTATTTATAGGAATCGTCTATTTGACGACTAATGTGGAAGATAGCGCTTTTTCCTTTCCGATTCTCATGTATCATGACGAAAGTTTTGTTGCGATTTCCACCAGCCGATACTTGCTTTATCTATTCATCGGGTTCGCATTCGTCACTGTCTTCATTTTATTGTTATCTGTTTTGATGAATATGTTTTTCCGTCATGCGGTTGCCAATATTTTAATCGGATTGGGATTTTTTCTCCTTCCTGATATGGTGAGAGCGTTAGGATGGGAGACGACCGTCCTCCATCCGATTAAATTCATTGACATTCACGGTGTTATCACAGGGGATCTTGCCGTTGCCCTGGACAATCCGTTCATGAACTATTGGAATGCACTCCTTTGTTTGAGCATCGGGTGCGTCATCTTGATCGCCATCATTTTCGCTTTGAATAAATTTTCTTATAAACGGATACCAAAAAATGCCCCGCTGGAAAAAGCATTCTAGACTTGCGGTTTAGGAGGGATGATTATGCTTAAGTTGGAAAATATCACGGTGAGATTCGGTGACAAAACTGTATTGAAAGATTTGAATTTCACGACAGAGGGCGGTGAAATCATCGGGCTCGTCGCACCGAACGGCACCGGGAAAACAACGCTTTTCAACGTCATTTCGAACTTTTTAAAGCCGAACAAAGGTACCGTCATATTCCGCGACAAGTATCAATATAAAACGGAAAAACAAGAAATAAAAATCCATCAGGAACTGGCCTCACTTCCGGACCAGGATGATTTGTTCGAGGAATTGTCCGGTGTGGAACATTTAAAACTATATGCTGATATGTGGCAATCAAAGAAAAAAGTGGAAGATGTTTATAAAGAATTGAATATGGAAAGTTA
>CALKWU010000187.1 GCA_938004015.1 uncultured Oceanobacillus sp.
ATCGGCGATACTTGATGATACGTGCTCGCCAATTGATTGATGGCGGTGATCGCTTTATCGAAGTCCACTTGACCATTCCCATCGGTAAAAGCTCCCAGCAATCCGGTCTGAGGGGGATTTGCTGTATGTGGTTGTTGCCCTCCATCCAATAAATCCAACGGTTGCGGTGGTTTTGCATACAGTTCATATGGCGTCGGTTGTGTAGGTACATAAGGCATTTGTGGCGGATAAGGGTTCTGTTGACCGTAAAATGAAGCCGGATGATAGTGATTTCTATTTCTTACACCCATGAAGCAACACCTCTCCATTTGTCATTCCTATTCACCTTAAAATATGCAATAAAGGCAAAAACCGTTATCAACTTTTACTTTTTGTTGAAGAATAAAAAAATTCAATATCGGGTAATGTAAAGGAAAGAATAAGCTTCAGTTCCTTTTTCCTTACGTTGAAATGTAATCTACGTAAAATTCTTGTAAACAATGTCATTTCCACTAGCTTTTTATTGGAAAATGTTATTTAATAGTTTATGAAGTTATTTTTAAAATACATAGGAGGTTAACCATGAAAAAACTATACGGTCTATTGCTCATTTTAGCATTGGCACTGTTCCTGGCCGCTTGTGGTAGTTCCGATGACGGAGACACTGCGGAAGATGCAAATGATGCGGACACTGCAGAAGAAACAGATGGGGCAGATTCATCAGAAGAAGGTGAAGGCTTAATTCCCGACACATTGGTCATGGGATTTGTTCCTTCCCAAGATTCAGACACCATTGCTGAAACTGTTGAACCACTCGCTGAACGTTTAAGTGAAGAGTTAGGCGTTCCAGTTCAAGGGAATGTTATGACCAACTATAACGCATTGGTGGAAGCGATGGGAGCCAACCAAGTGCACATCGGATTCATCCCGGCATTCGGTTACGTACTCGCTAAAGAGCAATACGATGTGGAAGTCATCCTGAAATCCATCCGTGATGGATCAGGTACTTATAAAGCACAGTACATCGTCCGTGCCGACTCTGGAATCGAATCTTTGGAAGATTTGGAAGGTAAAATTTGGGCATATGGTGACCAAGGTTCCACTTCCGGTTACTTGTTCCCAGCAAGCCAATTGATGGAAGAATTCGGTTATGAAACGGCTGCGGAATTGGAAAGTGATTTCTTCGGCGGTACATTGCAAACAGGCGGACATGACAACTCTGCGATTGCAGTCCTTGAAGGAGACGCTGACGTAGCGACAACCTTTGATGATGTACGCACTGTCATCGTGGAAGACTATCCTGAAGCAATGGATGAGCTTGTAGTTCTCGGCTACACAGAAGAAATTCCTAACGACACGATCTCTGTCACAAAGGAATTGGATGATGAGCTTGTCCAACAAATCAAAGAAGT
>CALKWU010000188.1 GCA_938004015.1 uncultured Oceanobacillus sp.
CCTTCGTTAATTTTATCTTTGATTGGATTGATCAATTCCGGGTCATTCAAAATGAGCAAATGGGCGGAAAAAATCTCCGCTTGTTCTTCGCCGATCGTTTTTCTCGTATGTTCTTTGATTTTTTCCAGTTCTCCGATGGAAGTTTGCAAGGCGTCATCAAGGCGTTTTAATTCGTGTTCCTTGTCTTCCACCGTTTTCTTTTCATAAGATAACTCCGGTGCTTTCAGTTCATAAACTTTTGCGATCGCAATGCCTGCGGCTGCTGCAATACCGTTGATTGTTTTCAAATCGTCCACTCCTCACTTGATTTTTATTCCAGTTGGCCCATCAGCCAATCATCTATTAAGTGAAACACTTCCCCTTTGTTGATTTCATTATGCAATTCATGTCTCGCTTCCGGATACAATGCGACGATAATATTTTCCAAACCGGCTTCCACGTAACTTTCCGCTGCTTGGAATACTCCTTTTCCATAATTGCCGACCGGGTCTGCATCCCCACTGATGAAAAGCAAAGGAAGGTCCTTTCTGATGTTTTCATTTTTCTTTTCATCTTGCATCGATAAAATGCCTGAGAGAAGATCGACAAAAAATCCTGCCGTTGGAATGTAACCGGACAGGGGGTCCCGTATGTATTCTTCCACTACTTTCCGGTCCCTACTCAACCAGTCGAAACTCGTCAACCGATCAAGGATTTTGTTATTGTAGCTTCCGAAAATCAAACGATCCATCAATGCGGATTCCTTCGTCGGTTCTTGGAGTGCTGCCAATTCCAAGCCGACTTTTGCCGTGACAGCCGGAAAATAGCCACTCCCGGATAAAATGACACCATCCACTTCTGTAGAATGATCCTGGATGAAATTTCTTGCGATAAAAGAGCCCATACTATGTCCGAAAATGAAAATTGGAAGACTGGGATGCATTTTTTGCACATGTTTCAACAAAAGATGCAAATCCTCCACCAGTAAACGGAAACCGTCTTCTTCCGCAATGTATCCAAGTTGACCTTGTTTTTTTCCTGTTTGCCCATGTCCCCGATGGTCATCTCCATAGACGATGAAGCCTTGCTCATTGAAGTGATGTGCCAAATGTCCGTAACGTCCGATGTGCTCCGTCATTCCATGGGAGATGATGATGACAGCTTTAGGGTTCGTAAGCTCCGTCCCCCAAGCTTGTACATATAAAGGGCAACCATCTGAAGCGGACAACCAAAAATCAAGTTGCATATTATTCATCCCCTAAACTAAATTATACCTTGCTTTATGGAAAAAGGAAAAATTAAATGGTGGATTCATGTAATTCTTGTTAAATTTCCGTCATCCATTTGTAAGAACATGATAATTGTCTTGCTATGTAAAATGCAAGTGTGGTAAAGTATATATTAGTTATTTTCCGTCACGGGAGGTGTCGTTGGGACATGCAATTGGCAGTGAATATTTTATTGGTGATCGACGCAATCATTTTGATTGTTTTCGTGTTATTGCAATCCGGAAAAAGTGCCGGACTATCTGGTGCGATATCCGGAGGCGCCGAGCAATTGTTTGGTAAACAAAAGGCAAGGGGACTTGACTTGTTTTTACATCGTGGAACGATCGTTACCGCAGTGATTTTCTTCCTTTTAGCTTTCATAAGTGCATATATATTACAATAAAACTGCCCTTATCACGTTCGTGGTAAGGGTTTTTTAACATGAATGGAACAAGGAGTAGATGACATGAAAATTAAAGCACCAAGACCTTTCACATTTGAAGCCGGACCGCGGGCAGTCTTGTTATTGCATGGTTTCACCGGTCATACGGCGGATGTCAGGATGCTCGGGAGATTTTTGGAGAAAAAAGGTTACACAAGCCATGCGCCAATTTACCGCGGCCATGGTGTGCCTCCAGAAGAACTCGTTAAAACGAATCCTGATCAATGGTGGGAAGATGTGCAGACAGCGTTTAATCATTTGAAAAAATTGGGCTATGAAGACATCGCTGTAGCCGGCTTGTCGTTAGGCGGCGTATTCAGCTTGAAACTCGCTTATTCGACGCAAATCAAAGGAGTCATTCCGATGTGTGCTCCGATGTTTTTTGATAATGAGAAACAATTGACGCAAGGCTTCGAGCAATATTCAAAAGAGTACAAGCAATTGGAAAGAAAAGATGAAGGAACGATTGAAAAAGAAGTACAAGGCTTGATGGAAGCGACGCCGGAGCTTTTCCCGCAAATCAAAGAAAAAATTGATGAAGTCAGGGAAAATATCGATATGATTTACACGCCGACGTTTGTCGTACAAGCCCGTCAAGATGACATGATCAATCCGGAAAGTGCGAATTACATTTATGAAAACATCGAAGCGGATTTGAAAGAAATCAAATGGTACGAAGAATCCGGCCACGTCATTACGATCGATAAAGAAAAAGAGCAGTTGTTTGAAGATATTTATCATTTTCTCGAAAAATTGGATTGGAAAGAATGATTAAAATATCGAGGAGGGGTAATAAATATAATGGAGAGAAGGTGAAACGATGAAAGACCGTTTATTGACATTTTTCAACGAGACAGACACGAGACCGCTTTCCGTCGAGGAAATCGAAGAACGGTTGGAAATTGAAGGTGCTGAAGAGTTTACGGAACTGGTGAAGGCATTGAATGAGTTGGAAGAATCCGGTGACTTGGTTCGTACCCGGAAAAACCGATATGGCTTGCCGGAAAAAATGAACCTCGTCTTAGGTCGGATTCAAATGCATAGTAAAGGATTCGCCTTCCTCATTCCGGAAGAGGATGGTCAAGATGATATTTTCATCAATCCAAGTGACTTGAATTCCGCCATGAACGGGGACAAAGTGCTCGTCCGTCGGGAAAAGCCTTCTTTTGCCGGGGAACGGGCGGAAGGTGTCGTTTTAAGGATTTTGGAGCGGGCCGTTACGGAAGTCGTCGGAACCTATGAGGCAAGTCAAAATTTCGGCTTCGTCATTGCTGATGATAAACGGATTCCCCATGATATTTTCATTCCGAAAAGCAAAGCCAATGGAGCGATGGACGGCCATAAAGTCATTGCCCGAATTACGAAATATCCTGAAGAGTGGAGCAGTGCGGAAGCGGAAATCATCAAAATACTCGGTCATAAAAACGATCCGGGTATCGATATCCTTTCCATCATTTATAAACATGGAATTACGATCGATTTTCCGGAAGAAGTGTTACAGCAAGCTGCAGAAACGCCAGATGAGATATCCCCCGAAGAATTGGAAGGAAGAGTCGACCGACGGGATGAACAGATCGTTACGATTGATGGCGCCGATGCGAAGGATTTGGATGATGCGGTTACAGTGAAGCAACTGGACAATGGGAATTATCGACTCGGCGTCTATATTTCCGATGTCAGCTATTACGTTGAAAAAGATTCGCCGATCGATATCGAAGCATATGCGAGAGGGACGAGTGTTTATCTCGTCGATCGGGTCATTCCGATGATTCCCCATCGGCTATCCAACGGCATTTGTTCCCTCAATCCGAATGCCGATCGATTGACGATCGGCTGTGAAATGGAGATCAATTCCCACGGTGAAGTCGTGAGTCATGAAGTTTTTCCGAGTGTCATCAAATCCAAGGAACGGATGACCTATTCTGATGTCAATAAAATCCTCGTCGATAAGGATGAGGAATTGCGGGAAAAATATGCTGAACTCGTCCCGATGTTTGAACAGATGGAAAAACTTGCTGCCATTTTACGCAAGAAACGGAAAGGCCGGGGTGCTATCGACTTTGATTTCAAAGAAGCCCAAGTGTTGGTCGATGAAGACGGTAAAGCGATGGATGTCGTCATCCGGGAGCGCTCCGTTGCCGAACGGCTGATCGAGGAATTCATGCTTGCCGCCAATGAAACGATTGCGGAACATTTCCATTGGATGGATGTCCCGTTCATCCACCGTATCCATGAAGATCCCGATGAAGGGAAATTAGAAAGCTTTTTTGAGTTTTTGGCAAGCCTCGGAATCGCTGTCAAAGGAACGGCAAATGAAGTCCATCCGCGTGCCCTGCAAAAGGTGCTGGAGCAAATCAAAGATGAACCGGAAGAAATGATCGTTTCCAAATTGATGCTCCGGTCGATGAAACAAGCGAAATATGCGCCGCAAAGTGTCGGCCACTTTGGGCTTGCCACCCAATTTTATACTCATTTCACGGCACCGATCCGCCGCTATCCGGATTTGATCGTCCATCGCTTGATCCGTACCTATTTGTTTAATCAGGACATGGATAAAAACACACTTTCCTACTGGCGGGAAAACTTGCCGGACATCGCGAAGCATACATCGGAAATGGAACGCAGGGCGGTTGATGCGGAGCGGGAAACTGACGATCTGAAAAAAGCGGAATTCATGCTTGATAAAATCGGTGAAGAATTCGATGGCATCATCAGCTCGGTCACCAACTTCGGAATGTTCGTCGAGTTGGAAAACACCGTCGAAGGTTTGATCCATGTCAGTTATTTAGTGGATGATTATTACCATTATGACGACAGATCACATGCTTTGATTGGCGAACATACGGCAACTATATACCGTGTCGGCGATGAGGTGAAGGTGAGAGTCGTTCAAGTCAATATGGAAGAACGGGCCATCGATTTTGAGCTCGTGGAAGCAAGACCGAAAAAACGCCGTAAAGCGGTCAAACAGACCATCACGGCGAAGCGGACGAATGGAAACGGCAAAGGGAAAAGAAATAAGAAAAAGAAGAAGAAAAAACGATAAAAAACGGTGGGAGAGCCCGCTGTTTTTTCTTGTAAATTTCTGCTTGATGAAAGTTGTCCTTTTGGAAATGTGGCAATTTATTGGAAATACTGTCTACATTTTCCGAAAAAGTTGCCTCGAGTAAAAAGATTTGTTGACTGTGAAGTTGTTTCTGATTTATACTGATAAAAGATTGTGAAAAGATGTATATTCCTGTGTTTCGTTTTGGAGGTAGGACGTTGGAAAATGTAGGTATAGCTTTTCTGTTTACACTTTTTGCAGGTTTGGCTACCGGTGTCGGCAGCTTGCTTGCTTTTTTTGCGAAAACGACGAATACGAAATTCCTTTCATTTGCACTCGG
>CALKWU010000189.1 GCA_938004015.1 uncultured Oceanobacillus sp.
CGAAAGCGCCGGAAGTTGCACAGTCCCTGTTCTTTTTTGCTAGACGATCCAAAAGCAAAAAAGAACGTACAGGGACGAAGCAACTGGACGGCGCTGTAGGGAAATAAAGGAAACACGGCGAGGGTACGAGCCGATGTTGACTTATTGATCGAAAGCGCCGGAAGTTGCACAGTCCCTGTTCTTTTTTGCTAGACGATCCAAAAGGAAAAAGGTTCTGCATTGTCGAATGCAGAACCTTTTTCCATTAAAACTTTCTCTATCATTCAAACAGAAGACTGGAATCAGTTCTCCTGTTCTCTTATCCAGAGCATTATAACTTCCTAGACAGCAAACTGTTTAACCGCGTTTAGCACCTCGACCTCCACGTTTGGATTCCGTATGTCTTTTTAGTGAGGCTAGTCGATCTTCTGAATCCCTCAAGAACCGACTCATTTTTGCTTCAAAACTTTCTTGACGTTCTCTTTCGTTTCTTTGGCGAGCTGGACGATCCTTTGCTTTTTTGATGGATAGACCGATTTTTCCATCCTTTTGGACATTGATCACTTTCACTTCAACCGTTTCTCCAACGCTCAAGTGATCGTTGATGTCCTTCACATAATTGTCGGCAACCTCACTAATGTGGACTAGGCCAGTTTTTCCTTTTTCGAGTTCGACAAACGCTCCAAAATTTGTAATTCCTGTAACCTTTCCTTGCAGCTTGCTGCCTACTTCAATTGACATAAAAAAAATGCTCCTCCTTAAATTTTTGAGTATATTGCTTACATACAGTATATGGCTGTTGATGAAAAGTGTCAATAAGACGGGTCCTCATCCGGTAACTTGAAAATCAGTTCTCCTTCTTCGGAAAAGAAGTAATTTGTTCTGGCGATATCCAATACATAATCTTCATCTTGCAATAGTTCAATTTCTTCCCTGAGCTTCTCTTCTTCCTGCTTCAATTGAACCAATTCTTGCTGCAGTTGTTCGTACTCTTCCGTTTTTTCGGCATGAAGTGTCCGTTGATTCCAATGATAGACTCCCATAACGCCAACAACCAATGCTGTCAAAATGGAAAACAACACAAGACGACGAATTAAACGTTGCTTTTTTCTTTTCTGCCTTTCTATGTATGCATGATATTGTTGCACGTAATTCGAATCAATTCTTGTGACAGTATCTCTCTCTTCGGACAATCGTTCTACCTCCTTTTAAACGTCAAATACTTCAACCATTTCCTAGATGTATTTATTATTGTACTATAAATGGAGTCAAATTTGTGAAAAAATTTTATTAATTTTTTTGGTAGAATTGGTTTCACGATGCGAATGAGTAAACGGATAGGAAATAAAACGATTTGCAATATGAATTCTATTAACTTCATGAAGATACGGAAAATGAATACGATGACACCGGAACAAAGAAGAATCAGCCATCTCAAAGGTGTAATGACCAAAATGATGACCACTTGTTTCAAAAAACGGAAAATCGCACGGAAAACGCTGATCAGCTTTTCCAACACACGCAAATACAGATTTTTCAATAGTGCTTGATAAAAAGAAAAGCCTAACAAGCATGCGAGAACAATATACAACCGCAACTCTCCAGCATTGACGAGGAAAAGACAATAAAATACGATAAGCGTCTGCAATAGCCAGAAACAGATTTCCAAAACATACGTTGCAAAAGCGTTTCCCTTCCAATGGATGGAAAGGCGTTGGAATGTATCTCTGGCTATTCCCAGATAAATCCCACTTGACACCATGACAATGAGCGTCGTGAATTGTACGGAAAGAGTCATCGGAATAACTTGCTAAAAAATCCCTTAGCTTTCTCCCCATATACTTCATCGATATAAGAAAGCTCATAAATTTTACCTTTAATGACGACATTTCCCGAACCGACATCCAAATTTTTCAATTGAAGGTTTTGTCCGCGGATGATGAGAAATCCTTGCACGGTTTCCAGGAGGAATTCTTCATTGTCAAAGCTATCGACTTCCTTGACACCGCTGATTTCAAGGCTTTTGCGGTTCACAAGCTTTACTTCATGTTCCATTTCTACACGATTAGTATTCGTCAGTTTCCCAAATTCGCTCATAAAAAAACCTCCTTCTCATTGTCAATTTATGAGCGGAGGGACAAGTATAGAACTTTATTGTAATTTTTCCTCTTTTAAAACCGTATATAAATCTTCTGCTTCATCTTTTTTAACTGTATCTTTCACTGCATCCACCCGTACAGTGACGAGTTTTTGGCCAAATTGGATCGTCAACGTATCTCCCGGGGCTACATTTGTCGATGCTTTTGCCGTGTTTCCATTCACCTTGATCCGACCTTGATCGGCAACTTCTTTGGCGAGTGTCCGCCGTTTGATCAAGCGGGATACTTTCAAAAATTTATCTAAGCGCATGCTCATTCACTCCTTTTTGCTTCTTGCCAATACCTTTCCATTTCTTCCATGGACGCTTCTTCCAACTTTTTCCCCGATTGTTTTATTTGCTCTTCCAAATAAGTGAACCGGGAAATGAATTTACGATTGGCACGGTTTAACGCCACTTCCGGATTAATATCATAAAAACGCATCAAGTTGGCCGTCACAAATAATACATCACCAAACTCATCTTCTATCTCGTTTTCGTCACCTGATGCGATTGCTTCTTTCACTTCTGTCAACTCTTCACGTAATTTTTCCCAAACTTCCTCTGCATTCGTCCAATCAAAACCGACCTTGCTCGCTTTATGTTGGAGTTTAGCAGCTTTTAGTAGTGCGGGGGCATGTTTTGGAATGCCATCCAATACCGAATCGCACACCTTTCCCTTTTCTTCTTTTTTCAATTCCTCCCATTTCACGAGCACTTGATCGACCGAATCCGCTTCCCCATTGCCAAACACGTGAGGATGACGGTGGATCATTTTCTCCGTGATCGAACGGATGACATCATCAATTGTGAAATACCCTAAATCTTTTCCGATTTGACTGTAAAGGACGATATGCATGAGCAAATCACCCAATTCTTCGATGATGTTGTCATCGTCTTCCAAGTCAATCGCATCGATTAATTCATATACTTCTTCTATCGTGTATTCCCGTAGCGATTCGAAAGTCTGTTCCCGATCCCATGGACATCCATTCGGACTGCGGAGGATCGCCATCACTTCGACTAAGCGGGAAAAACGATGTGGCAATTCCTCATGCTTGACCGGAGGAACATAGACGCTCGTCAAATTATTCACTGCAACGGTGCGATCCAATTGTTCCAGCGGCAATTTCGTCAGTTTTTCCTGCTTCGTCCCTGCCGCTTCAACAATCGTCACTTCATAATCGGGCGGCAAATCTTCCAATAAACTCAATTTCACTTCCGATGCAATGAAAGCATCATACACTTGGCAAAAAATAAGATGGTTTTCGTAATTCAAATGCCTCCGTTCGAAGCTGGTCGCATCGACAAACTGGAAACCGTCGATCGGGTCGATTTGAAGCGAAGTGAACAACGCATCCAAATAACTGTGGCCCCCGGAAATTTCCACTTCTACTTCTTCTTGTTCAAGCAATAGTTGCACTGTTTTCTCCGCAAGCATCGGATGACCGGGAACCGTGTAAATGACTGGGGATGTTTCGGCCTTGTCCAACAGAAAGGCGACGATCCTATCGTAAACTTCAGCGAAATCCTCGGCTTCTTCATAAAACGTGTCAAAGGAATGGAATTGAACTCCTTCCTTTTGTAGAGTTCCAATGACAGGATGGTCAAGTGTCCGCGTATAAATGATTTCGTTTGCATCGAGAAGTTTCCGATAAACGCCTAATGGCAATTGCTTGATATCTCCAGAGCCAAGGCCCAACACTTCAATTTTATTCATCCGATTCTCTCTCCTTATACATACGCATGAACAGACTGGATAAAGGGAGCATGTTGACTTCCCTCGTTGTCAGCGCCCTTCCACGTAATAAAATGAAAATATAAATAGAAGCCCCTGTCACGCTCACCCAGCCGACATATACGAGCGCTCCGAGCCGGGATAAGTTATCGGGGACGAATAGATCAATAACTAAAATATAAGCAATCATGCCGAAAACTGCAAAAAACAAGGCTCGCCAATGGATGTGCCTGGCAAGTTGCAAATGCGGCAGTTTCCTCCGCAACTCAACGAGAACGAGTAGAAACAATACTGCTAAGCCACTGACGGTTGCCAATGCACTTCCACGAATTCCCATCAACGGCACAAACCATTCATTGCCGACCCATTTGATGCAGACAGAAATGAGGATGAAAACAGCCGTCCGCTTCCTATAACCTAACCCCTGTAAAATGGTGGCACATGTAACAGCGGCAGAGCTGAGCAGGATACTGGCGACTAGAATACGCAAATCCTCTGTCCCTCGCATGTCTTCGTAAAGCAAAATATTCGCTTCAGGCATGATGGCGATGAGACCAGCCGTTGCACCAACCGCCAAATAAAAGCTCACTTTCACACCGCTTTGCACCGATCGGTAAAACTGCCCGCTGTCGTTATGCAATTTATTTTTGGAAATCGATGGGATCATCGCAAGGGCAAAAGAAGAACCTAACACCATCCCGAGCTGAATGAGCGGCTGGCCACGATCAAGCACACCCTTTGCTTCCATCGCCTCTGCTTTCAACAATCCGTAATCTTGTAATGCAGGAATCATAGTGAACGTATCCGCGAATTGGAATAAAAGCAACACCATATGATTCAAAGAAGCGGCCAATCCCAAGGTAAGCAATGTGCGTACATAATAGCCCCACGGAATCGTTTGCCGGGAAATGGTCGGTACTCTTTGTTGTTTCTTGAAAAAGAGCAGCAAAATCAAGATCGCTATAGAGGCACCTGCTATGCTTGCTATTGCCGCACCTTCCCCGATCCGATAGTGGTTTGCCCCTTGGATGCCGACATAAACGGCAACACCGATGATGACGAACACCCGGATCAATTGTTCGCCCATTTGTGAATAAGCTGTCGGTTGCATATTCTGTTGTCCTTGAAACACACCCCGCAACAAAGAAGTGAACGGTATGAGCAAGAAACTGACACTGACAAGCCGATAAGCCCTCGCCAAGCCTTCGTCACCAATCCAACGCGCGATAGGTTCGGAAAAAACGAACAACGATAGCGAAAGGATCCCCATGACGAGAAACAGAATGATAAAGACCGGAAAATAAAAATGCTTTCCCGTGAGCGACTTGCCCTGCTCTTTCATGTCCACCGTCATTTTGGAAATTGCCGCCGGAAACCCGTACAGCGATACGACAAGTGCCATTCCCAACAATGGATACACTTGTTGATATATATAAAAACCGATATCACCGGTCAAATTTTGCAAAGGAATCCGGTAACCAGCACTGAGCACCTTTCCTATCACTCCGGCAACCGTAAGCAAAAAGGCGCCCTTCAGGAAATTTCTACCGTCACTTGCCATCCAATAACGTCCTTTATCTTACAAATCATTTGCACCCATTATACCATTAAACACCAAACTGGGTCATTTAGGGACAGTCCCTGAATGACCCAATATAAAAATGGGCCAAACAGGGACAGTCCCTGGTTGACCCACTGCCTCATTCCATCTGTTTTCCTAGAAATATTGCGGCGCTTTCGGATACTTTCGCTTCCACTTCACTGATTTTTTGTCCATCTGTCGAGAATAAAATGACACAACCAATCGGATCGCCGTTTGCAATGATTGGGGTCAGACAATATGAATCCAATTCCATTTCCCTGCCGTCCAATAATTCCAGCGTATCGCTTTCCGATTTCAATACTTGATTACGGTTTTCAATGGCTTTTGTCACATGGGAGCCGATCATTTTATTCAAATACTCTTTCTTCGATTCACCGGCTACTGCGATGATATCATCACGATCACAGATCAACACTGGCACTGTTAATGAATCAAATAGAGACTCTGCATATTCTTGAGCGAAATGCCCCAATTCATTGATTGGTGAATATTTTTTCAAAATGACTTCCCCATCCCGGTCGACGAAGATTTCAAGTGGATCCCCTTCACGTATTCGTAACGTCCTTCTGATTTCCTTAGGTATCACAACTCTTCCTAAATCATCGATCCGTCGTACAATTCCTGTCGCTTTCATACCATGCCTGCCTCACTTTCGAGTAAAAATTACATTTTTTCTATTTATCACCAGTGTTGGTTTTAGTATGAAGCAACATGGAATTATTATACATGACAGGAATGTTTATTCATCGCGGTTCACTTCAGATAATCGTTTCATGATGTTTTCAGCGACTTGATAACGTTCATGTTCCGTTTCTTTCGTCCAAGTGATGACAATTTTCAATTTCGTATGTTCCGTTCCGAGCTGGATGTGGCGTCCGAAACTGACTGCCAACTCGAAAAGTTTGGCACCATCGATCTGCTGACTCCGTTCCTCTTCCAACAACAACTCCAGTTTTCCTTTTTTCTCGGTGATGAATTCGACCCTTTCTTTCCGGCCGTAAAAGCGGAGTCTCGATACGGTGAATAAATTTTCCACCTCTTCTGGGTAATCTCCGAAGCGGTCGATCAATTCATCTTGCAAATCGGAAACATCCTCTTCCGAATCAAGCGCTTGGAACATCTTATAAATATCGATTTTTTGTTTGCCGTCCGGAATGTAATCATCTGGAATATAGGCATCGATCTGTACGGAAATTTCCGGATCGAAGGGAGTGATTTCTTCTATTTCTTTGCCTTTTTTCCGTGCATCGATGGCGTCTTTCAACATCTTCGAATATAAGTCATAGCCGACGGAATCGATGAAACCGTGCTGCTGTGAACCGAGGAGATTCCCGGCACCACGAATCGATAAATCGCGCATGGCGATTTTGAACCCGGATCCGAGCTCTGTAAATTCCTTGATGGCTTGGAGACGCTTTTCAGCTACTTCGCTTAAGATTTTATCTTTTTGATACGTGAAGTAAGCGTAGGCGACTCGATTGGATCTGCCGACTCGTCCGCGGAGCTGATAAAGTTGACTTAAGCCCATCCGATCGGCGTCATTTACGATCAATGTATTCACATTTGGAATATCGACCCCGGTTTCAATGATCGTCGTACTCACCAACACGTCGAATTCTCCGTCAAGGAAACTTAAAATCACATTTTCCAGTTCCGATTCATTCATTTGTCCATGAGCGACACCAACTCGAGCACCCTCAACAAGGTCCGCGACTTCCCGGGCAACCCGTTCGATATTTTCAACCCGGTTATAAAGGTAAAACACTTGCCCGCCTCTTGCCATTTCCCGCTCGATCGCTTCCCGCACCAAAATCGGATTATATTCCATCACATACGTTTGGATAGGGAAACGGTTTTCCGGTGGTGTTTCAATGACCGACAAATCCCGGACTCCGAGCATCGACATATGCAATGTCCGCGGGATTGGTGTCGCTGTCAATGTCAGCACATCGACATTCGTTTTGATCTGTTTGATTTTTTCTTTATGCTTTACACCGAATCGTTGTTCCTCGTCAACGATCAACAATCCCAGATCATGATAGCCGACGTCCTTCGATAATAAACGGTGCGTGCCGATGACGATATCAATTGTACCGTTTTTCAAGCCTTTCACCGTTTCAGTCTGTTGTTTTCTCGTCCGGAATCGGCTTAATAACCCGATGTTGATTGGAAAATCCTGGAATCGCTCCCGAACCGTTTCATAATGTTGTTGGGCCAAAATCGTCGTCGGTACGAGAAATGCAACTTGTTTCCCGTCCATAATCGCTTTAAAAGCCGCCCGTAACGCCACTTCCGTCTTCCCATAACCGACATCTCCGCAAAGCAAACGATCCATCGGCCGTTCTTTTTCCATATCCGCTTTGATTTCGGCAATACAGCGGAGTTGATCTTCCGTTTCTTGGTAAGGAAAAGCCGCTTCGAATTCCCGTTGCATCTCCGTATCCGGCGAAAAGGCGTAACCTTTCCTTGCTTCCCGTTCGGCATACAATTTGATCAAGTCTTCGGCAATATCTTCCACACTCGATTGCACACGGCGTTTCACTTTCGTCCATTCCGTGCCGCCTAGTTTGTAAAGTTTCGGTTGTTTTCCTTCCGAACCGATATACTTTTGCACGAGATCGATTTGATCGATCGGGACAAAGAGCTTGTCATCCCCGGAGTATTGGATTTGCATATAATCTTTATGCATGCCGTTCACTTCAAGCGTTTCAATTCCTAAGTATTTCCCGACTCCGTGATTCACATGGACGACATAATCGCCGATATTCAATTCTTGATAACTTTTAATCCGTTCCGCATTGGAAATCTTTTGGGTTTTCCGTCTCCGTTTCTGGCGTTTTTTGAACAGTTCATTTTCCGTAATGATCACCAATTTATGCATCGGCAGTTCAATCCCGCCCGATAGATTTCCGACGATGATCGTTGGTTTTTTTACGGGAAGTTCTAACTTTTCGCTCGTGTCAGCTTCAATTCCATAATCCTCCAAAATGGAATGGACTTTTTGCTGCCTGTTTTCATTTGGAGTCAAAATAATGACGGAAACTTCCGCTTTTTCCCAACGTTGCAATTCACTTTTGAACAAATGCATTTGTCCGTGGAACTCTTGCATAGCACGGGATGAGAGATTGATAATGTTTTCCGGCTGAGTATTCGGAATATGACGGAGAAAAACTGACATATAAATACGTTGCTTGTTCATTTTATCGAGGACGGTCTGCCAGTCAAAAGAAAAACGGCTTCCTTTCACCATCCGGTTCGATTCGAGGAGACTTGCATACCATTCAGCTTCTTCTTGATCCAAACTGGTAGCCGCTTCTTGAATTCTTCCCATTTCTTCTAAAATGATCAAACTGTCTTCCGGAAGATAATCTAGTAAACTCATAGGTTCTTCATAGAAAAAGCCGATATATTTATACATTTCTTGAAAACGTTCCATGTTTTTCAAACGGGTAATATCATATTCAATGGTCTCCACGAGTTCTTCTTTCGCTACTTTGGATGTTTTATTTTTCAGGCTCTCCGCCAATGCTTTTTCAATCCGTTCTGCAGCTATCAGGAGCTCTTCCCCTGTAAGGATAAGATCGGTTGCCGGGCCGATTTCCACTTTGTGCGCCCGTTCTAAAGAGCGTTGACTATCCGCATCAAAATAGCGGATGGAGTCAACCTCCACATCGAACAATTCAACCCGGATTGGATGTTTTTCCGTCAGCGGATAAATATCGATGATTCCTCCCCGTCTGCTGAATTCACCGGGAGCAGTCACCATTTCCGTCCGTTCATAACCCATATCGACAAGTCGTGACAAACACTCGTCCATATCGATTTCTTCGCCTTCTTCAAACTTCAATTGATATGTCTTCCAAGTTTTTGGACTGGGCAGCATTCGTTTCAAGGCGGCAATTGGAGCAATAAGGATGTTCGCTTCCCCTTTAGACCAAGCATTCAACGCTTCAATCCTTTGACTCCTCAATTCCGGACTTGCCGTAGCGATTTCCGAGGCAATCAATTCGTTCACCGGATAAAGATGGACACGGGTTTCGCCAAGCAGTTCCGCTAAATCGTCATACAATTGTTCAGCTTGGAGCAATTGATGGGTGATCAAAAGAACCGGCCGCTTCGTCGCTTCATGAACGATAGATGCCAGCATACTTCTTGCAGGACCTGAAAGTCCTGCGACGAGCTGCTCCTTCATTCCATCGGCAATCCCTTTGACGATCGATTGGAAATCTTCTTTTTCTAATAAAAACTGATGAATTCCCTTAATTCCCTTCATGTTATACCACTCTACCTATTATGAAATAAATGCAAAAACGCTTTGGCCTTACTACCAAAGCTTCCATTTCAATGTATGAAATAATCGAGTTCGTGATAATGCGGATGTGTCACCAGCGCATCTTCACAAGAATCGCAGATTGCGTAAATTTTCAAATCACCATTTTCCTCATATTCCATCATTTCTCTTTTTTCCTTTGCTGACAGGCGGTCAATCCCCAATAATGCGGCGTCAAAGCGCTGTTCCTCCAACCTGCCGATTTCTTTTTTACAATGTCTGCATTGATAAACGATTGCCAAGCGTATCGCCTCCTCGGACATCTATAAATTAAGTTTATCCGATTCGGCTTTGTTTATACGCTGGCTCTAACGGTTGTATTCGTTCATCACTTCGATGAATGGTTCTCCTTTTAGCCATTCTTCACAAGCATCCGCTGCTCTTTGAATGCTTTCTTGGACTGTCTGTTGTTCTTCCTTTGGAAAGTTGCTGAGTACATAATCGACGATCGGCATGGCAGTTGTTGGTCTGCCCACTCCAAAACGGATACGTTTGAACCCTTTCGTTCCAAGATGGTCGATCAATGACCGCATGCCGTTATGACCGCCATGACCACCTTTTGCCCGAAGTCGGATTTTTCCTGTTGGCAAATCCAAATCATCATAGATGACGAGAAGATTCTCCAAATCGATATCGAAATAATCCATGATGGGACGGACAGCATTACCGGAAAGGTTCATAAACGTTTGTGGTTGCAGGAATATCACCTTTTCACCTTGGATAGATTCTTGTGCATACTCCCCATTGAATTTCTTTTTGTTCAGCTTGAAACCGTACCGTTCAAGCAGTTCATCGACAACCATGAATCCGACGTTATGTCTCGTTTTTTCGTACTTTCTTCCGGGATTTCCTAATCCGACAATCAATTTCATCTTTTTTCTTCCTTTTTTACGTATTTCATTTGAATTTTCAAAAAATAACATCGAATAAATCCAATTATTTACATGAACAAGCCCTCCTAGCATGGAATCGTTTATTCGCGATAGGAGGGTTGTTCATTAATATATATGCATTGTGTGCAAATTATTCGCTTTCTTCTTCGGCTTTTCCATCAACGAGTTCCGGCTCTGCATCTTCATCAGGTAGTTGCGATTCTACATCATCGCTTGTCGGCGGTACAATCGTTACAAGAACTTTATCCGGTTCATCGACATATTCAAACTTGTCCGATGTCGGTAAATCCTCCACTGAAACGACATCACCAATAGCCAATTCTGACACATCGATGGTAATGTCTTCCGGAATATCTCCAGGTTTAACCTTGATGAGAACTTCCATTTCTGGTTGCTGCATGATGCCGCCGTCTTTCACACCAGCTGCTTCACCTTCAATGCGGATTGGTACGGATACTTCCATTTCTTCAGACATATCGACAATATAGAAGTCCGCATGGATGATCGTATCTTTGATCGAGTCCGTTTGATATTCATGCAACATGACATCGACAGACTCCGCATTTTCGATATCCAACGTAATGATGGCGTTTCTTCCTTCATTTCGCAGTGTCTTCAACAAATCGATGTTGTCGACGGAAACGGTTGTTGTTTCTTTATCTTTTCCGTAAACGACTGCCGGAATTTGTCCTTCGTTACGCAATTGTTTTGTTTTTGATCTAGTCAAATCTTCTCTTTTACTTGCTTTCAAAGTAATTGCCATATTCATCATTCCTCCAAGTCATATTCTTAAGCCCAAGAGCGATCCCGGACATTTGCAACATGGATCGTGTATAGGTCTGTTCAACTTTCTTATCTATCCCCACTATGAAATGGTATCCCTCAAAGGATACCATACGAATCATCAATCGAAAAGAATGCTTACCGACTGTTGTTCATGGACGCGGATGATTGCTTCCCCAATCAACGAAGCTACCGATAAAACGGTAATATTATCAAGTTTTTTCTCTTCCGGCAATGGGATGCTGTTCGTCACAACAAGCTCCTTGATATTGGAATCTTTGATCCGCTCAATGGCTGGTCCTGATAAAACCGGGTGTGTACAACAAGCATACACTTCTGTCGCGCCATTTTCAATCAAAGCGTTTGCAGCAAGCGAAATCGTCCCACCTGTATCAATAATATCATCGATCAAAATAGCGGTTTTCCCTTCCACATTACCGATGATGTTCATCACTTCCGCCACATTCGGACGTGGGCGCCGTTTATCAATAATGCCAATAGGGGTTTTCAAACGATCCGCCAGCTTCCTTGCGCGGGTGACACCGCCATGATCCGGCGAAACGACAATGATGTCCTGAAGATTTTTCTTCTCAAAATAATCGGAAAGGATTGGTACGCCTTGCAAGTGATCGATCGGTATATTGAAGAAACCTTGAATTTGCGGTGCATGGAGATCAAGCGTAATGACACGGGTTGCACCTGCAGTCTCCAAAAGATCAGCGACAAGCTTTGCAGTGATCGGTTCACGGGAACGTGCTTTCCGATCTTGCCTTGCATAACCGTAATAAGGCATGACGATGTTGATTGATTTGGCTGAAGCACGTTTCAAAGCGTCGATCATGATCAGTAATTCCATCACATGCTCATTCACCGGTTCACAAGTGGATTGAAGCACATAGACATCACTGCCGCGGATGCTTTCTTCAATATTGATTTGCACTTCTCCGTCACTGAATCGGGATACGGTACACTGTCCTAAGGATATGCCAATATGATCTGCTATTTCTTGTGCTAGTTGCTTATTTGAATTAAGTGAAAATAACTTTAACGACCCGTCTTCATAATTGGATGACATGAAAATAACCCTCCGTTAGTCTTTTTTTCCTTTTCTACCCTTCAGTCGTTCCACATAGTTTTCTTTATTGGATTGTTTTTGTCTGGCAATGGCCAAGGCATTCTCCGGCACATCCCGGTTAATGGTTGAACCTGCTGCGACATATGACCTTTTACCGATCGTGACCGGTGCGATCAAATTCGAGTTGCAACCGACAAACGCATCATCCTCTATAATCGTCTTATGTTTCGTTGTTCCGTCGTAATTCACAGTAATCGTGCCACAACCGATATTTACATTTTCCCCAACTTCCGCATCACCTAGATAACTGAGATGGGATACTTTTGTATGGTCTCCAAGTGAAGCTTTTTTCAGTTCCACAAAATTTCCGACCTTCGTATGATCTCCGACGATTGAATCGGGACGTACGTGGGCATATGGGCCAACGAGGACGTCATTTCCGATTTTACTGTCATGAACGACACTTTGTTTTACAATCGTATTCTGACCGATATAGGCATTGACCAATTCACTGTTCGGTCCAATGACAGCATCTTTTTCAATCGTGGTTTTCCCTTGGATGATCGTGCCAGGATAAATGATGACATCTTGTTCAATGACAACATCGGCACCTATATATGTTTGATCCGGATCGAGCATCGTGACTCCATTCCGCATATGCTTTTCATTGATCCGTTTTTTCATGATCCGCTCCGCTTCCGCCAATGCGACGCGGTCATTTATACCGAGGGTTTCCTCAAAATCATCCGTCCGATAAGCAGTGACTAATTTTTCTTCCTTTTTCAGGATTTCAATGACATCAGGAAGATAGTATTCACCTTGGGCATTATCATTGGATACATTTTGCAATGCTGTGAACAAATCCTCGTTATTGAAGCAATATGTACCTGTGTTGATTTCGTTTACAAGCAATTCCTCTTGATTTGCATCTTTATGTTCCACGATGCGTTCCACTTCATTTTTCTCGTTCCGTATCACCCTGCCGTAACCGGTCGGATCCGGAGCGTTCGTCGTCAATACAGTGGCACTCGCTCCCAATTTTTCATGATGCTCCACTAAACTACGGAAGGTTTCACCTGAAATGAGCGGTGTATCTCCACAGGCGACGATGGTCGTACCTTGGGCATTCTTGAGCAAGTCTTCCGCCTGCATCACTGCATGGGCGGTTCCCAACTGTTCCTCTTGAACAACAAATTCCGTTTGACCGTTAATGGCGTTTTTCACTTCATCTGCACCAAAACCGACGACGGTGATCATTTTATTCAAACCAACAGTATGCAAATGATCCATTACATGCTGTACCATTGGCTTTCCTGCGACGGGATGCAATACTTTATACAATTTCGACTTCATCCGTGTTCCTTGACCCGCAGCAAGAATGACAGCATAGCGTTTCGTCATAAAGAAACCCCCATTATTTCAATTTATCCTCTTTAAAATATAACGTAAACAATATCTTATTTCAAGAATTGTGGGGAGTGGAGACGCTTCCTCACATGATTCATTTCCAAGTTCATCCAAAACGATTGTTCTTTATTTTGATTTCATGATTCCAATTAAGAAATGGACACAAAAAAAGAGGCTAACCTATTGTAAGATTAGTCCCCCTGTAAGTAAGATCATATGTGTTTCAAGAAGCCCCGGCTTCTTCAAATTCAACATCACTTTCTCCAGCGAGCCGATATGCTTCAAGTACTGCTTCTTGTATTTTATTTCTCGTATTGGAATTGATTGGATGAGCAATATCTCTAAATTCTCCATCCGGTGTACGTTTGGACGGCATCGCTACGAACAGTCCGTTGTTCCCATCGATCACACGGATATCGTGAACAACAAACTCGTCATCAAACGTAATGGATGCAATGGCTCGCATTCTCCCCTCTGTATTGACGCGGCGTAATCTTACGTCTGTTACTTCCACGATGTTTCACCACCTTTTCCCAATTAAACTCTATTTGTATCATTCAACAAAAATCATAAAATTCCTTCTTTTTTTCTAAAAAAAATTAGTTTTGTTCGAAAAAACGAAAATTCGGCAAAACATAGTGAGGAATTCCTAAATATTTCCGGGTATGATTTCCAATTGTTTTTTCTCCAAATCCACTTCGGTAATTTTTACTAATGACGTGTAGTCTTTGATCTTTTTCTCCTCTTCTTCATCTTCCGCTTCCGCAAAAACACCAATCGCTTTCACTTTAGCATCGAATTCTTTCAGGAGGTTGATGATGCCGGTAATCGTTCCTCCTGCTTTCATGAAATCATCGATGATACAGACGTTCGATCCTTCCGGCAAACTTCTCTTTGCCAGCACCATCGTTTGGATTTTCCGTGAAGAGCCGGAGACGTAATTGATGCTTACGGACGAGCCTTCCGTTACTTTCGGGTTGCGTCTTGCTATGACGACGGGCACTTGCAGGAAAGATGCAACCGCATAGGCAAGTGGAATGCCTTTTGTCTCCACGGTGACTACCGCATCCAGTTCCAGAGAGGAAAATTTCGATGCGAATATCCGACCAATTTCCCGTACCGTTTTCGGATCTCCCAACAAATCGCTCATATATAAATAACCGCCTGGTAAAATCCGATCGGGATCTTTCAATTTTTCACATAACTCGTTGATGAATGCTCCATTACGCTCATTTTTCATTTTCGGAATATAACTGACTCCCCCACCTGCTCCTGTCGTGCGATGGAGATATCCGAGTCCTTGCTCTGAAAAAACATCATTTATTATATTCAAGTCTTCACTAATGGATGACTTTGTTGTTTCACACCGTTCCACGAAATAAGTCAGTTGGGTATGTTTATGCGGATTTTCCAGAAAATACTGGGTGATTACGATCAAACGGTTGCTTCTTTTCATTATGACACCTCAAAACCCGTATATTTTTATTAAATATACCACTTTCATACGTGTTTTGGCAATATTAACCTAATAGACGCACTAAGTATACTTCTTCACAAAAACCGCGCATTCCGTTGAAAATTTTCTTTGCTTTCCGCTCTTGTTGTACAAGACTATAGACGGTAGGTCCAGTGCCACTCATCAAAACTCCCGGTGCACCAAGTTGTTTCATTTTACGTTTGATCTGCTTTACTTCCGGATGAAGGGACATCGTCACGTCCTCCAACGCATTCCCGATATGGGAGCAAATTTTCCCGAAATCCCCTTCATGAAGTGCTTCCATTAATGCATCGTTATTCGGATGTGTCAATTTCCCCACATCGACATGCTGGAAAATGACCCTTGTAGAGACACCGATATCCGGTTTTGCCAAGACGACCCAGCAAGCTGGTGGAGAGGGGAGTTTTTCGATGATTTCCCCAAAGCCGCGGGCAATCGCCGTCCCGCCGTATAAGCTGAAAGTTGCGTCTGAACCGCATTTCGCAGCAAGTGGAGCCAAATCAGAGAGTTCAAGGTCAAGGGACCATAATCGGTTCAACCCCCGGAGTACTGCAGCTGCATCCGTGCTTCCACCACCCAGTCCGGCCGAAACAGGAATGCTTTTATCGATACGGATCCGGACACCTTTTTCTACAGCGAACGTATCTTTAAAGATTTTAGCCGCCCGATAGGCCAAATTCCGTTGATCATTCGGCACATAACGATTATCCATATCGATTTCAATTCGATCTTCTTCCAAAGAGAAAAATTCCAGCCGATCCGCCAAATCGATGGTCGTCATGACCATTTCCACATCATGATATTCATCGGTTTTCCGTTTTCGCAACACGTCTAATGACAAGTTGATTTTTGCCGGTGCTTTCTCTATGACCGTCATGATTTTCACCTGCTTCATTCAAGTTAAACAAATTGTATCATATTAAAAATTCCGCTGCGAATGCGATAACTGAGCAATATTCCATCTGCTGTAGCCCTAAATAAAAAAGGCAACTCATTACGAGTTGCCTTTTTTGACGCTTTCCTCCGCCATTTCGATGGCGCGTTTCACCATATTGCCCGCATCCCGGGCTCGGATGCCGCCCCATCCTTCCTTCTTCACAGTGTCGTAAAATCCTAACTCTTTGGCAATCTCTTCCTTCAACTGGTCTGACATAACACCTTTACGTCTTCCCATGAAAAAGCAGCTCCTTTGCGTTATGATCATTACGACACGCTTAGCTTAACCGTTTGGCATGGAAAGACTCGTGGTAATTTGCGGTACAACATATAGCCTTTTCCGAATCCGACATTTTATCATCGGCGTGGCATTTTCAGCAACAAAAAAGCAGTAGTTCAACAACTACTGCCACCAAACCGGTTGATCTATTTGTCCAAAAATTTAAGTTCTACAGTTTCTGTAAGTACGTCCGCATAGCTGTAAGAAACCCGTTCAAACGCGTTCTCATCTTGATCCAACTCTACGACGAACACGGATGGATAGGTTTCTGCAAGAACTCCTGATCTGACAATTGTTTTTCTTCTTCCTCCGTTTGCTTTCAGTTTCAAACGTTTTCCGATTTTCAAATCAAGACCTTGTTTGATTTCGTTCAATGTTTTCGCCAATGGACTCCACCTCACTGTACCTTATTATAACATAGGCTTGTTCAACAGTCAAATGAAACTAAATATTATAACAACATATCATTTTGTCTGTCAATATTTATATTTTAGTTTTAATTTTATTCTGTGCAATTGTTAACTTTTTATGTACACATTGACAAGATTTAGCCTCAAAAATCCGGAGGGAACTCGGTATGCCGGGACAATGGGACACTTATACATTCCGTGTCCCATCATCAAAAAGGAATGATTTGTCCGGTTGGATCGTCATCTTCCTCGTCTTTCTCATCGATAAAAGGGAGACCAGTGCGTAGCAAACCACGTGTTTCCACTCCTCCCATCCCTTTTTCTCCCGTCAATGTATTCCGAATCGCATCCGACACATCGATACTCTCCATAAAGGGCGTATAAGCGATTTTAGCTGCGATATAAACCGGATCTAATGCATGGATATTGATTCGGTATGGGGAACTGGCAAAATTCGCGCCAGCCCGGATGATGGATTCAAAATGGGATTGACAAGCACCTGCGAAAATGACGAGTTGATCCAAATCGGGGATGATTCCTCTCGCTTCCCGGACGGCTTCCGCAAAATATTTCGAATTGCGGTAAGCCCGCAAATCCTTTTTTTCCCCTTTATTCTTGGAATAGGAATCATGACCGGTGATGACGATAATATTCGGTTGAATCCGTTCGATCAACGGCCCGATCGCTTGTGGCATATCTTTTTCCGTCAAATGGGTCCCATGTACTTGTAAACCGACCCGTTTATAGAGGGCGATACATTTCCGCAAATACAACGGATCCCCATCCAAATGTAAAATTTTGGGCGGTATTTGAAAAAAAGATAAATTCCGTTCGTAGCCTTTGCTGATTTGGTGGGTTTTCTTTTCACGAACCAATTGAAAATCTTGACGAAACAACCGATAAGAAAATTCTTCTTTTTCTTTTGATTTCTTTTGCCTTTCCTTCCATTCCGAACGTGCAACGACCGTCAAATCGTCCAGATGCGCATCCGCTTCGAGACGTAATTCAATGCCTAAAAGTTTCGCAACGGTTCCATCCAATTGGGAAACACGGAAAACGATATCGTGGCTATATGACTTCCTCGTTACGATATCCCCTATTTTTACATCCATACATCCACCTCACCCGTCTGCATTCCTTTTATAGGCTATGTCAGGCTGGTCGGATGTGTGTGCTATCACCTAATTTTGCTCCTCAAGTTCTCCTCACCTTTGAAGACGTAACGGATTCCTTTACCTGCTAGGGTCTCATCTTTGTATCGCGGCATGACGTGGAGATGAGCATGAAAAATATGTTGGCCGCCAACTTCTCCACCTCCACAATTCCAGCCGATGTTATTCCCATCCGGTCGATGGCACTCATCGATGTAACACTTTGCCTTCTGAAGCAAGTCGTATGTATCCTTCCATCCCCCTAAAGTTTTAGTTTTTTGTATTTTACCATGCTATTGAAAAATAAAAAGCCGAAATTAAAAATGCATGAATTTTGCTCAAAGGACAAAGCTAACATTGATGGTATTCCACAGAACGATTGAGGAGGATGAAAATGGGCATTTTGAGTGGCAATCCAAAAGAACAACCGATGCATTATGGTGAAGTGTTTGGAATTTGGTCTTATCTTTTAACGGAAAAAGGAGCGGTCGCAACGCATCAAACCCATTACAATCACGCCGGAGATGAAGATTTGAAGAACATGTTGGAAGAAGCGGTCCGAGCGAGTCAAGATGAAATGAAAGAGATTGAAGCATTGTTGAAGGTAAATGGTGTAGGGTTGCCGCCAGCACCACCGGAACGGCCCCACGCCCATTCGGAAGACATTCCGGTAGGAGCGAGATTTGCCGATCCGGAAATCGCAGCTGCCCTGTCTTCCCACATTGCAGCAGGTCTCGTCGCTTGCAGTACGATTATGGGAGAATCGATCCGTGAAGATATTGCGATGATGTTTGGCCGATTTCATATGCAAAAAGCGACATTCGGGGCAAAATTATTACGGATGAACAAGGAGAAAGGTTGGCTCGTTCCACCCCCGCTTCACAATTATAAAGCTGAAGACTGATCCAAAAAACGGCAGATGCTCACGTCGCATGCTGCCGTTTTAAATTTTTTCGTATAATGCATCCGCAAGCTGCGCAAATTCCTCGATATGCAATGATTCACCGCGGCGGCTTCCATTGATCCCCGTTTGCTCAAACACGTCTTGTAGGACTGCTTTGTCCATATCTTTGAAATAACTCGACAAATTATTCCGCAACGTTTTTCTCCGTTGGGCAAAACTTGCCCGCACGACCGTAAAAAAGAAGTCCTCATTTTTTACATGGACGAGTGGTTCGTCACGCAATTCCAGCTTTAAAATGCTCGAATCCACATTCGGTCTTGGAGTGAACACGGTTTTCGGAACGGTCATGACGACTTTCGCATCCGTATAATATTGGACCGCTATCGTCAACGAACCATAACTTTTACTGCTCGGTTTTGCCGCCATCCGTTCCGCCACTTCTTTTTGGATCATGACAGTGATGTTTTCCACCGGCAAGCGATCCCGAAGCAATTTCATTAAAATCGGAGTCGTAATATAATAAGGCAAGTTCGCTACAATATGGATCGCCTGGTTTTCCGCAAATTGTTCCTCAATCACTTTTTCTACATCCGCTTTTAAAATGTCTTCGTGGATGATTTCTATATTGGAATATGCTTGTAATGTATCTTCCAATATAGGTAGCAAGCGCCCGTCGATTTCAAAGGCGACGACTTTATCCGCATGAATCGCCAATTGTTCCGTTAGGGCACCGATTCCCGGACCAATTTCAATCACCCCGACGGATGGATCGACACCCGCATGTTTGATGATATTTTCCAAAATATTGACATCGATGATGAAATTTTGCCCGAGGCTTTTTTTAAAGGCGAATTCGTATTTTTTCAATATTTCCTTTGTCCTCGATGGAGTGGCAATGAATTTAGTCGACATGTTCATCCTCCTGCTGGATGGCTTTTACAGCCGCTTCGAACTCTTTTTTCGTAATCTGGAATTGATTCAACCGTTTCAACAACTGTTTGCCATTAGTATGCCCGATCTGTAAATATTCTCCTAGCTTTTGGCGGCGGACATTCGCTTCTTCTGTACCAATGAGTCGATGTTGCAATAAATCATCCCGGGTGATCTCTCCTTGACTGTTTTCCGTCAATTCATAAACATTCGCTAGAGCCTCACGAATTGCCTCCACACTGGCATGTTCAATGCCTAAACTTTTATGGTGCGGGTTTTTCGCTCGAGCTTCATCTTGCGTCAAAAAAGCATGTTTGCATCCGGGGACGTGTTGATCGACGATATGACGAATCCGTTCCCCCGGATAATCGGGATCTGTAAAAATGATGACGCCCCGCTTTGCTTGTGCATGCCGGATGCGATTGATCGTTTCTTCACTTATGGCGGATCCGTTCGTTTCAATCGTATCCGCGTGAATGGCTTGATTGATTTTCGCCGTATCCGATTTTCCTTCCACAACAATGATTTCTTTAATTTTCAAGATAAGTCCTCCAATAAACAATCGCCGAGTCGTGAAGATGAATATGATTTTCTTCCTCGACTCGAATACTTTCCAAAAAATAAAACTCCTCTCATGATTTTACCATGAGAAGAGTTCATTTCCTAAAATTAATCTAGAATTTTGATTTTCACCGTGCGGACGCCCCATTGATTAGCCGCTTGATTGTTCGGTACATGCACGTCGATCCGGTTGCCGCGAATCGCTCCGCCCGTATCGCCGGCAATCGCTGTACCATAGCCTTCCACCCACACTTTTGATCCGAGTGGGATGACGCTAGGGTCAACTGCAATCACTTTTTGATTCGGATTTGATTTCAAGTTGATGCCAGTGGATGTGACTCCGGAACATCCGCCACATGTGGCTGTAAATGCACTTGCAGTCACTGTCAATGTTTTTCCGCCGCTCGGTTTATCACTGGATTTTGCGGATAATGTCACGAGATTCGATGAATTTGTATTTTGGACAGGTTCCTTCGTTCCGACCGCAATGACTTTATTTACCGGTTCCTTCACGACTTCTTCTTCGATAAGTTCACGTTCGACTTCTTCGCCGTTTTCTTTTGTCACTTTATATGTTTTGACTTTTTTTCCTTGTTCACCCTCGGTGATGACTCTTTCTTCACCTTTCAGCAACGTGGAATCTTCTTTTCTTTCTGTTTTGAAATCAATCATTTCCGTCAATTCAACTTTTTCTGTCGTTACACGGATGATTTCGATTTCCGTTTCTTTTGTCACTTGATCATTCAGTTCATGTGTAATTTTATCCTTTTTATTCAGTTCGATGTCAAGTTCATTCAACAATTCTTCGACGGTTGCACCGGTCGTTTTTAAGATATGTTCATCTCCACCGTCATTGATGACGACATCAAATGCTGTATTCACATTCAGTTTCAAACCTTCTTCAATCGGGTCGTCCATAGCGTGGGACATGTCATCATGTTCCGAAAAGGATAAAGCCTGCTCCTGCAGAAATGCTGAAACCGTATCCTCGGTCGTATAGTATGTTTCCGATTTTCCATCGATCGTCACGATGATTTGTTTCGCTTTTTTGTAATCGATGGTCATACCGTCTTCAATCGGTGCATCTTCCTCGTGGGATAACACATCATGGGCACCGACGGTAATTCCTACTTGATCGATCAGTTCCCCAACTGTATGTTTGTGCGTATATACTACTTGTTCTTCTCCGTCATTTACAATTGTCACTTCTTTTTTTGCAGCTTCATAGATTGTGAAACCCGAAAACAATACAAGCGCCAAAACACCGACACCGGAAATAATATATTTCATGTTTGGTGCGGATTTTAGCTTTTTGAAAAAACTCATGCTTTAGCCTCCTTGTACGAACCCGATTATAGTAATAGCAAAAGTTAAAGTCAAAGCTATTCCGTTTACAATCAAATTACATTTTGTTTACATATATTTGTTGAATTATTACAAAGTCAGTCAAACCCTTGTGCACCATAGGTTTGAAAGATTACCAAATTTTTATAATATTTTACTCAAGTTGTCATTACCAACTTTGATAAACGATAAAATTTCAACAAAACGAAGGAATGGGCCAAAACGGGACAGTCCCGTTTTGGCCCACTTCTTCGTTTTATTTCGATTCGATTTTGAATACTTGAAATGCATTTTTCGTCGTTTGCTCGGCGACTACTTCCAATGTGACACCACGGATTTCGGCGATTTTTTCTGCGACCAGCTTTACATATGCCGGTTCATTCCGTTTTCCCCGCTTCGGATGGGGTGCAAGATACGGTGCATCCGTTTCAATGAGTAAACGGTCGAAAGGCACTTCCTTCGCGACCTCTTTCGGAAGAGGAGCGTTCTTGAACGTCACCGGCCCACCTAAAGAAATGTAAAAATTCATGTCGAGACAGCGCTCGACATATTTCACCGAGTCACTGTAACAATGCATAATCCCACCAATTTCTTTTGCATTTTCTTCTTCTAAAATGGCTATGATGTCTTCCGTCGCCTCGCGATTATGGATGATGATCGGCATCTTCCGTTTTTTCGCAAGACGGATTTGCTTTCGGAAAACTTCCGCTTGCATGTCTTTCGGCGATTTATCCCAATGATAATCGAGGCCCATTTCACCGATGGCGACCACTTTCGGATGATGGGAAAGTTCTTCAATCCAAGCCAATTCTTTTTCCGTCATATCAATCGCGTCAACCGGATGCCAGCCGACCGCTGCATAAATCGTGTCGTATTTCTCGGCGATTTCAATGGCAAGGGGAATCGTTTCATGGTCGAAACCGACAACGACCATATAACGGACACCGGCATCAAACGCCCGTTGAATCGTTTCCTCGCGATCTTCTTTAAATTGCCAAGCATTCAAATGCACATGTGTATCGAATAACACAGAATTCCTCCTTTATTTAACAATGAGTAAAAAAGAGGTTGGGATAAAAATGAAAGACTCATAAAAATCCGAACATACAATCAGAGAGAACACACTCGCTCCGGAAATATACTCCGCTTTCCGCGGGCGACCGGTGAGCCTCCGACGCACAGGACGTGACCGCTTTTAGCCGACCTCGGGTTAGTGCTCTGCGGGGTCTCACCTCTGGCCTTTCCTCCCGCTGGAATCTTCGTATATTTCCGGAGCTTTTTTGTAAAATGTTCGGATTTTCCATAGTCAGAATGATTATATCCCAACCTCATATTTCATTGCTAAATCATCATTTATGAAATCACAGAACCGTTCGGTACATGTTGTGGTGCTTCGATGACCGTCAATTTCCCGTCGTCCGCTTCAGCAGATAAAATCATGCCTTGGCTGATTTCCCCACGCATTTTCCGTGGTTTTAAATTCGCGACGATGACGACTTTTTTACCGACCAACTCTTCCGGATTCGGGTAGTATTCGGCAATGCCGGAAAGAATTTGTCGATGCGCCTTATCGCCGGCATCGAGTCGGAATTTAAGCAATTTATCCGCGCCTTCCACTTTGGAACATTCAATCACTTCGGCGACTTTCAACTCTACCCGGTCAAATTGATCGATTTTAATTTGTTTGTCCTTTACAGAAACGAGCTCGGTTTCTTCCGGGTCCCATTCTTCGTTTTTTGCATGACCACCCATTTGCGAACGGATATATTCCACTTCTTCCTCTACATCCAGTCTTGGGAAAATCGGCTTGCCTTTTTTAATGACCGTCGCACCTTCTGGGAAATGACCGAATTGTACGAGTTCCCAACTTCCTGCCGCTTCCCCTTCCACACCAAGTTGTTCAAAAATTTGCTTCGGAGATTGTGTGATGAACGGTTGCAACAGTGTAGCGGCAACCCGTAAACTTTCCGCCAAATGATACATCACACTTGCCAATTCATTTCGCTTGTCATCTTCTTTGGCGATTTTCCAAGGTTCGGTTTCGTCGATATATTTGTTCGCACGGGAAATCAATTGCCACACTTGTGACAAAGCGCTACTGAACTGCATTTTTTCCATTTCTTTTTGATAGTCTTCAATCACTTGATCAACGGTTTTTTGTAAATCTTCATCATAAGCAGTGACGAACCCTTCATAGTTCGGTACTTTCCCGTCGAAATATTTGTTGATCATCGCAACAGTACGGTTCAACAAGTTTCCAAGGTCATTGGCCAAATCGTAATTCACACGGGAAACGAAATCTTCCGGTGTGAAGACGCCATCGCTGCCGAAAGGAACTTCACGCATGAGGTAATAACGGAGGGCATCCAACCCGTAACGTTCTACGAGCATCTCCGGATATACAACGTTTCCTTTCGATTTGGACATTTTTCCGTCTTTCATCAATAACCAGCCGTGGCCGAAAACTTGCTTCGGAAGCGGCAGGTCAAGTGCCATCAACATAATCGGCCAATAAATCGTATGGAAACGGACGATTTCTTTTCCGACCATATGCACATCGGCAGGCCAATATTTCTTGAACAGGCTGTCATTTTCTGTACCATAGCCTAGTGCAGTGATATAGTTTGTCAATGCATCAATCCATACGTAAACGACATGTTTCGGATTGCTCGGCACCGGAATTCCCCAAGAAAAGACCGTACGGGAAACAGCAAGATCTTCGAGTCCCGGTTTAATGAAGTTGTTGATCATTTCATTTTTCCGGGATTCCGGTTGGATGAATTCAGGATGTTCGTCGTAATATTCCAATAAACGATCAGCATATTTGCTCATCCGGAAGAAGTAAGACTCTTCTTTGATCAACTCGCACGGATGTCCACTATCCGGTGATTTTCCGGCGATGACATTCCCGTCTTCATCGTATTCCTTATCGACGAGCTGGGATTCCGTATAAAACGTTTCATCCGGAATGGAATACCAACCCTCGTATTCCCCTAAGTAGATATCTCCTTGTTCGAGGAGTCGTTCGAAAATGTCTTGTACCACTTTTTTATGATCCGGTTCGGTTGTCCGGATGAATTTGTCATGGCTGATGTCCAATAGTTTCCAAAGTCTTTGCATATCTTCCGCCATGCGATCCACGTATTCTTGTGGTTCAATGTTCAATTCTTTCGCTTTTTGTTCGATCTTTTGCCCATGTTCATCACTACCTGTGAGATAAAATACATCATAACCCGTCATCCGTTTGTATCTAGCCATTACGTCACAGGCAATCGTGGAATAGGCATTTCCAATATGTAATTTTCCACTTGGATAATAAATCGGGGTCGTTATATAAAAGGTTTTGTTCGTATTACCCATGGGTGAACCTCCTCATTCTAGTATCATTCGACTTATAAAATCTATTGTAGCGATTATTTAGTCATTTGCCAAATTGTTCATGGAATATGCAATTTTTTCCTGATTTTTCACTCCAAATAATAAATTTTATATTCACGATGCATTTTTAAAAACTGAATTGACAATATTTTTCGGAATTGGTATTCTATTGCTAAGAATTAGTACTATTTTACGTGTGTTAAACGTCCTTCATCGATTGTTAACAATCATCGACATAAGGGAGTTTTATTATTCTATCATTTGTAAAGAGGGTGAAAAAATGAGATCCACTGGTATTGTCCGAAGAATGGATGAACTTGGAAGAGTCGTTATTCCCATCGAACTGAGACGGACTTTGAACATTAAAGAAAAGGATCCGATCGAGATTTATGTAGACAAAGATAAAATTGTCCTGAGAAAATACGAATCCCGTATGGCTTGCCAAATTACTGGAAAAGTATCTGATGATAATCTGCTCCTTGCCGGTGGAAAATTGATCCTCAGCAAAGAAGGTGCACTAGAGTTAATGGAAGAAATTGAATCCCTCATTGTAGATAAAAAATGAACAAAACGATCCGGAAAATCAAAAAACTGGGTACCATACAGCCCAGTTTATCTTTTTGTGGAGTTATTCTCCGATATGAAAATGCTGGTAAACCATCCGTTTCGGAAGTCCCCGATCGAGTGCCGTCCGTTTAATCGCCTCTTTGCTTGTGTATCCTTTTTCCGTTATATAATATTCCACATGTTCTTTAATTCCCAAATCTCTCCACCAATTTACCGCTTCCTCGGCGCCTGAATCTGTATTTTTTTCAACAACGAGGACGAATTCACCTTTTAATTCCCGGTTTGTAATGGAAGAGATGACGTCCGACAGTGTCCCACGGATATATTCCTCAAATCGTTTCGTCAGTTCCCGCCCCAACGTGATATGCCGGTCACCCAACACTTCTTGCAATGCACGGAGGGTATCCTTCACCCGGTAAGGTGATTCATAAAAAATCAATGTGGCTGGAAGACTTTTCAATTGGTTGAGGACTGCTTTCTTTTCTTTATTTTTACGGGGTAAAAAGCCGTAAAAATAAAATTGATCGGTGGAAAGACCGGATGCAACAAGGGCTGTCAGCGCGGCATTCGCACCTGGAAGGGAAATGACTTTCACATTCCTCTTGAGCGCCTCAGTCACCAAATCGTAACCGGGATCGGAAATACCCGGCATTCCCGCATCACTCACGACTGCGATTTGCGCTCCTTCTTCCGCCTGCTTGATCAATTGCTCGATTTTTTCCTTTTTCGTATGTTCATGATAACTCGTAAGCGGCGTATC
Source organism: uncultured Oceanobacillus sp. (assembly GCA_938004015.1). GTDB lineage: Bacteria > Bacillota > Bacilli > Bacillales > Amphibacillaceae > Oceanobacillus. The sequence continues at coordinate 26,665 of CALKWU010000189.1, forward strand.
GATTTCAAAGTGCCGGAGCAGTTTTTTCGTGTTTCGCGTGTCTTCCGCCGCTATCAACGTAGCGGTCCGCAACGTATTCAACGCCCGGAAAGTGATGTCTTCCAAATTCCCGATCGGCGTCGGAACGAGATAAATCGCCCCTTCCTGTTCATTTTCAAAACTCTTTTGAATAGTCATCAGCAGCACTTCTTTCCATACGCTCCATCAATTGTTCCTTTTCGAAACGGGTTAGTTGTTTGATTTCATATTCCCGTTTCATCGCTTGTTCTTTCGTCGGGAAATATTCTTTATACACGACCTCAAACGGACCGCGGCCACGGGTATATTTGGCTCCTTTTCCCGACTCATGCATTTTCAACCGACGCGACAAATCATTCGTATAACCTGTGTAGTAGGTACCGTCGTTGCATTTTAAAATATATACGAGATGTCTTTTATCCATAAATGATGCTCCTGGCTTCTTCGGTGTACGTTCCATCTTCATTGTATATATAAAGCGGTGGGAGGATTTTGATGTCCGGCTTCCCATCACGGATTCCTTCAATCAAAAGCATATTCGCTTCTTTGCCGAACTTCGGATAAACGAAACGGATGCGTTTTGGCTCCAATTTATATTCCCGGAAAAGATCGATGATATCGACAAGTCTTCCAGGCCGGTGTACCATGGCCACTTTTCCGCCGGGCCGGACATGTAATTTGCATGCCTGAACGACGTCTTCCAACGTGCAATACACTTCATGTCGAGCAATCGTAAGGTATTCATTTTCATTGTACTCGGTTTCACGAGGAGAACGGAAGTACGGTGGGTTGCATGTCACGACATCGAAATTGCTATGTCCGAGGACAGGTTGCATTTCCTTCAAATCGCCGTGGATGACCGATAATCGATCCGTCAAATTGTTCAAGGCGATGCTTCTTTCCGCCATATGGAAGATCCGCTCTTGGATTTCCACGCCGACGATTTCCGCCTGTGTACGTTTCGATAATAATAAAGGTATGACTGCATTCCCCGTACATAAATCCAAAATTCTTCCGCCCTTGATGGGGATATGGGCAAAATGAGCAAGCAACACCGCATCTAACGAAAAAGCGAAACAGCTAGGGCTTTGAATGATTTTCATCGATTCATCGGCCAACAAAAAATCAATCCGTTCATCGTCATACAGTTTCACCATGTTGCGTCCCTTTCCATATTCACAAACTTATCACCAGTTGTCTGTGGAGCAAACCGCTCCTACAGAAACCAATGAATCGCTTATAAATCCTGCGATTAATTTCTCTTCGTAAAAAAGTCCAAGCAAAAGATGCAATCTTCGTTTTGCCTTGGACTTCCAAACTCTAAATTACAAATGTGGAAACCTTCTTCGTAGAGCCTTGCGAGATTGTCACGCCCTTCACCTGGAAGGATTGTCTTTTCATTATCATCATTTTTATCGTTATCATTATCCTGATTGATATTTGTCAGTTCCAAATGGTGGCGCAAATTATCGTTTTCCACTTTGAGGCGATGATTTTCTTCGAGAAGACTACTCAGTTTCCCCTTCAATTCGCCAAGTCGTTCATAAAGTTCACCAATTTGCTTTTCCATATCGGCAACTTGGTCAAATATTTCTCTATTGTTCACGCCCACTCACCTCTTTATTCTGTGGTCTGCGCTAATATTCCTTCTTCAATCATTTCATCCAATGTATATTCAATTGTCCGTTCATGTTCCGTCAATTCGATTTGCACCAATTTTTCCAACATGTTCAAACCGACTACTTTTCCTTTTCCGTGTGGCGTTTCAATCATTTCGCCGAAGTCAGGAAGTTCCCGCTTAGCTTCTTCATAATGGTCGTTTTCATACTTCAAGCAACACATTAAGCGGCCGCACAAACCTGAGATTTTTGCCGGATTGAGAGAAAGGCTCTGATCTTTCGCCATTTTGATCGATACCGGTTCAAAATCTCCAAGAAACGTGGAACAGCAAAGCATTCTTCCGCAAGGGCCGATTCCCCCGAGCATCTTCGCTTCATCCCGGACGCCGATTTGGCGGAGTTCTATCCTTGTTTTGAACATGGCGGCAAGGTCTTTGACGAGATTACGGAAATCGATGCGCCCGTCAGCCGTAAAGTAGAATATGATTTTATTCCGATCGAAGGTGTACTCGACATCGACGAGATTCATTTCCAATCCATGTTCTTCCACTTTGACAGCACAAGCTTCCAACGCTTTTTCCGCTTCCCGTTTATTTTCGATGACGGTACGCTTATCTTCTTCCGTTGCAACCCGTATCACCTTTTTCAACGGAAGGACGACATCTTCCTCATCCACTTTTTTACTTGCAATGACGACTTTTCCGAACTCGATGCCACGAATCGTTTCCACGATGACATAGCTGTCGAGAGTAATCTCTTCCTCCCCTGGATCGAAGTAATATATTTTACCTGCCTTTTTGAAACGGACACCAATAACTTCTATCATACTATTTTCTCACCTCTTCATTTGCAGAACGAGCTCTTCCATCACCAATACAGGTTGCACATTTTGCAAGAGCTTCCGTTTTGCTTCAATGACCAAATCCAAAAGCTTCGACAAGCGTTGACTGGAAAAAGTCATCGTCATTTTTTCCAACAAAGCATCCCCTTGTTTCAACACGACCATGTTTTCTTCATTTTCGACGTGATGATAGAGAGAATCGCGCAATGTCAGAAGTAACAAGTCCAGTCCTCGTTCGTGATGCTTTCTTTCTTTGAAATGCACAAGCCATTTCCTATGGAGAAAAAGATAAATATCTTCAGGTCTTGTTGTGAGCACTTCTATTAATTGTAGCACTAGCGCTCGTGCTTCCACAAACCATTCGTCTTGACTCAGTTCAAACGCATCATCCAAATTGTTCGTAAGTGCACTCATCAGGACTGCATCTTGTTTATTCATCCCTTCCTCCATCAAACGCTTTTGAAATTGGAGGGGGTTCAACGGCTTCATGTCGATGATTTGACAACGGGAACGAATCGTCGGGAGAATCGACCCGCCGTTTTCCGTAAGCATCATCGCGGTCGTCTGTTTACTCGGCTCTTCCAAAAATTTGAGTAAACTGTTAGCCGCATTGACCGTCATCGTGTCCGCATCTTTTACGACATATACTTTTTGATTCGATTCCATACCGGTGAAAGAAAATTCCTTTTGCAAGTGCTCCACCTGTTCTTTAGAAATCGACAAACCCTCCGGCTCGATCCAATGGACATCCGGATGGTTGCCGGAGGTGATCCGAATGCAATTATTACACGTATTGCAGGGCTCCACGCCTTGTCTGTTTTCGCAAAAAAGGCTTTTCGCCAACAGAAGGGCCAGCTGTTGCTTTCCTGTTCCCCGCTCCCCTTGAAACAGATACGCATGAGAAATCCGGCCTTTTTTCATACTGTTTGTAAGGATGGTCGTTGCGAGTGGTTGTATTTCTTTCATTTCCGCCCAAGTGTTCATGAGTATCCTTCCTTATCTGATCGCCAACGATAGATAAAAAAGCGGTGTCTTCCAATTCCAGGGGAACGAGACTCCCGCTTTTCTTTTCACATATATATGTTGATTAAGAGTCCTTTAATTTCACCGATAAGCCCCAAAATATCCACGGTTTTCTTTTCCTCGTCCAACACTTGTTCCGTCAATTCCAACAGCTTTTCATCAATTTCTTTCACAATCGTCAACTTGCGGCTATTCCCGTCAAAACCGATGGAATGTCCTTGTTGCAGTTGGAAACTGCTTGAAACCGTTTCTTTCAAAAAACTTTTGATTAACCGTTTGAATTTTGCCAGTTCACGTAACGTACGGTAACGCACAAGCTTATCCCCTTGCGTGGAGATTTCTTGCATCAACTTTTCCAATTCCTGTTGTTTCAGTTTCAAAGATTCCGATTGGACGAGTTTCTGGAAGGATTGGTTTTCCGTAAACATTCGGTTCGGGATATTCATTTTCGTATGGGATTTCATCTCTTGACTGATTTTCAATTTTCCTCCACTCCTTCCAACTCCGTCATCATGTCAATTAAAATTGCACAAAGGATTCGATCGGTAAGATGAATACCGTTGCACCGCCGACTTCCACTTTGACAGGTTTAGGAATATACGATTCAGCGGTACCTCCCATAGGGGAAATCGGGGCAACCATTTGTTCACGCTGTGAGCAGTTGTCCTCGATGATTTCCAAAACTTTATCGACTTCTTCATCTCCACAACCGATCATCAACGTCGTGTTCCCTTCTTTCAAAAATCCACCTGTTGATGCCAGTTTTGTCGTTTTGAAATCCTCTTCGCCTAGTGCATTGATCAGCCGGTTTGAATCTTTATCTTGGATGACCGCCAAAATCAACTTCATCTTTGAGCTCTCCCTTCATTTTTTAAATATGCCAAAACACAGTCCAATGCATCGTTTACCACTTGTCCAAAGGATTGGTCCGCATCAATCTTTCGGATCCGCTCCGGATATTGCTTATGCAAAATCTTGTAACCTTCATACACTTTTTCATGGAATTCAAGTGCTTCCATATCCAGACGGTTCCTTTCTCTATGTTTATTCGCTCTGATCCGCTCCAATCCCTTTTTTGGATCGATATCAAATAATAGCGTCAAATTTGGCATACAGTCTTGGACGGCAAATTGGTTGATTTGCCATACTTCTTCCATACCAAGACCTCGCGCATATCCTTGATATGCCAGGCTCGAATCGATGAAACGATCACAGAGGACGACTTTCCCCTGTTTTATCGCCGGGAGAACTTTCTCGACGAGATGTTGTCTGCGTGCTGCGGCATAAAGCAATGCCTCGGTACGTTCCTCCATTTCGGTGTTCGCCGGGTCAAGAATGATTTTACGGATTTGCTCTGCAATTTCAATTCCGCCGGGCTCTCTCGTTATGACGACTTCATAACCGGTTTGTTCTAATTTATCGGTTAATGCATGGAGGACGGACGTTTTCCCAGCACCCTCCACACCTTCGAATGTAATGAAATATCCTTTCACGGCTTAATCTCCTTCAATATCTGCAAAAATGCGGATGCCTTTGTCCCGTTGCTGAACTCTCACCCCTTTTTCGGTGAGTTGTTTGATTGCCGCAAGATGGTTTGCCGTAACTCTTTCTCCTTTCAAGATGAAAGGAATCCCGGGAGGATACGGGGTCACAGGTTCCGCAGCAATTTTACCAACGGCTTCTTGTAAAGAAACGAACTCGGTTTGCAACCGTTCCATTTCCCTATAGGACAAGGCAAGCTCCATCGTTTTATCTGTAAAAAAGTCCGCCACTTCTATTGTAGCATGATTTTCATCCTTTTTTAATCGTTCATCGACGGAATAAAGCACATTTTTAAGGCGATTCCATTCGGTGAATGGAGCTAATCCAAGAACGAAAAGTACTTGCCTATCCGTCACCATTTCCGGATACACTCCTAGTTCTTCAAATAGACCCGCGGTTTCTTTTGCTGTGTAGCCATCTTTAAGCTGTAGTGTCAGTTTTAGCGGGTCGTCGGCCGGAACCAGTTCCCATTTATCCGAAGCGGTTTGGAAAAGCGATTGAACTTTTTTGGCATCGGTGAGCACTTTGTCGATGGATGATTTCGTCCGATTGGCGAGATAGTGCCGCGCAATATCCAAAGAAGCCATCAATGGATAGGAAGGACTGCTTGACTGCAACATTTGCAGTTGATAGGCCACTTTTTCCTTTGGAATGAATATTGATTTTATATGTAAGTATGACGCCATCGTCATAGCGGGAGCCATTTTGTGGGCCGAGTGAACGACGATATCAGCCCCTAAAGCTAATGCTGATGGTGGGAATGGTTCCCCAAGGGCGAAATGGACACCGTGGGCTTCATCGACGAGTACCGGAATACCGTGTTCGTGGGCAAGTTCGATCATCGCTTGAATGTCGTATGTTTTACCGAAATAATCCGGATAAGTTAGGATAACCGCTTTAGCATCCGGATGTTCGCGAAGTGCTTTTTCCAATGTGGCTAACGACGGGTTTGTGAATCTCTGAATTTCCGGATCCAACTCCGGAGCGAGGAAAACCGGCCGTGCTCCGGCAAGTTCCAATCCGTTCATAATCGACTTATGGCTATTCCGTTGCACGATCACTTTATCGTCTTGACCGCAAGTTGCAAGAATCATCGCCAAATTGCCGACTGTACTTCCGTTGATCAAAAAAAACGTATGATCAGATTGGAAGAATTCACGAGCCAGCGTTTCTGCTTCGCCGATCGCTCCATGGGGGGCGTGCAAGTCATCTAAACCCGGAAGCTCTGTCATGTCCAGCTTTAAAATTTGTTCGAAATGTGATCTTGCCCTTTCCGGAAATACGTGGCCATTTTTATGCCCGGGCACATGAAAAGAAATCGGCTGTTTTGCCGTAAACTCCTCCAGCATTTCTAAAATCGGAATATGATTCTGATTCATCCGCATACCTCTCCTGGATTTATTCTATTTCCTTTAGTGTAACATAGAGCCATGGAAGGTGGGACAAATGGGGACAGTCCCTGTTTGGCCCATTTGGGAAAGTGGGTCAAACAGGGACTGTCCCGTTTTGACCCAAACAAAAAAGCCTTTGCTGGAAACAAAGACTCTAGGAAAATAGTTGTTGCTTATTTACATTTTTTAATTTTTTTACGTAATAGCGGTATTTCTCTTCACGCGGTTCGGTATGGATCATATTGTATTCGCATTCTTGGCAAATGAACATCGTATATAAATGAATGCCACGTTCTTTCTTTTCTTCACAAATTCCGCATCGTTTCAATGCTTGGTCCTTTTCCACAATCCCACCTCCATGAAATCAGCATCTCCTAATCTTAGGAACTTTATTCATGGAAATGGTATTTTCATAAACAACAAATGGGGTGCTACAAGTCGACTTTCTGTTTTCTTCAAAAAATAAAGACATGGATTGCGACAAGCGAAGCGATACCAAAAATCCCAAGTAATCCGGAAATCAACGCAGTAAATAGGTTGATTGGAACATGAATTCCGAAATTTGCTCCGAAAACATTCAAGAAAAACAACAATAAAGCCCCGATGACAAGTTTCACAGAGGCTTGTCCAATCAATTTCATCGACCGGAGAGGCGCTCCGATCATAAGCAACAATGTAATGATTGCAATCATTATGATAATAATCATCGTCGAACTCATCAATCCCACTTCCTTCACACTTCTAATCTTTTGAAAAGTTGTTCTCTGCTTTCTATCAATTCAAGGAATACTCTTATGATCCCGGTTATCACATCTATATGATTGCAATCATAAAAAAAGACTAGGCTTACCCTAGTCTTGTCATCCATCACATGTGCAATGCATTGATGTTGCGATGTCTCGCTTCCCGAAGCAAGTATAAATACTTCGCTTCGGCAATTTTTTCTGCTGCCCTGCTTTCGAACGTGCGATCAATACTTTTTTGGCCTAGCGCACGGATTTGTTTCCATTCATTTTCCAAAATGAAAATCGTCTTCAACAACTCTGCATCGACATGTTTTTTCTTCACTCTTCTAGCCATGTCCTTCACCTTATCCTATATTTCTCTTCTACCTTCCAACGCTCTGGAAAGCGTCACTTCATCCGCATACTCCAAGTCGCCGCCAACCGGTAATCCATGGGCGATCCGCGTCGTACGGATGCCCGATGGTTTCACCAACCTGGAAATATACATCGCTGTCGCTTCACCTTCGATATTGGCGTTCGTTGCAAGGATGATTTCCTTCACCTGTTCATCTTTCAACCGATTCAATAAATCAGGTACATTGATATCTTCCGGTCCAATTCCATCCATCGGTGAAATCGCACCATGAAGAACATGGTACTTTCCATTGTATTCTTTCATTTTTTCCATGGCGATGACGTCTTTAGGATCCTCGACGACACAGATGATCGATTCGTCCCGATTCGGATCTGAACAAATGGCACAGACTTCTTTATCGGTGATATGACCGCAAATCGAACAGTGCGTCAGTTCCCGTTTTGCATTGACTAACGCATTGGCAAAGTTCATGACATCATCGTCTTTCATATTCAATACAAAAAAAGCTAAACGAACAGCGGTTTTCGGACCGATTCCCGGCAGTTTCATAAAGCTGTCCATGAGCTTCGAAATCGGTTCTGGGTAATACATCCATTATGCCTCCTAACGAAAAGGACAAAAAGCACCTGTCCAAGAACAGGCACTAAAATATGTGGCCATACCGCTGTAAACGGAATGGTACGTTTAAAACATACCCGGCATATTCAATCCTTTTGTGAATTGTCCCATCGTTTCATTTGTTTTTTCATCGACTTGATTCAACACATCGTTTGTTGCGGCAATGATCAAATCTTGCAACATTTCGATATCATCCGGATCGACGACTTCTTCATTTATTTGAATATCGATGATTTCTTTTTTCCCATTGGCAGTCACCGTCACCATGCCGCCGCCACTGGAAGCTTCGAATGTCATGGCATGGAGTTCTTCCTGTGCCTTCATCATTTTCTTTTGCATTTTCTGCATTTGTCTCATCATATTGTTCATATTTCCTCTCATGGAAATACCTCCTCACAAATTCCTTATATTTTGGTAAGAGTGCTCACTCTTGAATTTCCAATAAATCATCACCAACGAGTTTCCTTGCTTCTTCAATCAGCGGATCGCTCTTTTTCTCCTCTTTCCCTGCCGAAGACTCCATGGATTGGAGAAACGCTTGGCGGATTCCGAGCCAATTTTTATCAGGAAGAGGAACGATTTCGAGTGGTTTCCCCATGACACTCGCCAAAACCGATTCGACCAGTTCACGATTGTCCATGAAAAGGGAACAATGGATTTCGTATTTAAAGGCGACTACAATTGCGTCCGGTGATGCGGCAACCGGCTTGCTGTCTTTGATCGTCGCATGGGCCGGAGCACTCGTCATCTTCAATTTGTCCATAAAGTTCGCCCACTTGCTTTGGGCATTCCGTAATTCCTGTTTTTCCGCATGACTAAGAACCATATTAACTTGTTCCGTAGGGATTTTGAAACTGTTTTTCGTCCCTCTTGTCTGCGGGCGCCGCACATCCCGTTGTGAATCAGGTGAACTCGCCGATTGTGCTGGCCGCTCTTTAAAACGGGTCAATTGTTTCTCAAGTTCGGCCAGTTTTTGCGTCAAACGCAAGACTTCTTCATTCGCCACACCCGCATGCTCCGAACTCTCTCTATTCGTAATCGATAAGATGGCGATTTCGATGAACACTTTCGGATTGTTTGTCCATTTGATTTCCTGCTGACATGTATTCAAGCGTGTAATCGCCTCTTGAATCCAATCGACCGAAACGGCTTCCGCCAGTTCCCGGAACGCATCATCCACTCTGGCTCGCTCGAGCATCCCTTCCAATTCCGAATTGCTTTTGAAAAGCAAGAGGTCCCTCATAAAATAAATGAGATCATATACGAAACGCCCCGGATCCTTTCCTTCTTGAAGGATCATATTCAACAGTTGAATCGCATGTTGTACGTTTTTTTCATACATCGTCTGCGTCATTTCCGTCAATATTCCTTGGGAAACACCGCCTGTCACAGCAAGCACGTCTTCCAACGTGACCTCATCACTGCTGTAGGAGATTGCTTGATCCAAAATACTTAACGCATCCCGCATACCACCTTCTGCCGTCCGTGCAATCGCATCCAGCGCCTCATCGGTCACGTTGAAACCATCCGCTTCAATGATCGTTTTCATCCGTCCGATCATCGCTTTCGTCGTGATCGGTTTAAAATCAAACCGTTGACACCGGGAAATGATCGTCAATGGAATTTTATGCGGTTCTGTCGTCGCCAAAATGAACACAACATGTTTCGGCGGCTCCTCCAATGTTTTCAAAAGCGCATTAAAAGCATTGACCGAAATCATATGAACTTCATCGATAATGTATACTTTGTACGGAACGGCACTTGGTGCATATTTCACTTTATCGCGGATTTCCCGGACGTCATCGACACTTGTGTTAGAAGCAGCGTCAATCTCGATGATATCGGAAATCGTGCCATCTTGTATGCCACGACAAGCAGTGCACTCATTGCATGGTTCTTCCACCGGGCTTTTTTCACAGTTGATCGCTTTCGCAAAAATTTTCGCCGCACTCGTTTTTCCTGTCCCACGAGGTCCGGTAAACAAATAAGCATGGGAAAATTTCTGCTGATAAATGGCATTTTTCAGTGTCCTCGTTATATGTTCTTGTCCCACGACGTCTTCAAAAGTCTTCGGACGCCAAACGCGGTATAAAGCCTGATAGCTCATCGTCAGATTCTCCTTCTCAGTCTATTTTTCATTATACCCGATTTCCAGGGGGAATGTGAACTGATGAAGAAGTTATTTGGAAAAACGTCGAAGTGGCTTCTTTTTTCTATGAAAAATATTTA
>CALKWU010000190.1 GCA_938004015.1 uncultured Oceanobacillus sp.
GAGACGAAATTGTCATCCGTGAGAATCATCGCAGCGGAATCTTTCGCCACATCGGTGCCGCTCCCCATGGCAACCCCGATATCTGCTTGTTTCAACGCCGGAGCGTCATTCACACCATCACCGGTCATAGCAGCAATTTTTCCTTTCCGTTGCCAAGCCCGGACGATGCGGATTTTATTTTCAGGTGAAACACGAGCATAAACGGAAATCGACTCCAGCTTGTCATCGAGTTCGTCATCCGTCATTTTATCCAATTCTTGCCCGGTGATGGCAATATCCCCTTCCCGGAAGATGCCAATATCATCAGCAATCGCTTGAGCTGTCGTCTTATGGTCACCGGTGATCATGACGGTGCGGATTCCGGCTTTTTCCGCTTCAGCAATGGAACTGTATACTTCTTCCCGTGGCGGATCCATCATGGCTGTCAGACCGACTAAAACAAAATTGTTTTCATCTTCCGGTGTCATCTTGCTTGTACCTGCCGGGAGTGGTTTATAGCCGTAAGCAAGCACCCTGAGCGCATTGTTGGAAAACTTTTCAATGGCAGTATGGAATTGTTCCAATGCTTCTTCCGTCACCGGCACTTCTACCCCTTTCTGCAGCACACGGCTGGCACGTCCAAGGAGGATATCCGGTGCTCCCTTCGTAAGCATCAACTGTCTGCCTTCGATTTGATGGATCGTCGACATGAGTTTACGATCGGAGTCGAAAGGCAATTCCCCTACCCGAGGGAATTCTTTACGCAACTTTTCCAGAGCAATCCCGTTTTTTTCGGCAAAACGGGCGATGGCTGTTTCCGTCGGGTCGCCCAAATCTTCACCTTCATTGTTTATCGTCGCATCATTGCAAAGAGCGGCAATATACGTAAGCATCCGTTTGGCGTTTTCTTCTTCATCCAATAAAAAGTAGTCGGTGACCGTCATTTTATTTTGTGTCAGTGTTCCTGTTTTGTCCGTACAGATGACACTGGCACTGCCTAACGTTTCCACTGCAGGAAGTTTACGGATGATCGCATTCTGCTTCGCCATATTATTCGTTCCTACAGCAAGGACGATTGTCACAATGGAAGATAAGGCTTCCGGAATCGCAGCGACGGCAATCGCAACGGAAAACATCAATGCATTCAGTATGGCCGTGCTTGTATCCACATCAGCACCACCGAACCAAATCCGGAGAGCTTGGACCGCGAAAATCAACAGACAAAGAATCAAGATGCCGACACCCAATTTTTTCGAGAACACTTCCAATTTTTGCTGAAGTGGTGTTTGCTTCGCTTCAGCCGTCCGGATCATATCGGCGATTTTACCGATTTCCGTATGACCTGCTGTGGCGGTGACGACAAACGTACCCCTGCCGTTTACGACGAGGGAACTGGAAAAAACCGAATTCGTCCGATCACCTAAGGGCACTTCTTTTGGTATTGCTTCGACTTGTTTTTCCACTGCATCCGACTCGCCGGTAAGCATCCCTTCGTTCACTTTCAAGGACTCGCTGGCGATGATCCTTCCATCTGCTGGGATATAATCCCCCGCTTCCAAAAGAACGATGTCACCGGGTACAAGCAGACGGGCTGGAATGATTTCACTTGTCCCATCACGGATGACGGTCGCCTCCGGAGCAGACATATCCCTCAGTGCTTCCAAAGAACTTTCCGCCTTTTTCGTCTGCACGACACTGATGACCGCATTGATGATGAGCACGAGAAAAATGATCAACGATTCGGCAATTTCTCCAAGCACAATTTGAATCCCTGCGGCAATGAGGAGAATGACGACCATCGGATCTTTGAAACTTTCCATGAATAGTTGCCAAGTCGGCACTTTTTCCTGATCCCCAATTTCATTAAATCCATATTGTTCAAGGCGTTTTTCCACATCTTCACGGGTAAGTCCATGTTCTTTCGCTTGGACTTTTTCCATCACTTCTTCTGGAGACTGTTGATAGTATTCCATCGGGCCTTTTCCTTTCCATGATTTTAATTCCGGATGAGTGAACCGGTATTTTTTATCAGGGGTGATTTTCATCGCTGTTCAGATTTACTTTTCTCCTGTTCATCGCCGAGTATACAAAAAAGCGAGACTTCACCCTTAGGCAAAGGTCTCGCTAAGCATTCCAAATGCCAATAAAGCCGGCGATCTTCCAGATCACGTGTATTGACGACTTTATTTTGGGAACATGTTTCCCAAAAGCTACTCCCCTTTGACGATTCGTCAAAAGTCATCTACCCTCATTTACCTTTATTATATCATCATCGAGCTGCACCTTCTATTTTGAATCGGATTAGAGAAACAGCATGACGAGAATTGGCGCAATAAAAGAAACGATGACAGCACTGAGCACCATAGCAATCGTACTGATCGAGCCCTCCAATTCGCTTTGTTCCATCATGGCTGCCGTACCGATGGCGTGCGATGCACTTCCCATACCGATTCCTCTTCCCAGGGGATGTTTCAAGCGGAACAACTTATAAATGAACGGACTCATCAATACACCACTGATTCCGGCAACGATGACAAACACGGCTGCAAGCGGAATCGGACCTTCGAACGTTTCCGCAATAGAGACTGCCACCGGAGTCGTGACCGATTTCGGAACGAGAGCAAGGATCAGCTCCCTTTCAAAGCCAAAAGCTTTTGCAAAAAGAATTCCGCTCACAACTCCGGTGATCGCACCCACAAGTATTCCCGCTAAAATCGGCACGGCAAGTTGTTTCAATCGTTCATAATGATTATAAAGCGGAATCGCCAAGGCAATGACAGCAGGACCCATCAACACTTCAATCCACTGGCCGCCAATCATGTACGTTTCATAAGGGATGCGGAATAATAAGAGCACGATGATGATCGTTGCGGAAACGACCAGAATGGGTTGGAGTAGTGGAGATTTCTTTTTGCGGTATAACATAAGTGCCGCCCCATATAGACCGAGTGTAGCAGACACCGCCATGATGCCGATGATAAAATCATTCATATTGTTGAACTTCCTTTCTTTTCACGAGCCGTTCGCTTACGAAACCGCTCAATCCCATAACTAGTGCCGTGCTGAGGATGGTGACGACAAGCAGCAATATTCCCCTGCCGCTGAACAAGTCGAGGTACTCCATAAATCCGACAGTCACCGGTATGAAAAACAAAGTGAGATGCTTCAATAGTAATGATGTCCCTTCTTTGATCCAGTCGAGCTTGACGATGCCTGATTTCAACAGAAAAAACAAAAACAACATTCCGAGCACACTGCCGGGGATCGATAATTGGAAAATATCTTGGACTGCATTCCCTAAGAAAAGGAGAAGATATAAAAAAGCAATATGTAATATGATTCTGATAAAGTCCATGGACTGCCACCAACTTTCTTTTATAGCATAACTTGAGTATAGCAAATTTAAAACTGCCCATAAAAAATAAGACTAGCGCCAGTGCTAGTCTTATCTTGATTTTTCTTATCAACCGAAGCGTCCGGAGATGTAGTCTTCTGTCCGTTGGTCGCTTGGGTTTGTGAAGATTTTATCCGTATCATCAAATTCGACGACTTCCCCGTTCAAGAAAAACGCCGTCTTATCGGAAATACGGGCCGCTTGTTGCATGTTATGTGTGACGATGATGATCGAATAGTCCTTCCGCAATTCTTGGACGAGTTCTTCGATACGTAACGTCGACTTCGGATCCAGCGCCGACGTCGGTTCGTCCATGAGGATCACTTCCGGCTCCACCGCTAAACAACGGGCGATGCAGAGACGCTGTTGCTGACCGCCGGAAAGACCGTAAGCATTCTCATGGAGCCGATCTTTCACTTCATCCCAAATGGAAGCGCCGCGTAGACTTTTCTCCACGATTTCATCCAAGATTTTTTTGTTTTTGATGCCGTGGATTTTCGGTCCATATGCAATGTTTTCATATATCGACTTCGGGAACGGATTCGGTTTTTGGAACACCATCCCCACTTGAGTCCGTAATTCTTCCACACTGAAGTCTTTATCCAAAATATTTTTGTCTTTATATTTGATTTCACCGGTGATGCGCACACCCGGGACGAGTTCGACCATACGGTTCAACGTTTTGATGTACGTCGATTTTCCACATCCGGATGGACCGATGACCGCTGTCACTTCATTTTCTTTAATTTCAAGGTTGATGTCTTTCAATGCATGGGTTTCACTGTACCATAAATTGAGATTCTTCGTTTGGAATACGGCACGTTTTTCCTCACTTGCGGCAGATTCATTCACTTCTTTATCGTTTATTTTCACACGGATTTTTTGGTTTTCAGACAGAGCACTCATAGTTTTCTCTCCTTAATCTTTTTACATTAATAACGTTGCTGGAATCGATTACGGATGAATATGGCGATGGAATTGAGCAAAAACAAAAGCACTAAAAGGACAATGATCGTCGCTGCGGCAAGATATGCATATTCTGCGACAAGAGATGAATCCAATGTCCAATAATAAATTTGCATCGGCAGTGCGGTGAACGTATCAAACAAGCTTCCAGGAAATGGGATCAACAATGCCGGAATGCCAAGCACCGTAAGTGGAGCTGTTTCCCCAATCGCTCGAGACAAAGCTAAAATCGCTCCTGTCAAAATCCCGGGGAGTGCGGCTGGCAAAATGATTTTCTTTACGGTTTGCCACTTTGTCGCACCCATTCCGTAACTTGCCTCGCTCAAATGTTGCGGTACCGCACGGATTGCCTCCTGAGCCGCTACAATGACAATCGGCAACACGAGCAAAGATAACGTCAAACCACCCGCGAGAACGACATTCCCGAATTTCATAGTCCGGACGAAAAGCGTCAAGCCTAACAAACCGTACACAATCGACGGGACTCCGGCCAAATTCGAAATGTTCGTGGCGATGAAATTATGGAACTTCCCTTGTTTCGCATACAACTCAAGATAAATGGCTGTTCCGACTCCGACGATGAAAGTCACTGGAATAACGACGAGCATCAGCCAAGATGTTCCGAGGATGGCTCCCATAATGCCGGCCCGATCCGGGTCAGTGGAAAGACGTCCGGTGATGAAATCCCAGTTGATCCAGCTGATTCCTTGGGAAAAGACACGGATGAGCAGCACCGCCAAGAAAAACAAACCGAACAATGTCGCCACAAAAAACACTTGTTTCAAAATCATGTTGTTCCGTATCCGTGATTTCATCCGTCGTTGCACAACAGATTCGTCGATGTGTTTCATCTTTAATACTCCTCCCTGAATTTACGAGAGACATATCTGGCAAGAATGTTCATCAATAATGTGAACACAAACAGGGTCAATGCCACGGCATAGAGGCTGTAATAAATGGTGGAGCCTGCCGGGGCTTCCCCACCAGCCACCTCAACTATGTATGCGGTCATTGTCTGCATCGATTGTGTAATATCGAATGTGAAATTTTTGGAACTTCCACTAGCAATCGTCACGATCATCGTTTCTCCAATCGCACGGGAAATTCCTAAAACGAATGAGGAAACAATCCCCGATAAAGCTGCCGGAATGACGACTTTGAAGGTGGTCTCCAATTTCGTAGCCCCTAAAGCCAATGCACCTTCCCGCATCGAATTCGGGACAGCGCTCATCGCATCTTCCGAGAGGGAAGCGATCATCGGAATGATCATCACTCCCATAACGATACCGGGACTGAGAATGTTCGTCGCTTCTACTTCAGGGAAAAAATACCGGATGATCGGTGTGACAAAGGTAAAAGCAAAGAAACCATAAACGATGGTCGGAATCCCTGCAAGAATTTCCAGCATCGGCTTCAACACGCGACGCGCCCGGTCGGAAGCATACTCACTTAAATAAATGGCAGACATGATACCGACCGGCCCGGCGACAAGCATGGCGATAGCCGTTGAAATCAGCGTACCGTTCAATAATGGCAACACGCCGAATTCGGGATTTTGACTCATCGGTTTTAATACTGTACCTGTATAAAACTCCCAAAAAGGTACCCGTTTGAAAAATTCAATTGCTTCTGTGATTAACGTAAGAATGATTCCAACTGTCGTCAAAAGAGAGATGGATGCAATCAAAAAAAGAATGGGCGGAATGATTTTTTCCGTGAAATTGGAGAGATTTTTCTTTTTTTTCTTTTCCGCAATCATTTCCCTTACATTTACAGCGCCTGAGTTTGAACCGCCGTTTGCCGCCATTGCCAATTGACTCCTTCCAAGCTTGAAAGTCACAACAAGATGAGAGCAAATCATTGCCCTCATCTTCGTTGTTCAAAAGTTATCCATATTCTATCTTAGTGCTTCCAATTCTTCAACAAGCGCATCCGCTTCTTCATCAGAAATTGGAGCGAATCCTGTTTCACCTGCGAAGTTCCGTGCTTCTTTCATGACATAAATCGCATAGTCCAATACTTGAGGTTTTTCCTTTGCGTTGTTCACGTTCAAATAAGTGAATACCGGACGTGTGAAGTCTGCATACTCCCCGTCTTCAGCAATCGTGTCAAGTGTTGGTTCAACCGGACCGTTTCCGAAATCCACATGTACTGCTTTTACTTTGTCCTGGTTGTTCACATAGTAACCAAAACCAAAGAATCCGATGGAGTTCACATCTTCGGAGATCAAGGTGACTAATGTAGAATATTCTTGTTGCAAGTTGACATCATCTCTTAAATCTTGTTCTTCCAAGATCGTTTCATAGAAAAATTCGTATGTTCCATGGTTTTCGTTCGGGCCATATGTGTTGATTGGTTCATCCGGCCAGCTCGGAGCGATGTCGGACCAGTTTGTATATTCACCGAGGAAAATGCCGATGATCTGTTCCGGTGTCATTTCCGTCGCCCAATCGTTTTCCGGATGGGTGACGATTGTCAAACCGTCCAGGGCCACTTTCAATTCCTTCACTTCAATACCGAGCTCTTCAGCTCTTGCAAGTTCTTCATCTTTTATTTCACGGGATGCGTCGTTGAAGTCCGTGCCATCTTCCGCCAAAAACCGCTCAAAACCAGCACTTGTTCCGGCACGGCTCACTTCAACGGAGACACCCATTTGTTCATTGACCATATATTCTTCTGCAAGTCTGGACATCAATGGATAAACTGTTCCAGAACCGTCAATTTCAACTGTACCTTCTAGTTCGCCGCCTTCTGCAGAACCGTTTGATTCCGCCTCATCTTCTGTTCCTCCGCATGCTGCAAGAACTACCGCAATTGCTCCGATGAAAAGGAACAAAAGAAATCTTTTGAGTTTCATATGGATATGTCCTCCCAAACCGATGAATTTATCGGTGCGTTTTGCGCACCACAGTATCATTATAATTCCCTAATGTAAAGAAAGTATTAGCCGTTTGTAAAGCTTTTGTAAATTTGAATCCGGTTTTGTCGATAAAAGGAGTTATTGAGTCGGAGTATTCAATTCGTCGCTTCTATCCCCCTTTTTCCTTGTTTTTCCGATTGTAAACATAAAAGGTGAGGAGATGATGGAATGAAATTATATTTGGATCCGGGCCACGGTGGAAGCGACCCGGGGGCCGTCGGAAATGGTCTGAAAGAAAAAGAGGTTGTCCTGGATTTGGCGAAGATAATCGTCCGTTTGCTGCGGGCTTATCCAAAAGCACAAGTGAAACTGAGCAGGTCGAGAGATGAAACGAAAAGTTTAAAAGCCCGGACGAGGGAAGCAAATGTTTGGGGAGCGGATTTGTATTTGTCTTTACATTGCAATGCATTCAACGGAGAAGTGAGAGGTTATGAAGATTATGTCTATCACCGATTGCCGCAACAAGCGAAAGCGGCCACGTATCGGAACATCCTCCACAAACAGCTTGTCACTGCAAGCGGACTTCCTGACAGGGGGGAGAAAAAAGCGAATTTCCATGTGCTCCGGGAAACGACGATGCCTGCCATTCTTACGGAAAATGGGTTCATCGATCATCCGGAAGATGCCAAGTTACTGAAACAAGATCTGTGGAGGGAAAAGATAGCTCAAGCTTATGTGGAAGCTTTGTCGGAAATATTTTCTCTAATAAAGTGGGATCAAACAGTCCAACACGGTCAGTATGCGGTTGTCGCAGGCTCTTTCCAGAACAAAAGCAATGCGGAAAACAGAAAGGCCTATCTTGCTCGAATTCATGATGACGCTGCATTAGAACGTACAACAATCAATGGAAAAACGATGTACCGGGTCATCAGCGGGATGTTCAGCACCCGGAAAGAAGCTGAAAACAGAGTGAAACAATTATCTTCCAACGGCATTGAAGCTTTTATCATAAAAAGAGGAAACGCCTAATGCGTTGCAAAATGCTGGTAATCCAACAAAAAACTCCGGAAATGCCACATCTGATTACGGAGGGGAAAGGTTCCCCGACCGTAAGAAGTGAATTTCCGGAGCGTTTTTATGTTTTGTCACAGTTGTACGACGTTATTTCCAAGTCCGTCTTATTCCGGAAGCTCTGGAACTTCCACAGTTGGAGGCTCATCTCCAGATAAAACAAGCAAGAATGCAAGCAATGCTTCTTTATCTTCTTCAGACAAGTTCAAAGGTTGCATTTTTGGACTCTTGTTCGGATGGTCGTCTCCTCCACGGTCATAGTAGTCGATGACTTCTTCCAACGTCGCGAGGCTTCCATCATGCATATATGGTGCATGATGGGCGATTCCATAAAGTCCCGGAGTACGGAAAGCACCTTCGTCCGTTGGATTTCCAGTTATCTCCATACGGCCATCGTCACCTGATAAACCGATATTGTAGAAATTGTTGTCTGACAAGTTCGGGCCGTTATGGCAAGAGATACAGTTCCCTTCCCCAGCGAACACTTCCATTCCGCGGATTTCTTGTTCTGTCATGGCATCATATTCTCCGGCGAGGAAACGGTCAAATGGCGTGTCGTCGATGACGATGGTCCGTTCAAAAGCGGCGATCGCTTTGAGGATATTATCGGCAGTAATGCCATCTTCAAAGGCTTCATCGAACATTTCCACATAGCCGTCGACTTCTTTCAATTCTTCAACAAGTTCATCCAAATCTTGATTCATCTCGATTGGAGAAGTGATCGGACCAGCTGCCTGCTCTTCTAACGAGTCGGCACGTCCATCCCAGAAATAAGAAGTGACTTGGTGCAGCTCCTGTAAAACCCAAACTCCACAGATGTCAGACTTTCAGGAAGAATTTGGCGACGATGTGGAAGTATTGACTATCGTCCGTTCCGAATCGAAGCGTGCTGTCGAAAAGTATATGGACGAATCGGGTCATACCGAACATTTGTATTTGTTAACCACTTTATCCAAATCGATTTTCCGATCATCCACAATGCCAAGCTTCAGCATAAACAACACCTTCTATAACAAGTTTTCATTAAAAGGCAGCATACTCTGATTCATTATATCATTTATAGATCCGACTTAGGCATTTTCGCGACATAAAACGAACTTTTCACGACATGTCCGGTGAATGTTGCGGAATGATCTCCTACAATGAAGGCAACAAATCAAACGAAGGAAGGGAATATCATGATTGAAATCCAAAACGTGACGAAACGATTTCAAGATAAAAAAGTCTCGGTGACCGCTTTGAACCATGTGTCATTCACCGTAAACCAAGGGGAAATCGTCGGTTTGTTAGGCGAAAACGGTGCGGGGAAAACGACGCTGCTCCGCTCGATTGCGACACTACTTACACCGACTGAAGGAAAAATCACCGTAAATGGGCATGATACGGTGAAAAATCCCGATGAAATAAAAAAACGGAGGGGGGTCTTGTTCGGCGGTGAAACAGGACTGTACAACCGGCTGACAGCCAGGGAAAATCTCGAGTATTTTGCCGCACTTTACCATTTAAGCAAACACGAAATGAAGGTGCGGATCGATGAACTGTCGAGGATGTTTGGGATGCGGGATTACCTCGACCGCAAAGTTGAAGGCTTTTCGAAAGGGATGCGCCAAAAGATGGCCATTTCCCGGGCGATCATCCATAATCCGGATATCATTCTTTTCGATGAACCGACAACCGGACTGGATATCACTGCATCGAATGTATTCCGCCAACTTGTGATGGAACTGAAAAATCAAGGAAAAACGATCATTTTTTCCAGTCACATTATGGAAGAAGTCGACTTGCTTTGTGACCATGTCGCGATGATCCATAAAGGGGATTTAGTCTATCACGGCTCCAAAGAACAATTGTACAAAGAAGAAAACAGCCGGGACTTGAACTATATTTTCATGAGCAAACTAGTGAGAGGCAGTGATAGCTATGCTATTTAAAATTTATAAAAAAGAAATGAAAGACTCATTCCGAGATAAACGGACATTGCTCTTAACAGTTTTCTTACCGATTCTCATGATGACAGCTTTGACGTTTTTCTATGAAAGCTTAATTGCCGGAAACGAAGATGAAACCTATACGTTGGCCGTGGAAACATCTATATCGAGTACCCAAGAAATGATCCTCGCCGAGATGGAAAATGTGGAACTATTGAAAGCAGATCATCCTGAAACGGTACTGGAGGAAGGAAATGCTCACGCTGCCATCTACTTTGCGTCTGATTTTGATGAAAACATTCAAGCAGGCGAAGTGGGACATGTGGAGATTGTCGGAGATACGTTCAGTGATAAATCAGCGACCCTCATGCATCTCGTACAAAGTCGATTAACAGGATTTGAACAAATGATTGTTATCGACCGTTTGCAACAAGCAAACGTCGACCCGGCGATCACTCAAGCAATTGGAGTCGAGCAACGGGAAATGAATGCGGAAAATAGTAATACTATGATACTAGCCTTTTTGATTCCTGTAATTTTATCCATTGCCATTGGAGTTGGCGCAGGTCCATCGGCAGCTGACTTGTTTGCCGGGGAAAAGGAAAAGAAAACGATGGAAGCTTTACTCATGACTCCGGTCCATCGTTCCACCTTGCTTCTAGCAAAATATTTGACGATTTCTTCAGTGGGAGTCATTATCGGATTTGTCACGTTGGCAGTTGTCGCCATTGAAATAGCTCTTTTCACAGAGCATATCAAAGCTGCGGTTTCCTTTGGTGACCAAACGGCACAAATTTTAGGGATCGGTTTGTTGGTAACAATTGTCTACTCCTTCTTTGTCGCTGCCATTCTAATGATTACAAGCATCATTGGCAAGACCGTAAAAGAAGCCCAAAGTTACAGTACGCCGATTATGATGGTCATTATTTTTCCGGCGATGATGCTGTTGGGTGTTGGTGTCAACGAATTTACGATAGGGCATTTTCTCATCCCTTTTGTGAATCTGTTTACCATCATTACGGAGTTGGTGTTTGGCATCGTCGACTATGGCCATCTGTTGGCAATGATTGCGAGCAATCTCGTTTGCATCTTGGTCATTTTCATCGTCAGTCGAGCTATGTTCACAAAGGATAAATGGGTGTTGGATTAATTGAATTGCCGGGACATCACGTTTTTGCACTGTCCCGGCTTTCATTTATCTATTCATAGGTTCAGATGGACTTGTTATGCACGTATCGTTGTACAGACAGTCGCTGCAACATACTTTCCATTGGACAAGGATCAAAAGAGATAAAATACGAGTCATAAAATGCAATCCGTGTTATGCTAATAGGGTGATGTAGTTTTTGTACAGGAGGAATTTTTGTGAAGCTCACAGCGAGGGAAGTTTTTTCCGTGCCCAACATTTTATCTTACGTCCGGCTTCTCCTCATTCCGATATTTACATATCTATTCATCCATGCAGAGGATACGAAGGATTATTATCTCATAGGCTTTATCATCTTCCTTTCAGCAGTGACCGATTTATTGGACGGCTGGTTCGCCAGGAAGTTCAATCAAATCACCGAATTGGGGAAAGTCATCGACCCGATTGCCGATAAACTGACACAGGCGGCGATCGTCGTTTGCCTTTTGTTCCGTTACCCCTATATGTGGATTCTTTTCATCCTCCTCGTGGTGAAGGAATTGTTTATGGGGATCATTGGATTAGTGTTGTTGAAACGAGGGAAAAAACTGGACGGTGCCAAATGGTTCGGCAAATTGTCCACGGCGGTGTTTTACGTCGCGATGGGGATTTTGATCACTTTTCCAAATTTGCCAACGGAATTCGTCGTGTTCCTGATGGTGATTACAGGAATATTTTTGACGATATCTTTCATCCTTTATATTCCGGAATATATCAAGCTTTATAAAAATAAAGAAGATGCTGTGCAGCAGTAAGTGGCACAGCATCTTCTTTATTCTTAATTATTGGCGGTTTTTAAAGCAGCGTCTCTCACTGTTTTTAAGGCAGTGCTCCAAGCGATGACTTGATCGAGCATTTCATTTGCGTTATCCGCATGATAATCTGCCGGTTTGAAGTTCGTAAAGTTTTCAAAGTCGGACATAAGGGAGAAAGTTACTGCCGTCCGAACGTCGGCAACTTGCAATTCTCCTAAAATCAAACGAAGGTTTTCATGGGCTCGTGTTCCGCCAAGGCTTCCGTAGCCGACGAACCCTGCCGCCTTGTTGTTCACTTCTGGGTTCAAATAGTCGAGTGCGTTTTTGAGTGCCCCACCAATGGCGTGGTTGTATTCCGGTACGACGAAAACATAACCGTCAAAAGAAGCAATTTTTTCAGACCATGCTTTGATTGTCGCTTCCGCTTGCGCTTTTTCGGCTTCCGGCAAACTTTCTCCTAAAAATGGCAAGCGGTAATCCGCCAAGTCGACCAACTCGTATTCCACATCTTGATCATTACGGTTCACAGCGAAGTCGTACATCCATTTCGCCACTTGTTCTCCGTTACGCTCTTCTCTCACACTGCCTAAAATAATACCAATTTTCAACATCTGTATTCCTCCTGTTATCTATGATTCATTTTGTTTGAATTCAATATAATTGAATGACGTTTACTACAATAACACGTTATTTTACATCATGCAAGCAATTTGTTCCCTTTTCTCATTTACTTACTATTTGTAAGTTTACAAACAAAAAATCAACCAGACACCCCCGCTGGGACAAAACGGGACAGTCCCTGGTTGACCCATTTTTCACACATAGATTCTCGGGACACGTTTTCCGATGAGGCAGACGATTTCATAATTCACCGTATCCAAACGTTCCGCCACTTCCTCAACGGGAATGTACCCTTTTCTTTCATCACCAAATATCGTCACGACGTCGGATTCCGTCACCTCTCCGACATCCGTCACATCAATCATCGTTTGGTCCATACAGACTCTGCCGACGATCGGCACTCTTTCGTTACGGACCATCATTTCCCCTTGATTGGAGAGACGCCGGGACAAACCGTCCGCATAACCGACCGGTAACGTGGCGATAGTGGAATCCCGTTCCGGTATGTACGTACAGCCATAGCTGATCGGTTGTTTTTCCGCAACTTCCTTCACAAGCGTCGGTTTTGTATGGAAGGACATGGCTGGAGCCAATGGCAGCTTATCTTTCAGATGTTTTTCCGGATACAAACCGTAAAGGCTGATTCCGACCCGGCACATATCGAGATGCATATCCGGATAGGAGATTGTTGCCGCACTATTGCAGCAATGCTTGATAGGGATTTTAAAACCCTTTTCCTCCAAAAATCCAACGACATCAAGGAAACGGGCAAATTGTTTATTCGTATAAGTATCATCCACATTATCGGCATCAGCGAAATGCGTAAATATCCCTTCGACCTCCACGAGATCGCTTTCCATGCTCATTAAAAGTTTCAGCGCCTCATCTTTTGTTTGCAAACCGATCCGCGTCATACCTGTATCTATTTTCAAATGGATTTTCACTTTTTTCTGCAATTCGGCACATGCGGTTTCCGCCGCTTTCAATACATCCTCATTGTAAACCGTAAGCGTAATATCATGTACCACCGCTTCTTTCACCGCTTCAGGCTTCGTATAACCGAGGACGAGGATCGGTGCATCGATTCCGGCTTTACGCAGCTCCATCGCTTCATCAAGAATAGCGACTCCTAAGCCATCCGCTCCAGCTTGAAGAGCAGCTTTACCGACTTCAATCGCTCCATGTCCATAACCATCCGCTTTCACTACCGCTAGAAATTGACTATTTCCTTTCAGATGGTTTTTGAATGCTTGAACATTTTTCCGGATGGCATCAAGCGACACTTCAACCCATGTATCCCGAAAACTTTCACGTTTCATCGAAAAACTCCTTCGCTTCGAGTTGTTACTGTTATTTTACCATTACTCACCTGATGATGGGTAGAGAGTCGCTGAAATGGGGAAACCAAGCAAGTTGAAAACAAAAAAAAATGGATACAACGTTGCAATGTATCCACGTTTTTTAAGCAGTTTCTGGCCATTCGTTTCCGTTCACTTCAGCCATTAAAGATTCATCTTTTCGACACCGAGTATCAAAGGTTTCATCCAAGCACCAGCCCGCGCATTCATTTCCGGATGGTCAACTCACCAATCCAATCGTCAATAAAAAACAAAAAAGCACTGCAACTAGCAGTGCGGCCGTATCCATTGGATGAAAACTTTCATCCGTCTCTATAATTTTTGAAAATCCGGACGAAATGTTCCGGTGAACTTTTGACAAGATAGGAGAACACGCCATTATCCGTATGTACATACAGCAGACCGCCCATTTTACCGACCGGGCGATACGATAAATCACGGACGGTGTGGATCGGAAATTCATGGTATTTCGTCACCAACCGATCTTCGTACAAATACATGGTGCGTGCTTCTTCTTTATTCGTCTGGGCAATCGCATCGACATGACGGACAATTTTCACGTATGGTTGTTCCGCCAATAACCGGGTCATGTTCCCTTACCCTTCAGCAAGTTGGAGTTGATTCAATCTCCATTGCATCCATTGTCGTTCCCTCGTTTTTCTCGGCAGGAATTGTCGGATATCATCTTCATGATAGCCTACTTGAAGCCGCTTATCGTCAATGATGATCGGACTACGCAACAAGCGGGGATGTTTATGGATCAATTCCAACAATTCTTGGAGTGGCAGTGATTCAATATCAAGATTCAAGTCTTTGTAAATTTTCGATCTTGTGGAAATGATTTCATCGGTCCCATCGACAGTCATGCGCAATATCCCTTGCAATTCTTCCACTGTCAACGGATGTTTCAAAATATTCCGTTCCGTAAATTCAATTCCCTGTTTTGTAAACCATTGTTTCGCTTTCCTCGTTGATGAACATGCTGCTCCGTAAATTGTCACCGTCATATATCATACCCCATTCCGATATTGTTTTTGTGTCTTGAACCTCTGTCATTTGGCTAAACCTTTTTTCAACAATTTCATATCCAATTTGAAATTTTCAATGGCCTCATCATCGGATAATTCCCTTGTGAATTTTTCCACGAAATTACGGAAGGCAACTGCGGAAATGATTTGGATTACATGCAGCAATTCCTTATCCGATTCAATATTCAACATCTCTTTATCCACACGTTCCGAAATCGCTTCCACGCCTTCCTCGTGCACGTTTTCCACGATAATGTTATTGAATATCGTTTCGATTTGATGGGTCACATTGAGGAGGGCATTACGGAAAAAATTATGTTCTTCTTCATCCGGCAACTCCAGCAACAACTCATAATAAAATGCGGTGATTGCTTCAAACAAGTCGCCTTGATGGTTCTCCAATTGTTGTAAAAATTGTTTGTTTTTACTGTTCGCCTGTTCCCGAAGAATATAATAGTAAGCGTCTTTCTTATCTTCAAAATACTGATAGAAACTCCCCCGGGAAATATTCGCCGTTTTTACGATATTTGCGATGGAAGCTTCATATAAGGGAACTCTCGAGAATTCTTTTTCTAAAGCTTTGATGAGAGATTGACGCTTTTTCTCCGGCAAATTGAAAAATGTTGCTTTCGGCATCCATTAACCTCCATTCAAAACAAAAGCAAAAACGCTCTTGCAAATTGAAGGCACAACATCTGTCGCAACTTCAAGTTCTGCGATTGTCAATAATTTTGTGCCGTCCGTCTTTACGACAGTTGCCGATGGAATGCAGCGGAAGACAAAGACCGGTTGATGTTACCGGATGTTGCGGTGTACACCCTTATTCTGTCTGAAAAAAATGTCTGCGGATGTTCCGATCCAACCACCACAATCACGTCTTCTTACGATTAAGGAGAAAAGGAACTCCCAACAACAACGAGCTTCAAAAGCCAACATATCGTTTGATGGATATCCATCATTCCTCTATATTTTCTTTTCTCCCGACTTAAAAAGTGACATTGTGTCACAACTCATAGGTTTATCTTAAATGACACATTGTCATTTGTCAATGGCCCTATAAAAATTTCCTAACTTTTTCCTAATTTTTTTTACATTTTTCCTAATCGATGAAATGAAGAGCAATCAATGGGTCAAACGCTATCATTCATCTCCCGGGAATCCATCCGTTTTCGATAAAATTTCCTTAAAAAACACCTGAAATAAATGATTCCTTTTTCAAAACAATCGATGTATAATTATTTTCGAATTTCACAACGTAATTTAAAGGAGACAGCAATGAAAAATGCTTCTATTATTGAATTCAAAAATGTCACGAAAACATTTGATGATCAAACGCTTGTTTTAGACAATGTTAGTTTTTCCATCAAGCGTGGAAAATTTTATACGTTGCTTGGGCCTTCGGGTTGTGGAAAAACGACGATTCTACGCCTGATTGCAGGATTCACGGAACCGACTTCCGGAGACATATATTTTAATGGCGAAAAAATCAACCATCTTCCGCCGAACAAGCGGCAAGTCAATACTGTATTCCAAGACTATGCCCTCTTTCCACATCTTAATGTATTTGAGAATGTCGCTTTCGGATTACGCATCAAAAAGTTGCCTAAATCAATCATTGAGGAAAAGGTAAAGGAAGCGTTGCACTTTGTCAATTTGGATGGCTATGAACATCGGGATATTGACGCAATGTCGGGCGGTCAAAAGCAACGCGTCGCCATTGCACGGGCGATCGTGAATGAACCGGAAGTGATTCTACTGGATGAACCGCTCTCTGCCCTCGATCTCAAATTGCGGACACAAATGCAATATGAACTTCGCGAATTGCAACGGAGGCTCGGAATTACATTCATTTTCGTCACCCATGACCAAGAAGAAGCACTGGCGATGTCCGATGAGATTTTCGTTCTTGATAAAGGGAAAATCCAACAAAGCGGAACACCGATTGATATTTATGATGAACCGATCAATCGCTTTGTCGCTGACTTTATCGGCGAATCCAATATTGTCGATGGAATCATGATCGAAGACTTTCTCGTGGAAATTGCCGGGAAACGATTCGAATGTGTGGACGGTGGCATGAATCCGAATGAGCCGGTGGAAGTCGTCATTCGTCCGGAAGATTTGGAGATTACCCGAGCAGGTAAGGGTAAACTTGAAGTGACAGTGATTTCGCAATTGTTCCGTGGGGTGCATTATGAAATCAATTGTCGAGATGAAGATGGAAATGAGTGGCTCGTCCATACGACACGTCAAGTAAACATTGGTGAAAAAATCGGTCTTGATTTTGTTCCCGAAGCGATCCACATCATGCGTTTCGGTGAATCGGAGGAAGATTTTGACCGGAGAATCGAAAAGTATACAGAGGATGATGACAATGAATAGGCGAATGATGCGTCATCTGTATATGGTTCCGTATGTCGTATGGATTTTAGTTTTTGTCATTACACCGATTTTGCTTGTTCTATACTATTCTTTCTTCGATATTCATGGAAATTTTTCCATCATCAATTATGAGCGTTTTTTTACACCGGTTTATTTAAAACTGACGATCAACTCTTTTTGGTATGCATTCTTGATCACGTTCATATCTTTGCTTGTCGCCTACCCGACTGCCTATTTATTGGTGAAAACGAGACATAAACAACTGTGGCTGTTACTGATTATCGTACCTTCCTGGATCAATTTATTGTTGAAAGCCTATGCCTTTATCGGGATTTTCGGTGCCTATGGTGCGGCGAATCAGTTCTTGGAGTTTATCGGAGTCGGCGCAAGACAGCTGTTGTTCACCGACTTCAGCTTCGTCTTTGTTGCCGTTTATATTTTCATTCCGTTTATGATTTTACCGATTTTCAATGCACTGAACGGTTTAAACCCCGCTCTTGTTGATGCGGCAAATGATTTAGGGGCTTCCAAATGGACGACATTTGCGAGGGTCATTTTTCCATTGACGATTGATGGTGTGAAAACGGGTTGCCAAGTCGTGTTCATACCAGCGCTTTCGCTGTTCATGTTGACAAGACTGATCGCAGGCAATCGGGTCATTACACTTGGAACAGCCATCGAACAACATTTTCTCGTTACCCAAGATTGGGGAATGGGTTCAACTGTCGCCGTATTTTTGATTCTGATTATGTTCGTCATGATCCGCTTGACCGGATTTAGAAGGCGGGGTGTGTAAGATGAGGAGCAACACGAATTCTTTTGCAAAACTATTCCTTATCATTATCTTTCTCATTCTCTATGCACCAATCTTTTATCTTATGATCTATTCCTTCAATAGCGGCGGTTCGATGAGTGGGTTCGATGGATTTACTTTGGACTGGTACCGGGAGTTGTTAGGCGATACGCGAATGCTCATCATTGTGTTGAACACGATTGTAATCGCATTATTGTCGGCACTTATTGCAACGATCATCGGAACATTTGGTGCGATTGGCATCCATTCATTGAAACGGAATAAAAACTCGGTGCTCAGTCTGAACAATGTGCTGATCGTCAGTCCGGACGTCATTATCGGTGCATCGTTTCTCATTTTATTTACAATTGCCGGAATCCGTTTAGGTTTTTATTCCGTGCTCTTGTCCCATATCGCATTCAGCATTCCCATCGTTGTGTTGATGGTGCTACCGAAACTCGCCGAGATGAACTCATCCCTCATTGATGCAGCCCGGGATTTGGGAGCAACAAGATGGGATGTTTTCACGAAAGTCATTTTCCCGTCTATCACACCAGGAATATTTGCCGGATTTTTTATGGCGCTCACCTATTCCTTGGATGATTTTGCAGTCACCTTCTTTGTAACAGGGAATGGATTTTCAACGCTGTCGGTGGAAATTTATTCGATGGCGAGACAAGGGGTTTCGTTGACGATCAACGCTCTTTCCACGGTTCTATTCTTATTTACACTTCTGCTCGTCGGTATCTACTATATTCTGACCCAACGAGGCGGTTTTAGAGTTGGAGGTTGGTTGAGACGATGAAAAAACTGTTGACGGCATTTTTCGGCATCACCCTTGTTTCCCTTCTGTTGCTCGTATGGATTCAGCAGTTGAACACTTCCCAAGGTTATTCCGGGACCGGTACAATCACCGTCTTCAACTGGGGAGATTACATCGATATGGAACTCGTGGAACGTTTTCAAGAGGAAACGGGCATGACGGTCATTTATGAAACCTTTGATTCCAATGAAGCGATGCTTACGAAAATCCAGCAAGGTGGAACGACGTATGATATAGCGGTGCCTTCGGAATACATGATTGAAAAGATGAAAGAAGAAGATTTGCTGATCGAGTTGGATCATGAGAAACTGCCGAATTTGCAATATATTGATGAGCGGTTCCTCGATTTGTCCTTTGATGAAGGTAATCGCTATTCCGTGCCGTACTTCTGGGGTACCGTCGGCATATTATACAATCCGGACATGCTTCCCGGTAAAACATTCACGAGTTGGAATGATTTGTGGGATCCGGCTTTGAAAAATGAAATCTTACTCATCGATGGTGCCCGGGAAGTGATGGGGATGGCTTTGAATTCTTTAGGCTATTCGTTGAACGATACGAATCGCGATCATTTGGAAGAAGCTCTCGACAAGCTGAACGAACTGACACCAAACGTGAAAGCTATTGTCGGTGATGAAAATAAACTGCTGATGGCCAATAACGAAGCCGCAGTCGCTCTTGTTTGGTCCGGGGATGCACGGGATGTCATGTGGGAAAACGAGGCGTTGGATTATGTCGTACCGGAAGAAGGTTCCAATCTTTGGTTCGATAGCATGGTAATTCCGAAAACAGCTGATAATGTGGAAGGAGCCCATCAATTCATCAATTTTATGTTGGATCCGGAAGTTGCTGCACAAAATACAGAATATGTGAGTTATTCGACACCGAATGAAGCAGCATTAAACTATTTGCCAGAAGAAATGGTGACGGATGAGAGGTTTTACCCTCCGCCGGAACTGACGGAACGGCTTGAGGTTTATGAAAATTTAGGTAAAGAAATGCTTGGCGTATATAATGATTTGTTTTTGACCTTTAAAATGCATCATTAGTTGATAAATGGAGAACCCCCATCCAGTTGGAGGGTCGACTTTGAAAATATGTCCGTTTCCAAAAGGAACCCCGAGTGGACTGTGAACCGTTCGGGGTTAAGATTTACGGGTTGAGTTGCGGAGTAAATATGTGATGAATGCAAGAAATAACACAGGCAGGAGCAAACCGAGCCAGCTAAAACCGACGAACATCAAATCACACCTTTTCACCAAGAATTAACCTCATAAGTCCATGTCCTTTTCTGTCAATATGAAAGATTGCTAATTGTTTGTCGGTGTTTTAGGTTTCTTTGTATCATACAACATTCCATCGTTTCATGCAAGGTCGCCAATAAAAAATAAGGTTGGAAAAACCTCTGAACACGTCACCGTTTTTCCAACCAAATTATTTTTAAAGCATCACTTTACAAATATCGTTCGTAAACGCTACTGGATCTTCTATCGGTAATCCTTCAATCAATAACGCTTGGTTGTACAACAAATTCGTATATAGCTTCAGCTGTTCTTCCCCTTCTTCTTCTGCCCGTTCGAGAGCTTTCATAATATCGTGGTTCACGTTGATCTCCAACACTTTTTCCGCTTGGATTTTTTGGTCATCCGGCATCGCATTGATGATTTTTTCCATTTCGATGGAAATATCCCCGTCTGCCGTCAAAACGACCGGATGGGACTTGAGCCGCTTCGATGCACGGACGGCCGTCACCTTATCTCCTAAAATGTCTTTCATCTTCTTGAACAATTCCTCATACTGCTTTTCCGCTTCTTTATCTTCTTTTTTATCATCATCCGTGTCAATGCCTAAATCCCCGCTGGAGACGTTCTTAAACTCTTTATCTTTATAGCTCATCAGCATACGGATGGCAAATTCATCGATTTCATCGGTGAAATAGAGGATTTCATAACCTTTATCCTTCACGAGCTCCGTTTGCGGGAGTTTATCGATCCGTTCGACGGTCTCCCCTTGGGCATAGTAGATATACTTTTGTTCTTCCGGCATGCGCTCCACATATTCATCGAGCGTCACCAATTTTTTCTCGTTGGACGAATAGAACAACAACAAATCTTGCAGTTCTTCTTTATGTCGGCCGAAATCGCTGTAGACTCCATATTTCAATTGCGGACCAAAGGATTTGAAAAACGTTTCATACGCTTCACGGTCTTGGTTGAGCAACTGTTTCAATTGCTGTTTGATTCTTTTCCTGATGTTTTTTGCGATGATTTTCAACTGCCGATCATGCTGGAGCATTTCCCGTGAAATGTTCAAAGAGAGGTCTTCGGAATCGACGAGACCTTTCACGAAACTGAAATGATCCGGCAACAAGTCCGGGCATTTTTCCATGATCAACACGCCATTGGAATAAAGCTCCAGTCCTTTTTCGTATTCTTTCGTATAGTAATTGTACGGTGCGCTTTCCGGAATATAAAGGATCGCATCATAACGAACTGCTCCATCGACATGAAGATGGATATGTTTCAGCGGTTTATCGAACCCGTAATGTTTTTCTTGATAGAAATTTTCATAGTCTTCATCAGTCAATTCATTTTTATTTTTCTTCCAAATCGGCACCATTGTATTTAATGTTTCTTCGGTGATGACGTCCTCGTATTCATCCTCGGTCCCCTCTTTCAATTTTCTTTCAGTGACATCCATTTTAATCGGGTACCGGATGAAGTCCGAGTATTTTTTCACAATTTGGCGGAGCCGGTATTCTTCGAGGAATTCGTCATAGTTTTCTTCTTCTTCATTTTCTTTCAATTGGAGGATGATTTCCGTACCGACTTCTTCCTTTTCGGCCGGTTCAATCGTATAACCGTCGGGACCGGTGGACTCCCATTTGTACGCCTGGTCACTGTCGACGGAACGGCTGATGACCGTCACTTTATCGGCAACCATGAAGGCGGCATAAAATCCGACACCAAATTGGCCGATAATATCGTGGCCATCTTTGATTTCATGCTCCTGCTTAAATTGATAGGAGCCGCTTTTGGCGATGACTCCAAGGTTTTCATCCATTTCTTCCTTTGTCATGCCGATTCCGGTATCGAGGACGGTCAATGTGCGTTTCTCTTTATTCGGAATGAGTTTAATATAATAGTTTTCTCTGTCAAAAGTGAGATTGTCATCAGTCAGCGCCCGGTAGTAAAGCTTGTCGATTGCATCGCTCGCATTGGAAATGAGTTCCCTTAAAAACACTTCCCGCTGTGAATAGATGGAGTTGATCACCATATCCAACAACTTTTTCGATTCGGCTTGAAATTCTCTTTTTTCCATCGTTTCTCTCCTCCGTCATATCATAAAAATAGAGAACGCTGATCCAGCTTCTCCATCCGTGCAAAATATTTTAGCACTCTCAAGGTTCAAGTGCTAATCTATTTATTTCATAACATATCCGCCATTTCTAGTCAATTGAATTGGGTCAAACGGGGTCTGTCCCTATTTGGCTCAATTGGGCCGTTTGGGACTGTCCCTATTCGTCCCATTTGGGTCATTCTGGGACTGTCCCGTTTGTCCCAGTTTTTGCGGTATACTATGGATAGGAGGGATAAGATGCTGAAAAAATGGTTGGATGAAGCTGATTATACAATCGTATTCACAGGCGCAGGGATGTCGACGGAAAGTGGTCTTCCGGATTTCCGTTCCAGTCAAGGATTGTGGAAACAGAAGGACCCGGCTCAACTTGCCAGTACGGATGCATTGAACAATAACGTGGAAGAGTTCATCGCCTTTTATCGGGAGCGGGTGCTCGGTGTGAAAGAGTACGGACCCCACCGAGGACATCATATCCTTGCTGAATGGGAAAAAGCGGGAAAAATCAAGTCAATCATCACGCAAAACGTCGATGGATTCCACCAGCTGGCAGGAAGCAAACGAGTGGCCGAACTCCATGGGACCTTGCAAAAAGTCCATTGTGAATCTTGCGGCCGTGAATATGGTAGTGAAGAGTATGTGAATGAGGAGTTTTACTGTGAATGCGGCGGTGTTTTACGTCCATCCGTCGTGTTGTTCGGTGAAAGTTTACCGATGGATGCATTTGAATTCGCCTTGGAAGAAACGGAAAAAGCCGATTTGTTCATCGTCCTCGGCTCATCGCTCACCGTCACTCCAGCAAACCAATTTCCGATGATTGCAAAAGAAAATGGTGCGAAATTGGTCATCGTCAACCAGGATGATACCCCACTCGACCATCGAGCCGATTTAGTCATCCAAGATAAAAAGATTGGAGAATTGTTGAAAGAGTTGGATGAAGGTTAGGCTGATGCAAGCCTTCATTGATCGATTCGTCGGGATGCTTGTCTTTGTTGCATATCGCACAGGCAAGCAAGCCCGACCTTTTTGTCTTGTTTTGGCCACTTTCGCAATCGTTCTTACATAGATGAGCAATTTTATAGTGGATTTCTTCATAAATACGTACAATACAATGTAATACGGCTTACGTAAAGGGGTGAAGTATTGGCTGTACAAAGCAAGTTGCTCGAAATAGGGATTCTAGTTTCCAGTTTAGCCGTCGGTTTCCTTGCTTTTTATTTGCTTAGCGATAGGCCGAAAGCGGAAAAAAAAAAGCAAATGGACGACATGATTTCACAAATAATCAACTTCATATTATTGATTTGGCTAGGTAAAATCATCATGAATGTCTCCTTGTTTTTGTCCGATCCTCTGGCGGTTCTCGCCTATCCAAGCGACACGGACGCTTTTTATACGGCAGTCATCTTCATGCCGATTTGGCTTCTAGTCCAATCCAGAAGGAAACAGTTGAAGATTTTTCCTTTAATCGTAAGTTTTATTCCGGTTTTTCTCGTCAGCTCTTTCGTCTATGAATTCATTGAATGGACGGCTTACGATAATCCTTTTGCGATTGGCAACCTAATCTTGTTCGCAGTCTTGATCGGATTATACTTTTTTCTAAAAGAAAAATTGAACGCATCGGTGCTGTTGTTCATCCTGATTACGGTATGGTCGTTCGGTTTGGTTTTCATGATGACTTTCCAACCTTTCATCACGGTTTTCGGTTACATCGTCGGATTTGAATTCGTCGGATTGTTTTTTATCATAAGTAATGGCATTCTAATCTATAGATTTAGAAAGAAGCCTGTTTAGAGACGGGCTGTAGAGTCAAGGACGCATATTTTTCAATTGCCCGATAATCAATTTGGCAATTTCCGAAATAGAGGAGGAAATTATTTTTATGAGAAAATGGATTTTTTTAATTGTCATCATCGGGATGTTGAGTTGGGCAGTGATAGATTTTGTCGATTCCAAAGAAGACCGACAAACGGAAAATGAAAATGGAACCGTGGATGACATCGAAATTGGATTAGATGTCGGCAATCAGGCTCCGGATTTTCAGTTGGAAACATTGACGGGAGAGACGATCCGGTTGTCGGATTTCCGTGGAAAAAGGGTCATGCTCAACTTCTGGGCTTCCTGGTGTCCGCCATGCCGGGCGGAAATGCCGGATATGGTCGATTTTTATCAAGATAAGGATATTGAAATTTTGGCCGTCAATTTGACCGATACCGAAACTACACTAAAAGACGTGGAAAATTTTGTCGATGCCTACGAGCTCGACTTTCCGATTTTGCTCGACACGGATTTGGAAGTCGCTTCCCTTTATGCGATCCAGCCCATTCCGACGACTTTTATGATCGATTCGGATGGTGTGATCAGTTTCAAAATTTTCGGCCCGATGAATTACAATTTGATGGTACAGGAATTTGAAAAAATGGAAAGATGATGGAATTTTTCAGTTGACATATTACCCCTGGGGGTATAATATGAAAACTGTACGATTCGTATCAATAAATGTCGTCGGTTGACGGCTTTTTAAAAAATATTTTATATACCCGTCGTGGTATATAAATGAAGTTGGAGGTAACGTTGATGAAGGAAATTACAGCAAAAGAATTGGAACAAAAACTTAATGCAGGACAAGATGTGAATATCATCGATGTCAGAGAAGATACGGAAGTGACAATGGGAAAAATACCTGGCGCAAAACATATCCCTCTCGGTCAAATTCCCGATCATTTGGAAAAACTCGATAAAAATGAACATTACTATCTTGTTTGCCGTTCCGGTGGAAGGAGCGGAAGAGCCTGCGAATTTTTAGAACAACATGGGTTCCGTGCAACGAATGTGGCTGGTGGAATGTTAGCTTGGGAAGGAGAATTTGAATAAATTTTCGTTGGGGTGGTGATGGTTTGAGCGGGTTGCAGCGGGGCAAGAGCGAATTGAAAATAGTCATGGTGGTGTTATACAAGTACCACCCTCCCCAACGAATGAGAAACATCAAGGATTCGCCTTTAAGATCGTTTTTTCAAGAAAGGGGGGAAAGTCGATGGAAATCATCACAGTCCTTTTAATTATATTCATCGTCCTGTTTGCGATGAACCGCTTCATGCCTGTTAAAGGGGTCGAGACGCTCACGCCGGAAGAAACGAAGAAAAAATTCAAAGAGAAAAATGTCCAATTGATCGATGTTCGCACGTCTCGTGAATATGAGACTCATCATCTGAAACCATTTAAAAATATTCCATTGGCGAATCTTCCGGACAAGCTCCATACATTGGATAAGGAGAAAGAAGTCGTCCTCCTATGTCAGAGCGGAATGAGAAGTGGACAGGCTGCAAAATTGCTGAAAAAACATGGATTTGAAAAAGTATCCCATGTCGGTGGTGGAATCAACGCCTTTTGAATATATAACCCGTTATTCCGTTAATGAAACTAAATGATGGGGGCGCCACCTGCCCTTTCCGATCTCAACATCGAGCAAAGCTGAGACTCCGATGTCTTCTGCCGATAAAACCGGATAAATCTGCACTTGCCAATTCCGCAAATCAAACAGAAAAAAGCACGGGATCATCTCACCCGTGCTCTTCTTTATCCGTAACACCCTTACTTTAAAGACCGAAATACGAAATAAAAATAAAGGGAACCGATCAAATATAGGCCGGCCGTGATTGTGAACACACTGGCATATCCCCAATATGAACCGTAGCGAAGGACAATCCCCGTCGACACCGGCCCCATGAACGCCCAACCGAGCTGGAAAACCATTTGGTTCACCGAATTGGCCAATCCTTTCACCGAATCATCGACCTTGGACATCATGAGAGAAGATTGAATCGGGTTTCCGGCATTCATCAACGCTTGCCGGAATAAAAAGCATACACTTGCAATCAACAAATTCGTCGTATAGGCGGTGAGCAGTAAAAATGGAAGCGACAACAGCTGCAAGACGACAACCGCACGCACCTCACCGAGCCGCTTAACGACGAGCGGCCCGATGAACATTGCGAAGGCCGTCGCCGCCTGTCCCAATGCAATGATGATGCCGATGATGGAAGTGGACGCATCGAACCGATCGGCAAAATATAAATTCAGATAGGGAATGACAAGCCCGCTGCCTGTCCCGATGATCAATTGCGCAACCGCAAAAAGAGCGATCACCTTTATTCCCATTTTATTTTTTCTGATGAACTCCTTCCAATCTAGTTTCTTGCGCTCCTCCTTTTGAACGGCTTTCTTCTCTTTCATTTTCAACACCGGTAGAAGTGAACCGAAATAAAAGAGACTGCCGACGAGGAGCGTAAAGCGAATACTGTACAACTCAGACGTAAACAACGAGAAAAAATCCGTAAGCACACCGCCGAGCAAGTTGCCGATGACATTGGCTGCCATCATGACCGCCGAATGCAGACTGAATAGATGGATCCTCTGCTTCGGCCCCGAGTTTTCTGCAAGCCATGGAATAATCGATACTTGAAAAAATGCAAGTGCAATTCCGGTGGCAAACCCTGTTCCAAGCAAGAATGACTCCAATTCCACCAAGCTCCGCACCGACAAGATGACACCACCGACAAAGACACCAAAAGCCATCACCTTTTTCCTGCCGAGCCGGTCGCTCATGATCCCTGCCGGCACAAGGATGATCGCCGTCGCCAATGACGTCATCGCAATGATTTCCCCATTCAACTGCTGCGAAAAACCAAGGGCACGGATATAAAAATTGTAAACGACCATGAATGCGCCTAAGCCGATTTGAGTCAGTATGTTTGCAACAATCGCCAATTTGATGTTTCGGTTATACGACCGTAACTGGCTTACCCATTCCCGGAGAAATGACATGTTGTCGCCGCCCTTAACCTTGAAAAATTTTTCAGCTTTTCATCTATTTGTATCTATCATGTGTTTAAAAACTATTTCGTGTCCCTAAATAGTTTAAATTGTTTTTCCTTTCATGTAAAGAATAAAAACGCTTCTTGCTCCTGAAACACCGTTCCGGATCGTTTTGATTTTGCACAACCTTCACGAAAAACATCCTTACAAATAGGTCAATACACATTCCTTTTCATGAAAACATAAACTGTTGAAGAGACAGGAGAAGAGGAGGAAGTTGCCTTGATCATTCATGTTGTAGAAAGCGGCGATAATTTATATCAGCTTGCCCAACAGTACGGGGTAGATGTGAATGAATTGATTGCCGTCAATGAACTGCCGGATTCAGACCGGCTCGTTCCCGGCTTGGCTTTACTTATACCGATAAAAGGAACGTGGCATACAGTTAAAGCCGGGGAAAGTTTATGGAGCATCGCTGCGCGTTATGGCATTGCTTTGAACACCATCCTAGCCGCTAACCTGGAAGTCAATCCCGATGCGTTGATGCCGGGAATGGAAGTCTTTGTCCCTCTCGCCACCCATACGGTACAGCCGAGGGAAACATTGACAAGCATTGCGGCTCTTTACGGAGTAAGCGCTTATGCTCTTGCTCAAGAAAACGGCCTGGCGATGACCGAGCCCCTATTTGTCGGCCAAACGTTAGCGATTCCCCGGGATAAACCGGTGATTGATGTGAATGCATATTCCTATCAAGAAGATGCGGCCGGTGCCCAGTCCATCCGGGAAGTCGGTGAACTATTGACGATCGGCAGCCCTTTCGCTTATTTGATCCAACCGGACGGAAGTTTGATTCCTTTCGATGATGACGAAATGATTGCGGCAAGTTACGAAGAAAACATCATGCCGATGATGTCGATTTTAAATTTCACGTCGGAAGAAGCAGGTTCCACCCTCACCCATACGATTTTGACAAGCGACGAACTGATGGATACACTGCTATCCAATATCCTTGTCGTCATGGAAGAAAAAGGGTATCTCGGACTGAATATCGATTTTGAGAACGTACTTCCGGAAGATCGGGATTGTTTCACCGCCTTTATCCAATTGGCAGTCGATCGACTTCATCCCGAAGGCTATTTTGTTTCAACAGCAGTTGCGCCGAAAACGAGTGCAGACCAACCTGGGCTCTTGTACGAAGCGCATGACTATGGGGCTCATGGTGCAATTGCCGATTTCGTCATATTGATGACTTATGAGTGGGGGTATCGTCTCGGACCGCCACAAGCGATTTCACCGATCAATCAAATCCGGCGGGTCGTCGAATATGCGTTGACGGAAATGCCTCCGGAAAAAATGTTTCTCGGTTTCCAAATTTATGCGCGTGACTGGCGCCTCCCCCACGTCCAGGGTCAAGTAGCCGAAACCTTCAGTCCACAAGAAGCGGTGGAATTGGCGACGGAATATCAAGTGGAAATCCAATATGA
Organism: uncultured Oceanobacillus sp.; assembly: GCA_938004015.1. GTDB lineage: Bacteria > Bacillota > Bacilli > Bacillales > Amphibacillaceae > Oceanobacillus. Next base: position 28,798 of record CALKWU010000190.1, read on the forward strand.
TGAAACAGCCGCTTCCCCGTTTTTCCGTTATGTCGATGAAGACGGCGTGGAACATGAAGTATGGTTTGAGGATGCAAGAAGTGCCCAGGCAAAATTCGACTTGGCGAAAGAATTCGATCTGGGTGGCATCAGTTATTGGGCACTCGGCTACCCATATCCGCAAAATTGGGAGCTGCTCAGGAGCAATTTCACGGTAAGGAAAAGAATATGAAAAAACAGGGGGCGGAATGACCGCACTCCCTGTTTTTAATTTCCGTAGTTTTCCGTACGGTGGATGAATTCTTCCGCCGCACTGTAACCTTGTTGTTTCAACACCCAACTGTTTGCAGCCGCTTCGATCAAACCGGCCACATCTCTTCCCGGTTGGAGTTGGATTTCAATATGAGGAATTTCAACACCCATATAGTTCGTGTATTTCGTCTTCATTTCCAAATCATTGTTCAGTTCATTTTCTTCCCACTTTTTCAATTCGATGTCGAGGGCGATCCTCGTTTCTTCCTGAAATGCTTTGTTCCCGTAAACGCGCACGATGTTCAATAAACCGACGCTTCTTAAGGCAAGGAATTCCTTATTCATTTCATTATGTGTGCCGAGGATCGTTTGATGGCTCAATTTTCTGAGAACGACGATATCATCGGCAACTAAACGATGCCCTCGGCCGATCAACGTATAAGCGGTTTCACTTTTGCCGATTCCCGACTCTCCACGCAAAAGGATGCCGATACCGAACACATTGAGGCAAACTCCGGGAATGGCGATTTCTTCTGCGAGGGCTTTTGCCAGATAAGCATCGAGCTTGGCAATGAAATCATACGTCGCGTCATTCGTACGGAGCAATGGAATATTTTCCTTGTCGCAGTATTGCTCCAAATACGTGAGTTCCTCCTGCCCTCTCGTTACGATGAAACAAGGCGGATGGTAATTGACGATATTACCCACCCTCAATTTCCTTTCTTCCGTGCTCAGCTGCTTCAAGTATGTGATTTCCGCCAGACCCAAGACTTGCACGCGCTCGGTCGGGAAAAAATCAAAATAGCCGATGAATTCAAGACCTGGCCGATGTGCTTTGTTCTTGGTGACTTTTCTATCTAAACTGTCCTTGCCAGCAAGAACTTCTAAAGAAAATTCCTCTACAATTTGTCCAACACTGATTGATTTCACTTTTCCCACCCAATTCCGTTACTCTTATAGTCTTTTTTCCTTCCCATTATTATATAACATTATGCCGTATAGCGTAAGGGTATTGCAGTTAAATGAAAAATCAAAAAAGCCGGGCTCCTTTTTATGTAAAAACCCGGCTCTTCCTTTATTTCGTCAAATCCATTTTTTTGCTGACAAAATACATGATGAAACCACCGACCGTCATGGCAACCAACTCACCTAATGCAGTAGACCCGTACGTCAACCAAAACGGCAAATCCAATACGAAATACAGCTGAAGAGCTATGATGAACATGGAAACGACGAGAATTGCTGCCGTCACGACAAATTTCGCTTTCATGTTTTTCATCCGCTTCGTCACAGCCCGGACAACAATCAAAGCCAACAACGTATGTAACGTTCCAACCGGCACATCAATGACTTTGATTGGAGACCATAATGCATTGGAAATGATGACACCAAAGGTCACTGCGATAATATACCGTTTGTGGAAAATGGCGAGATAGTTGAACATTTCGGAAAGCCTCAATTGGAAGGCGCCGAAACTGACGGCAGAAAAGATAAAGGTGACCGCAATGTATAATGCGGCAACGAGTCCCATTTTCGCAAGACTCTCAACAGAGGTGAGCGACTCTTCGCGCTCCAAAGATGTAGATTGATTCATTTTTGATTCTCCTTTGTAAAATAGCGACCCTCGCTATTTTAGTGATAATTATGGCCAAAGGATCGGGTGAGAGCCCTAGGAAGTGCCATAATGCAAGCAAAAAAGCTTGCCAAGTCAGTATAACAGATATTTGTTTCGATGTATAGGAAATTTGATTGTCGTACTGTAAATAACGTCTCCACCTGTCCAGCCGATTTTCTTTGATCAATTCATCACTTGAAGATTTCCGAATGGGCTAACATTTGAAGTACTCCTTCGGCTGGATATCCCTTTCAAGAACAACATAACGCTGTTGCCGCAATATAACAAAACGATTATGATATCATTAAGAAAACCAAATGCTTTTAATTTCGCCTTAAACGTGTGTGCACAATGATATGATAAGAAACAATAGATAATAGAATAAAAGAAAATGGATTTATGGAAAGAGTGGTATAACAGAATGGAGGATATCCTCAAGCAAGTACAAGATGGAAGCTTAAGTATAGATGAAGCAAAGGAAAAACTGGCGACCTATGAAGAGTTGGGTTTTGCCAAAGTCGACCATCATCGGAAAAAACGGCAAGGCTTTCCCGAAATCATTTATGGGGAAGGCAAAAACGTTGAACAAATCATTTCCATTTTACAAGCGATGAAAGCGAAAGACGACGACGTGATCATTACACGAGTAGAGAAGGAAAAAGCAAAACAGATTCTCGCTGTACATCCTGAGTTCACTTACGATGAAGTCGCCCGGATTCTTTACTGGAAAGCCAAAAAGGACGTAAAGAAAAGGCCTGGTTATATCGCCGTCATTTGTGCCGGTACGTCGGATTTACCGGTAGCGGAAGAAGCTGCTTTGACGGCTGAATTACTGGGAAGCAATGTCAGGCGTTTTTATGATGTCGGTGTTTCCGGACTTCACCGACTTCTCGACCACGCAGAGGAAATCCAAGGGGCAAACGTTTCCGTCGTTGTGGCCGGAATGGAAGGCGCCTTAGCCAGTGTCGTAGGCGGGCTTGTTTCCCATCCGGTGATTGCCGTTCCGCCAAGTGTCGGCTATGGCGCCAACTTTCAAGGACTATCCGCCATGCTCACGATGCTCAACTCCTGTTCCAATGGTGTGAGTGTCGTGAACATCGATAACGGTTTTGGCGGTGCCTATAACGCGGTTTTGATTGATCAACAACATTGGCATAGAGAAGAGAATCTTTGCTGAAAAGGAACTTCACGCCGTATTTACAGTTTCAGTGACTGGCCGTGTCAAGTGAAGTGAAAAAACTGGATTAAGTCGCTTCCCCCCAGACTTATCCGACACACGAAAGGAGTATCGATGACATGAACCATCCGATTTGATTTCCCCTTCAGTTCAAATTTCAATTGAACAATTGGGGGGAAATGAAAATTGAATAAAAACTTCTCATTATTATTGTCAGGACAATCTCTCGCCAATATCGGCGATGTGTTATATATGGTGAGCATTATAAGTACGATTTTTGCTTTGACTGGTTCGGCAACGGCCGCATCTTTTGTCCCATTTTCGATTACTTCGTCGATGTTCGTTGCAAGCATATTGACTCCTGTTTTGATTGGTAAGGTCAACTTGAAATGGCTATTGGCCGGCTCACAAATCGGTAAAACGATTTTACTGATCATACTAGGTTTCATGTTGATCGGGCTGACAGCAGATAACTACTATTTTATTTTTTTGATGATTGTCATGATTGCTTTGCTTGATGGATGTGCCCATCCAATCATGCAAGCAATGATTCCTCATTACGTCGAACCGGATCGTTTGGTTCAGGCAAATGGCATTGCTGAAACTGTTTATCAATTCATTCAAACCGTCATGTGGTTCATCGGGAGTTTATTTCTAATCTTTTTAAATGCCCATCAACTGATTTGGTTAGTCGGAGCATTGTTTTGCTTAGCAAGTGTTTTGTTATGTCTTTTGGAAAATGTCAGCCACCATAAAAGAGAAACGAAAGGAACGTTGGAACAAATAAAATCAGGGTGGAAGACCTTATTCAACACACCCGTATTGAACAAAATCGCTTGGATCGATTTTTTTGAGACGATCGCTGGAACGGTTTGGATTGCTGCGATTCTTTATGTATTTGTCAGCGATGCCTTGCAGGTAGGTGAGGAATGGTGGGGATTCATCAATGGCAGTTTCTTTTTAGGGTTAATCTTAGGCAGTGTATATTGCATCAGATATGCCTCTTTTGTTGAGGAGAGAATGGGTGCTTTCATATTCTTCGGCTCATTTGCCGGCTTCCTGGTGACGATATTGTTTAGTCTGAACAGTATCCCGATCATTGCCTTGTTTTTATCATTATGTATCGGGCTGTTTGGGCAGATCAAAGGGATCCCGCAACAGACAGTTATCCAAACGAGCGTTCCAAAGGAACAATTGTCGACGGTATATACGTCATTAGGTGCCATTTCAACAGGAATCTTTGGTATCGCTTCTCTTATGATGGGGGTATTGGCCGATTTATTCGGAATCAGAATGGTATTCATCATATCGGGATTATTGCTAGCGATTGTCAGTTTGATCGTTTACAGGAATAAGAAACGATTCATTAGGAATGTGTGGAACAATAAGACGAAGTGAAGGATCCATTCATTTTGAAAAACCACAAAAAGATAACACCCGCCAAACTTGAATGGACGGGTGTTTTCCTTTTAACTATATGCCAATTGCTTTGGTTCTTCCGTTTCGTTCAACTTCAGGACTTCGGCAGTTTTTTCTCTCACTTTACGCAACAATTCCGGATTTTCCCGTAATGGCTGACCGTAAGAAGGCACCATTTCTTTGATTTTAGGTTCCCATTCTTTGATTTGTTCCGGGAAGCAACGTTCTAAAATATCCAACATGATTTTCACAGTCGTCGAGGCTCCGGGTGAAGCACCAAGCAATGCTGCGACGGTTCCATCGGCACTTGTAATCACTTCGGTACCGAACTTCAAGGTGCCTTTACCGCCTTCTTCCGTATCTTGAATCACTTGTACCCGCTGACCGGCAACGATGAGATCCCAATCTTCACTTTTGGCATTCGGTACAAATTCACGAAGTTCTTCCATCCGTTGCTCTTTCGATTGGAGAACTTGCGTGATCAAGTACTTCGTGAGCGGCAGTTCTTTCGCGCCGGCTGCAAGCATCGTAAATACGTTGTTCGGCTTGACGGAATTCAATAAATCCATGTTGGAGCCGGTCTTCAAGAACTTCGGCGAAAAGCCGGCAAATGGGCCGAACAGCAATTGCTTCTCACCATTGATGAAGCGCGTATCCAAATGCGGTACGGACATTGGCGGCGCACCGACCTTCGCTTTACCGTACACTTTCGCATGATGTTGTCCAATGATTTCCGGATTGTTGCATACCATGAAAATTCCGCTGACCGGGAATCCACCGATGTTTTTGCTTTCAGGAATACCAGTTTTTTGGAGTAACGGCAAACTTCCACCACCCGCGCCGATGAAGACGAATTTCGCCAAGTGGTTTTCGGTTTTTCCGGTTTCTAGGTTTTTAACCTTCACTTCCCAGCCTTTACGCTTTCGTTTCAAGTCTTCCACTTCATACCTGTACCGGACATCGACACCGGAGCCTTCCATATGCTCAAAAAGCTTCCGTGTCAAGGCACCGAAGTTCACATCCGTTCCGCTGTCGATTTTTGTGGCAGCGATTCCATCTTCCAGAATTCGATCCGTCATGATGAGCGGCACCCATTCCGCCAATTTTGCCGGATCCTCTGAATATTCCATTCCCTCGAATAAAGGGTTCTCTTTCATTGCTTCATAACGTTTTCTTAAAAATTCAACATTTTCTTTCCCCTGGACTAAGCTGATATGCGGCAAAGCTCTAATGAACTTTTCCGGTTGTTTCAACAAACCTTTCTCCACTAAGTAAGACCAAAATTGCAGAGAAATTTGGAACTGTTCATTGATATGGATTGCCCTGGAAATATCGACGGTTCCATCCGGTTGTTCTTTCGTATAGTTCAACTCACATAACGCCGCATGCCCAGTTCCGGCATTGTTCAACTCATGTGAACTTTCTTCCCCTGCCTGATCAAGTTTTTCAAACACGGTAATGTCCCAATCTGGTGCAAGTTCCTTCATTAATGTACCAAGTGTGGCACTCATGATTCCTGCACCGATTAAAATGACATCTGTGCTTTCCCTTTTTCCCATACTATCCTCTTCCTTATTTATATTTTTTAATGAAAGTGCTTCCAGAAATGGCTAGTATTCATCTATCCCCCGACAGATGATGTTGAATTATACGTATCTCTGACACTATCATTTTACCATATTCATAATTCCACCACCAGAAAAACCGATAAAGTCAACATTTTTCCCGTTTAAAGTGGGACAAGAAGGGACAGACCCTGTTTGTCCCAATGACCTCCTACTGACAATTGCCAGGAAAAATTGTACAATAGGATGTGCAGTGTTTTTTATATCATATGTATGGAAAGGGATGCGGGAATGGAAGTTCGTGTGGAAAAAGACTTTTTAGGTGAAGTGGAAATACCGGAAACGGCATATTACGGCATTCAAAGTGTGCGAGCAAGGGATAATTTTCCGATCAGCGGATACAAGACGGATGCAACCCTTATCCGCTCCATCGGCTTTGTAAAAAAAGCCGCAGCGATGGCGAATGCAGAACTCGGCCAATTGGATGGACGTCTGGCTGATGCGATTGTAAAAGCGGCTGAAGAAGTGATTGAGGGGAAATTCGACGACCAATTCATCGTCGATCCGATTCAAGGTGGAGCCGGGACCTCTTTCAACATGAATGCGAATGAAATTATCGCCAACCGTGCTCTCGAACTGTTAAGCGAGGAGAAAGGGAATTACGAAGTCATCAGTCCGAACTCCCACGTCAACATGGCACAATCCACAAACGACGTCTTCCCGACTGCGGTGAATATTGCCCTCATCGAGCGGATGCATAGTCTCGTGGAAAAAATCGCACAACTCGTCGATGCGTTGAAAGAAAAGTCGATTGAATTCGATGATGTCATAAAAATGGGAAGAACCCATCTTCAAGATGCTGTGCCGATTCGGCTCGGGCAAGAATTTTCAGGCTATTATTCTGTCATCAATCGGGATTTGGAGCGGATTTCCAGTTCGATTAAAGGTTTACGTTCCTTGAATATCGGTGGAACTTCGATTGGAACAGGATTAAACGCTTTGCCGGAATATCGGGAAAAAGTTGTCGAATATTTAGCAGAATTGACCGGCTTTGAATTGCTAAGCAGTGAAAACTTGATTGATGCGACACAAAATACGGATGTGTATACCGAAGTGTCAGGCATGTTGAAAATCCATGCTTTGAATCTATCGAAAATTGCGAGCGATTTGCGTTTGATGAGTTCCGGTCCGAAAGCAGGTTTCCATGAAATCAACTTGCCGGCACGCCAGAGCGGTTCCTCGATCATGCCGGGGAAAGTGAATCCGGTCATTTGTGAAGTGATCAACCAAATCGCTTATCAAGTCGTCGGAAATGACACGACAATCGGCATGGCGGCGGAAAACGGCCAATTGGAATTGAACGTGATGAAACCGGTACTTGTCTTTAATTTGCTCGAATCGATCAAGATTTTGGAAAACGGCTTACGTATATTTAGAGAATATGCGATTGAAGGGATTACAGCGAATATCGAACATTGCCGCAATATGGTGGAACGGAGCATTTCGCTTGTGACGGCGATCAATCCGTATGTCGGTTATGAAAAAGCGACAGAAGTGGCGCAAATCGCCATGGAAACCGGACGTCCAATCCGGGAGATTTGTATTGAAAACGGCATTTTGACTGAGGAAGAAGTCGATGCGATCCTCGATGTGAACAATTTGACATCACCGGGAATCGCCGGACAGGACAAAACCCACGCATAACCGACTGAAAACCGGGACATAACTAGCCAAAAAATGTCCTAAACATTGTTGGAAACCATTTCTCGCTATTTGTTTTTATATCGCCGTTAAAACTGCGTGGTTTTCATTCACTAAACTATGGTGAATGAAAACCACGCAGTTTTTCTTTACTGCATTTTGTTTGAACCTCTTTTTACGACTTGAATTGTGGAATGTGGAACGATGACGTTTTAATGAATAGAAAAACAATTCGGCTTATCGCACTAAAATTATAGGAGAATTGTTTGGAGTAGATCAAGTGATTTTTATGAATGCAACTAAAATAAAAGTTTGAACTATTTTTTTAGAAATACCTCTTGCTCCCAACGTTAGGTGAGGAGGTACAATCAGGTCAAGATGGGAAATGAAGGAGGGTGATCGATATGGGACACTCGATTGACGGATTATTTAAATTAACAGGGGCACCATACGAAACTTACACTTCCATAATTAAAAGAGATTATAGGGTGTAATCATTGGTTGAATATTGGGCAAAATCGGA
>CALKWU010000191.1 GCA_938004015.1 uncultured Oceanobacillus sp.
ATCAACAAAGGGGGATGGACGTGAGAAACATTCAGTGGACAGAGAATCGTTTTCAAAACGACAAATTGCAAGCAGATCTGGCCGATCATTTTTCAGAAAAACAAATCGAAAAAACGATGCATTTCCATTCTGGAGTACCGCAGTATGAAATGACGCCACTTCATCATTTGTCTAGTCTTGCGGAACACGTTGGAGTAGGCTCGATTTATGTGAAAGATGAATCCCATCGGTTTGGCTTGAATGCCTTTAAAGGATTAGGCGCATCGTATGCAATGGCTAATTATTTCGCGGATGCTTTATCGCTCGATTTGTCTACCATTGATTTTAAAACATTGATTGAGGAGGTCAAAAGCCTACCTCCCAAAACGTTTGCGACGACTACCGATGGAAATCACGGAAAAGCGGTTGCGTGGGCAGCCAAAGTACTAGGGCAGAAAGCAAAAGTGTTTATGCCAAAAGGATCGTCACAAGCTAGGGTGGAAGCGATAGAAAGCTTCGGTGCGGAAGTCCAAGTGACGGACTTGAATTATGATGATACAGTGCAGAAAGTAAGTGAATTGGCGGCGGAAAGTGATTGGATTTTGATGCAAGATACGGCATGGGAAGGATATGAAACGATTCCATTGCATGTGATGCAAGGGTATTTGACGATTGTGGGTGAAATCAGAAAACAGCTGGAATGGGAGAAATTTAAGGAAATCACCCATGTCTTTCTCCAGGCTGGGGTTGGTTCGTTTACCGCCGCAGTGGGAGCCGGGATTTATAATCTAATTTCAGAAAATTATCCGAAAATAATCGTTGTTGAACCGGAAAATGCAGCATGTTTTTATGAATCGGCTTTGGATTCATCCGGCGAGCCGAAGCAAGTATATGGAGATTTGGCGACGATGATGGCGGGACTATCATGCGGAGCACCAAACCCGATTGCATGGGATATCTTGAAAAATATCAGCCACTCCTTTTTGGCGTTGGATGATTCTCTCAGTGCAAGGGGAATGCGTGTCCTCGGAAATCCACTCCTTGGCGATCCGCGTATTGTTTCGGGAGAATCGGGGGCAGCTGTTTCAGTTGGATTGATTTATGAACTGGTGCAAGATGAAAAGCGTGAGGATATTAAAGAGAAATTAGAATTGGATGAAAACTCTACCATTTTGATCATCAACACAGAAGGTGACACAGATCCAAAAAATTATAGACATATCGTATGGGGTTGATTTCGTTAAAATGGGACAAAACGGGACAGTCCCTGATTGACCCGTTTTTCCAGTTTTTGGTGGGCCAAATGGGACAGTCCCCAAATGACCCTTTTATACATATTTTTCCAGATTGGGACAAAACGGGACTGTCCCCCTGACCCATAACCATTTATTTAACCTAGTTTAACGCTTCCAGACTTTCCGATAGTCGACACGACCGTAGCTGTCGAGTTCGATATTGACGTAGGCGCTGTCCTTTTGTTCGTATACCGTATGGGAGCGGTGGCTTAGGAAAAGGATGGCGTATTCGGATTTCAATCGATCCTCGATTTCGAAATACAACCTCCAACGCTCTTTATCCGTTTGTGTCTCTCGGATGAGCGTCAATTTTTCCATCAAAAATTCTCTCATTTTTTCCGGTAAACATGGCTCAATTGCCATTCGCTTTGATTGCAACAAGTTCAATAACGATAGAAACAAGTCTTCAGCCAATGCGACACCTGCGACAAAAAGATCGTATTTTTCATAGGTTTCCGAATTCCACCATTCACTCGTTGGGACGATTTCCACTTTTGCCCGAATCCCCGCTGTCTCCAACTGCCCTTTTAAAATATCCGCTTCCCGTTTGTGATTCACCCCTTCTCGAATTTGCTGAGCGGCGATCAACAATTCCCCGTCAAATGCTGGCGTAGCTTCAACCGGTTTTTTCCTCTCCGGATGCAGCAGTTTCGTTCTTTCTGTAATGAAACTGTGAGCCACGACTTCAGAGGGCAAACAGAATTTTTCCGGCTCGATGAATTGCACAAGTTTTTTTCGAAAAGATTTTTCCCGCACTGGCCCTGTTTTTCGACAATTGAATATGATGTAATCCGCACCTTCTTCCATCCGTTCGACTTTTTTCCACGAATCGTCCGGTGCCGTCAAAAGCAGTGGATGGGACGGATCCAGAGGGAAGCGGGACGGTGCTTTTATAATGTCGATCCGATCAAGCCATGGCCGCAATCCATAATAGTTTTTGAAAACATCCAATCGAACGATTTCTGCATCATGCTTCGTCAACTGATACGGGCCAGAACCAACGGGAAATCGCCCAAATTCTTTCACGTCTTTTTCGATGACATCCGCTGGAACGATGGAAGCCCGAGTACCTGTCAAATAACGGGGAAACAGATAATCGGTCTGTTTCAGATGGAATTTGACCACGTACTTGGAAACACATTCGATCGAGTGGATATTTTTCACGAAACTGTCCTCTCTGGGAAAACGGCTAAATGTCGTTTTCACATCCTCGCTCGTCAATTCTTTGCCATGATGAAAAGTTACTCCCTTTCGTAAATAAAATATCCATGTCATACCGTCCTTACTTTCCACATGATGGGCAATTTTCGGAAACGTTTTTCCAGTTGCCGCATCGAACTCAACTAAACGGTCAAAAATTTGCTGGATCATATGGGCGTCATGGCGGGAAATCATATGTAAAGGATCCATCATGAGATTGGTTTCATAAAAGGGGTAACGTAAAATATCCAGTGGTTCCTCGCTGTCAACGATCCCTAAATGATTTTGCAACCAATGTTGGAACGCCACTTGCAGCTCGGCTGGAAGTTTTTCCGCATGGCGAAATCCTTCCCGATAGTTTTCCGTTGCGATGGCTTCTTTTGCTTCATTCAGCCGAATCGCATCCAATGAATAGTTGAGTTTCAGTTTCGGTTTTTTGCCACGACCTCTCACAGTTTTCCAATCGACGAAACCTTCTTTATCCAAGTAGTTCATGATCGTTTTTACGTGACGCTCGGAACAATTTAAGATGTCGGCAAGCCGTGCAATCGTTGTTTCCGTTTCTTCATGTTGAGAAAAATATTGGGCCAACACTTTCATATGATGGGTGTATTTCATATTTTCCTCCTAAAAGGTGAACTCGAATATTTTCCATTTTTCACTTTTTCTTCCTCTTTTTCTATCATACAATGTCACGTAGTAGGGAACAAGGGGATGTTGATAATGGAACAAGCAAAAAGCGCCGAGACTGTGACGCTCTGGAAAAATAAAAATTTCCTGCTTATTTGGGGAGGGAGCATCGTTTCCGGTTTCGGGCTGCAAATGTATACGATTGCGATTCCACTCCTCATTTATGACATGACGAGATCCGCCATTGCGATGAGCACAATGCGGGCGATTGAATTTTTTCCAAATATTTTCATCGGGATGCTTGCCGG
>CALKWU010000192.1 GCA_938004015.1 uncultured Oceanobacillus sp.
CCGATCACTTTCAAATCAAGGGTTTTCGCCAGTTGGATGATCATGCTCGTGATGATCCGGTTCGTGCTTCGCGGCGATACGATATCATCAATGAACGTTTTGTCGATTTTCAAAATATCGATTGGCAACCTGCTTAAATAATTGAGGGAAGCATAGCCTGTCCCAAAATCATCGATGCTGATGGAAATCCCCAAGTCTCGTAGTTTTTGCAAGGTGTGGCTGATGAAATCTTTGCTTTCCAAAAAAGTCGATTCCGTGATTTCAATTTCGATTTGTTCCGGTGCGACACCGTATCGTTTAATGACACCTTGCAAGTTTTCCAATAAATCTTTTTGTAAAAATTGTCTCGCTGAAAAATTGACGGCAATCCGAACCGGGTCGAACCCCTGTTTTTTCCAATCGGTGATTTGCCGAACGACTTGGGCAAACACCCACTCGCCGATCAGATCGATTTGGCCGGTTTGCTCGGCCAACGGGATGAATTCACCGGGTGACACGATTCCCCAATCCGGATGGTTCCAACGGAGAAGAGCTTCCGCGCTCGTGATTTTTCCGGTCGCACTGCTCATTCTCGGCTGGTAATAAATTTCCAACTCATCCCGTACGATCGCTTTCCGCAAATCGTTCTGCATGATGAAAGAACGGTATGATTGGATATTCATCCCGGTATGGAACACCCGATATTTGTTTTTCCCTTGTTCTTTCGCTTGATAAAGAGCGACATCCGCATGTTTCACCAACTCTTCACCAACTTCACCATCATATGGGAATGTGCTGAGCCCGATGCTCGTCGTGACATACAGCTCATATGGCTGGATGACGACAGGCTCATTGAATGCATCCAAAATCCTTTCCGCCGTTTCCAATGCGTCTTCCCGGGAAATCTTCGGTAAAATGATGGTGAATTCATCGCCACCGATGCGGGCGAGGAATCCGGAGCCCGGCAAAATCGAACGCAATCTTTCCGATACGACTTTCAACACGTCATCTCCAACGGAATGACCGAGAGAGTCGTTGATGTTTTTGAAACGATCCATGTCGAGGAACAACACACTTACCGGATAGTTGTTTTCTTTCCCTTTTTTTATTTCTTTATTCAGCCGATCATAGAATGCCCGTCGGTTCGGCAGGCTCGTCAAAAAATCGTGGTACGCCATATGTTCGATGAGAGCTTCATGTTTCTTTTTTTCCGTAATGTCGCGGATTGTCGTTGCGATGATTGTTGTGTTTTGGATGATTTTCACGCCGATTTGCACATTCGCCAAAAATTCCGTACCATCGCTTCTAGTAATGGTCAATTCGTTTTCTTTTTCAATACCGGTGAAATGTTGGGCGGGAATCCAACCATCAATGAGCCGCTTGATGAAGTTCCGGGCTGTTTTTTCTTGGAAAAAATCTATGATGTTGCGTGTGAGAATTTCTTCTGAGGTGCAGTTTAAATGATTTCTCGCTGCCAGATTGGCTTTTAAGATTTGACCTCTTTCGTCGAGGACGAGCATCGCATCCGTCGATGTTTCACTGATGACATTAGCAAGCGATTCAGAGATCTGCAGTTTATCAGTCGTTTCTTGCAAGTGTCGGTTGATCTCTTCCAATTCACGTTTATTTTTTTCCAACGCATCATTCTGCCGCAGCAATTGTTGCTTCATCCGATGCATTTCCACGAAGCGTTCGACCTTTGCTTTCAGGATGAGCGGGTCGATCGGCTTCAAAATATAATCGACCGCACCGACGGAATACCCAAGGAATATATGTTCACTTTCCATATTGTTCGCCGTGATGAACAGAATCGGGATGTGTTTCGTCTTTTCCCGTGCCCGAATCATTTTAGCCGTGGAAAATCCATCCATACCTGGCATATGGACGTCGAGCAAAATCAGTGCAATATTTTCTTTAAGCAAATATTTCAGCGCTTCTTCCCCTGAAGACGCTTTCAATAAATGATAATCATCGTTATCGAGTACCGCCTCCATGGCAACTAAATTTTCTGGTCGATCATCGACGATAAGAATGTTCACCTTTCCTTTAAGCGCCATGTCACACCCTCCCTTTGTGTGAAAAGAACTGTTTTTGTTTAGTTAAAACATACCATAAACACCGCTATTAAACTAGAGGAAAAGTCTGATAAAAAAGAAGGGGGTTCTTTTTGATTAGGAGGAATGGTAGATGCAGTTTTCAGTTCAAGCGGGGATTTTGAAGGTTAAGTGGATTCCCCGTCTATTTCAAAACATTCGAGGTGTTTTTCTTTGATATCGGCTTGCAAGCCCAGTTGTTGTTTTCCAAGGGGCATTTCTGATGTACCAATGTGGGCTGGAGTTGGCTACAGACGCAATTTCAGTCGATGTTTTTTGGAGTGGGTGATGGAGCATTTTACGGCGTGAAAAATAAATGCTTGAAAAATTTTTACGTGTTTTTTAATTTACAGCCTTTGCGAGTTTTCGTTTCCGTGTTTCTATGAAGAATGGGCAAATTTTCAACTATTTTTCTCGTGTAAAATTCGATTTTCGACAGATTACGCAAACTTTTCATTGGGCAGTTAATCGTTTATACTAGTCGTCATAGGAGGTGAACATATGGAGCAAGAAACGATGTCAAAGCAAATCTTGAACGCTCTCAATGATTTTGGCGAGAAGGTCGATCGTAGATTTAATGGGATGGAGATGAGATTTGATGAGATGGAAAATAGATTTGATAAGATGGAGAATAGGTTTAATGAGATGGAGAATAGACTTGATAGGTTGGAAGAGCGCGTAGATGGAATTGAAGAGCGCATGGACAAAATGGAACAACGAATAGACAACTTGGAAAAGAATATGAATTTAGGCTTCGAAAATCTCAACAAGAAATTGGACCGCCATATCAAAATACACGAAGGAACCCGTGCCGAACTTGCTGAGCTTCAAGATACCACTGATTTTTTACTGAAAAAAGTCGCCGCACATGAAAAAAAGCTACGAACATAACCTACGGAAATCATTTCCCAATCGATTTGGACGCAGAGTGAGGGAAGTTGTTCTTTCGGAAAGGGCAATTTCCCATCTTGCGTCCGTTTTCACTTATTGGATTTTTCGTTTGCAATCAGCGGAAGATTTGCGTCACAGTGAATTCCAAGTCTTTTTAAAACAGTGTCTTTTTCCATCGCTTTCTCCAGAGACATCGATTGTTGACATCACAAGCGTTGTGGAACGTACTTTCATTCATTAATGGATGGAGCTGATTCGTCTGAATATCCGCAATACTAATGAGTCCTTCACCGTTCGGCGACACTTCTTTTCCGCAATCGCCGCACTTGCCTCTTTGGATGAGACGCTCCCTCTATAAGAATCGATGGTGATCAACAGATCCAGAGACATCCTTTTTGTTGCTGGTGCCATTCAATTTTCCGCAACAAGGCGTTTTACGATTTCCGCAGTCACCTCATCGGTTTTGTAGTTACCGCCGAGGTTCATTTAAACCATCAAAAACGACATTGTCCTCTGTAATTTTTTCCGCCATTGGTAACATCACTTACTCTTCCTGCACTAGTTTCGGAAACTAGTAATCTACCGTCTTTTGTCCATTCCATATGCGAAGGTGTCTGTAAATTAGTTGCAAATACTTCAACTTTGCCCTTTGAAAGATCCAATTTAGTATCTAGCATTAATACCATTTCCCTCTTTAATTTTAGACTAAGACTTTTCCAAAAGTTACCGAGTGACCTTTATTTACTAATTATTGTTTGTACTTTTATAAATCGCCTCCTAATAATTTCCTTATTTACCTCATATTATAATATATAATAGTGAAACTATTAGGTCAAATCTTTATGTTAAGTATTTTGGAAAGAAAGGGAAATTTTGTATATTGTTATATAAATATGTATATTTGTAATTAGAATGTTATCTGGAGGGGTTAAACATGTGGAGAAATAAAAACTTCGTTATGTTATTTAGTGGACAAATCATTTCATTTATAGGAATAGCTTTATTTACAACTTCTTTACCTTTTTTGGTCATCTATTTGGATGGTCAAGCCAGCGACATTAGTGCAACTCAAAGTATGTTTATAATACCCCAGCTTCTTATACTTCTTTTTGGTGGTCTGCTCGTAGACCAACTCCCCAAAAAAATTCTAATTGTAATCATTAATATACTGAGAGGGATCGCCCTTTTACTCATTACCTATCTAATAATAAGCGGGAACATCCTAATTTGGCATATTTACTTATTAACTTTTACCTTAGGAACATTAAGCACTTTATATCGGCCAACATTAAAAGCGATATTGCCGAGTATTGTTGATAGACAGCACCTGGTTAAAGCAAATTCCTATAGAACAATGGTACATCAAATTGTGGAAATGATAGGGCCAGTTTTAGCAGCCTATTTAGTAGCGACTTTTGGCATATTTATAACCTTTGGAATAAATGGATTGTCATTCTTCCTTGCCGCTTTTGCGTTTGCATTTATCTTCTTAGAAAAAAAGCCACAGTCAGAATCTAAAAAGTCATTGTTCCTTCAATTTAAGGAAGGTTTTCAGGTTTTAATTAAACAAAAGTGGTTAGGTTTTAGTATTTTGGTTGGTTCCATAGTTAACATAGGTATTGCTTCATTTGATGTTATTATCCTCCCTATGTATGCAAATGAATACTTTAATGGTATTGAAAGTTTTGGTTGGTTTTTGAGCAGCATGGCTTTAGGGGCATTTTTAGGGGCTTGGTTAATTAGTAGACAGTCAGAGGTTTCCAAGGGTTTCAAAAAATACTATATATTTATGTTTAGTGTTGGACTACTAATATTATTTTTATCATTTTCTAATTTATTTATAATATCTTTAATAATTATGTTTGGTATTGGTTTTTCTATTACATCATTTGTAATTATATGGGACAGTACTGTTCAAGAGCTAATTAAAGAAGAATATCTTGGTCGTGTTACAAGCCTACAAATGTTTGGTGGTCTATTTTTTTTACCATTCGGTTACTATATCTTTGGATATTTAATAGATCACATAAGTATTCAGTTTGCCACAATCTTAAGTGGACTGGTCATAATGTTGGCATCCATAGTAGGGGTTTTGAATAATCAATTTAATCGAACGCAGTCCTAAAATATATTTTCTATAATGAAATATAGTGTGAAAATTTCATTATATATATCACCTCACTAGCGCTGCATTAATTAATCCAAAATATTAACAATACATGAAATATTCACTAATTTACTGTTATGCAAAGAAAAAGTCCTTTATAATGAAATTATCAGGTGGTAACCCGTCCAAAACCATCAATAAAGGACAACAAACTCATGGATAAGGACAAGATTACACGAAAAACTTCATTTGCGCAATGGTTTTCACCAATAAATCTCCAATTAGTTGAAATCGTCCGGATTTGCTAAAGGACTTTTCAAGCCGCGCAGCATTTTTACCGGACGGACGTTGATCTGTTGTTCAAAGCCTCTACGGATTTTGGGACAGACCCCGTTTGACCCAACCACACTATTTGACCTAGTCTATTCATCTTGCGGGTTGATGACGAATTTGACTCGGCGGTTTTTCTGTCTGCCTGCTTCATCATCAATCGATGCAATCGGTCGAGAAAATCCATATCCTAAGCAAACATTTACACAAAAATGTATTTTGTAATCAAAATACATATGATTTTTTCGGTTCATTTCTCATATTGTACTCAGAAAATGCTGTCTAGCTTTCAGAAAGCTAGAACTGCCCAAACCTTTATGCATTCTCTTGAAAATTTAAAAATACTGGATTATAATATATGTGAAATACTTCACATATAAAAGGAGGTTAAATTAATGATGAAAGCTTTAACGTATATCGGACCAGGTCAAAAAGAGTTTGTTGAAAAACCGAAGCCAACTGTTGAATTGCCGACAGATGCAGTCGTACGCATCACGAAAACGACGATTTGCGGTACGGATTTGCATATTCTCCGTGGGAACGTTCCGGCCGTTGAAAGTGGTCGTGTACTCGGTCATGAAGGTGTCGGTGTCATTGAAGAAGTTGGAGAAGGCGTCGAAAACTTCAAAAAAGGCGATAAAGTGATCATTTCCTGTATCACATCTTGTGGGAAGTGTGCAAACTGCAAAAAAGGATTGTACGCCCATTGTGAAGATGGCGGATGGATTTTAGGGCACTTAATCGATGGAACCCAAGCGGAATATGTACGGATCCCTCATGCGGATCATAGCCTTCACCATATCCCCGATGGAGCAGATGAAGAAGCGTTAGTCATGTTGAGCGATATTTTGCCAACTGGATTTGAAATCGGGGTTCTTTACGGAAAAGTGCAACCAGGACAATCAGTAGCAATCATTGGTGCAGGACCGGTCGGTTTGGCAGCGCTGTTGACGGCGCAATTTTATTCTCCTAGCCAAATCATCATTGTCGACCTCGACGATAACCGGTTAGAAGCTTCCAAAAAATACGGAGCAACCCATGTCGTCAACAGTTCCGATGGAAAAGCTGTTGAAAAAATCATGGAAATTACGAACGGAGAAGGTGTCGATGTGGCGATGGAAGTCGTCGGGATACCGGAAACGTTCGAAATGTGCCAAAAAATCATTAAACCAAGCGGATCCATCCCTGTCCTTGGGGTACATGGAAAACCGGTCGATTTCCACTTACAAGACTTATGGATTAAAAATATCAGGCTTACTACCGGTCTTGTGAACACAAATACAACCCCTATGCTGTTGAAAACGGTGGAATCCAATAAATTGCAACCGGAACAACTCATCACCCACCGCTTTGACTTTGACGATATGTTGGAAGCCTATGATGTATTCGAAAATTCGGCTGATAACAAAGCTTTGAAAATCATTTTATCGAACGACTGATCAACTTTATAATAGATTCATCCTTCGAGCTGTCACCGTCTGACAGCTCGAAGTTTGTTAACATAAACCGAGAAAACTGGGAAGTGGTTTCCATTTTTTAATCATGCTGATGACAGTTTATCTTATTCTGTTGTGAAGTGGCTCGTTTACTATTTCATCTATATTAGATGCTTTTAAATTTTTTCTCCTTTTATTTTAGTTGGTTTAGTTATCTGGCTTATAATGACTATTTCAGCTAAGATATTCTCTTGATAAATATTGAATTGATATTCCACTAACTGGCGCCTTATCGGGAGAATAGGTAGCGGCATAAGTCAAAAACGCAGAGAATGTT
>CALKWU010000193.1 GCA_938004015.1 uncultured Oceanobacillus sp.
AGTTAGTCAATCTCGTCAAAGAAATCGACAAACATATTTTATAAAAACGAATGAAAGTGGGTCAATCAGGGACAGTCCCTGATTGACCCGCTTTTTTATTTGGTAAAACAAAGGGGGTCATTTTTTTACCAGTTTTCCCCTATGTGAAAATTTAAACATAAAATTGGCGGATGTAAGTATAAAAATACCTTATTGAAAGATGTGCTGTTTCCTATAATGAAGATGAGCTCAGGAAGTAAATCACTTAACAAACATTAAGAGGATCACAAAAAAAGTGGGATGGAAATTCCACGGGAGAAGCTTCTTGAAAAAGCACTTATAACCAATAGTTTAATTCCATTCACGGGCAATACTAAAATCAAAAGCCCGGTCAAAAATTTAAGGAGGCAGTTATCATGGAAACAAAAGCGTATGTTGGTACAAACAAGCTGATTACTGGTATTGTATTTGGGGTCATCACATTCTGGTTGTTCGCACAGTCCATGGTCAATATTGTTCCAGCAGTCCAATCTGATTTAGGTGTCTCTCTAAGTACATTAAACGTGGCCATCAGTCTTACAGCACTTTTCTCAGGAATGTTCATCGTCGTCGCCGGAGGTTTGGCAGACAGAATCGGCCGTAAAAAAATCACCTATGTCGGTTTAGTGTTAAGTGTCATTGGTTCTTTGTTCCTTGTACTCGCAAACGGCGCATTCCTTTTAGTCGCTGGCCGTATCCTTCAAGGGTTGTCTGCAGCAGCGATCATGCCGGCAACCATCGCATTGATGAAAGAATACTTCGAAGGCGCTGAACGTCAACGTGCTCTCAGCTACTGGTCCATCGGATCTTGGGGAGGTTCCGGTCTATGTTCCTTCTTCGGTGGTGCAATTGCAACTTCCATGGGTTGGAAATGGATCTTCATTTTCTCCATCATTTTTGCACTGCTCGCCATGTGGTTGATTAAAGATACTCCGGAAAGCAAAGCGAATTTTGAAGGCAAATTCAAGTTTGATTTTGGTGGATTAGGGATATTTATTGTAACAATGTTGGCATTGAACGTTTTGATCACCCAAGGTGCCGACATCGGTTGGACAAGCCCGATCACCATCGGTCTTGCGGTTATCACAGTAGTAGGGGTTTACGCCTTCATCAAATATGAAGCAAAACGCGATAATGCCTTAATCGATTTCAAGATGTTTAAAAGCAAACCGTATACAGGTGCAACGATTTCCAACTTCTTGTTGAACGCCGTCGCAGGTACATTGATTGTCGCAAACACGTATGTGCAAATCGGCCGCGGGTTCAGTTCATTCCAATCCGGAATGCTCACACTCGGCTATCTCGTCGCAGTGCTCGGCATGATCCGTGTCGGTGAAAAAATTATGCAGCGTACGGGAGCAAGAAAGCCGATGGTTTGGGGTACAGCATTAACGCTCGTCGGGGTTGGTGTCATGGGATTGACATTCTTGCCTGACTTACTCTATACGATCACCGTATTCGTCGGATTCATCCTTTTCGGTTTAGGTCTCGGAATGTATGCGACTCCATCTACCGATACAGCAGTTGCTTATGCACCGGAAAACAAAGTAGGGGAAGCATCCGGAGTTTACAAAATGGCAAGCTCACTTGGAAACGCATTTGGTGTAGCACTATCAGCAACGGTTTATAGCACGATTGCAGCATTCGCAAGTGTCGAATTCGCGGCAACAGCAGGGATCATCACGAACGTCATCTTTGCAATACTGTCTCTCATTTCCATCATGGTTTTCGTACCGAGAGATACTGGGACAGAAACGATTTCCCAACCTGCTGCTCCAGCCAAAGCATTCAAAAAGGCCAATTAAATCTGATTGGAAAAGGAGTCGGTTAACATGAGGAACAAGTTAATGGAAATGTTGGAAGCCCGTAAAGATGAGATGATTGAAATCCGCCGTCATTTGCACCAATATCCGGAGCTTTCCTTCCAAGAAGAAAAAACAGCCCAATATATAGCGGACTTTTATAAAGGAAAAGACGTCGAAATTGATACAAACGTCGGTAATGGTTACGGGATAATCGTAACCATTACCGGGGGGAAACCGGGGAATATCATCGGACTGCGAGCGGATTTTGACGCACTGCCTATTACAGAAGAAGCCGATGTGCCATTCAAATCAAAAAACGAAGGTGTCATGCACGCCTGTGGTCATGACGCTCACACCGCTTACTTAATGGTGCTCGCCGATTGCCTCATTCAATTAAAAGATGAGTTGCACGGCACGGTTAAAATCATTCACCAGCATGCAGAAGAAGTTCCTCCAGGGGGGGCGAAAAGCATTGTCGAATCTGGAAAACTCGATGATTTGGACGCCATCTTCGGAATCCATATTTTGCCGATGGATGAAGCCGGAGTCATCGGCTACCATAGCGGCTACTCCTTCAACGGCAGATCTTATTTCAAACTGAAAATCCAAGGACTAGGTGGACACGGTTCATCACCACATAAAGCGAACGACTCGATTGTCGCCGGTGCCCACTTTGTGACAGCAGTGCAAACGATTGTCAGCCGCAGATTGAACCCGATGGATGTCGGTGTCATAACAATCGGTTCATTTGACGGCAAAGGCACGTTCAACGTCATCAAAGACAGCATTGAAATCGAAGGCGATATCCGGTACATGAGCAAAGAGAGCCAAGAAATCATCGAAAAAGAAATGAAACGTATTATCGATGGTGTTGAAGCGATGTTTGGTGTCGAATGCACTTTAGAATACGTACCGGATTATCCACCACTCTACAATGATCCGGATTTTACCGAATTTGTGGCCGAAACATTGAAATCCGTCGACGATAAGGATATTAAAGAAGTGAAAGAATATCCGCCATTATCACCATCTGAAGACTTTGCCTATTACTTGGAAAAAATTCCCGGATGCTACTTTTATATCGGTTGTACACCAAAAGGAGTCGATGAACCGTATTTCAACCATCATCCGAAATTCGACATTGATGAAGACGCGATTCTCGTTGCGGCAAAAGCCGTCGGTCATGTCGTATGCAGCTATTTTGAAAAACATCAATAATGTTAAATGAGGCTGAGCAAAAACTCAATACATTGTGTAAAATCTGAACAATTGGATTGAGTGCTAAACACTCGCTCCGGAAATATACTTCGCTTTCCGGGGGCGGCTGGTGAGCCTCCTCGGGCTAGCGCCCTGCGGGGTCTCACCGATGCCTTAGCTCCCCCAGGAGTCTCCGTATATTTCCGGAGCTTTTTTTAATAATGTTCGGATTTTACCATCTTCAAAATTGTTTTGTCCCAGCCCCATTTTCAATCGATGTCGATGATTTTTGTCGGATTCAATATGTTGCTCGGGTCAAAA
>CALKWU010000194.1 GCA_938004015.1 uncultured Oceanobacillus sp.
ATCAAAGTATCTATCGAAAAAAGATGGATTTCCTCATATCAAAAAAGCGGGGGACTAGAAAATCATGAAGTCCCCCACTATCATCATGTTGCCTTCGCTTTAATAATGAATCGATGTTGTTTCACATCAAAGTATCCTTTCGACTGGATATGTTGATGGATGGCATATAATTTTTCCAAATAGAATTCGGTGCTGAAGTAAGGTATTTGCCACGGGATTGCTTTTAAGTAATAGACAAGTGCCCCGACATCATAAAAGCGTTGAACCGGAAACTCCTCTTGACTGTATAAAATTTCAAACCGATTGTTTTCAATTTCTTCCAGTGCTGTAGCCAAGTTCCAGTTCTCGTACTCATGATTTAACGGTACCCCAAGCCAGTCGTTAATTTCCTTACAATCCAAACCACCGACTTGCTGCGTAAGGAATACACCGTTTTTCTCGATGATTCTCCTCACTTCACCTGCTGAAAAAGATTCATGACGATTGATCACCAAGTCGAACTGCTGGTCATGGAACGGTAAATCTGTATCCGAATCAATTGCAACGACTGATACGCCCAAGGGCTCAAGTCGCTCCTTGGCAATCGCAATGTTCGGTTCATAACTCTCCGTCGCAAATACTGAACGGGGAAACGGTCGCAATGCCGCTAATAATTCTCCACCACCCGTACCCATGTCCAACATGGAATCGGCATGAAGCATCAGTTCTCTAGCCAAACTACCATACGACCAGGAAAGTAAACCGCTTCGTATCCGGTCTGTTTCCGAAACATATGAAAAGTCCCAACCTGAAAATTCATGATCCGAATCATTGATTAGCTCTATAAACTTACAATCGTTCTTCATTATTTACCTCCCAAGATTTAAAAATGGTATAAACGATTTGCTGAAAGGGAGGCCCTCTTGCATCATAAAGAAGTTGTTATATGTCATGTTCAAATAGATTCATGGCATACACCTCATGTCATCAATTGATTTTTGAAACAGCTATATAATTATTGGGAGTCATCCATCTACCTCAAACAATTGAAACAAAAAGCATAAAAGCGGTATCTTAAAGTGTTTTCTTCACTTCATAATGCATTTCCACAAATTGGTTGAAATGCCGCACTCTTTTTAATGACAAATCGAGTCGGGAGTCACTCTCTTTAAATAACGGAATTCCTCCACCAAGTATCCTCGGTGCAACGGTAATAATGAGTTCATCGACTAATTTTTCTTGAATGAAAGAATGGAGCAAATCGCCACCACCGACAAGCCAAATGTTTTTTCCATTTTGTTTTTTCAATTCGTCGATGAATCCTCCGATATCTGTACGGATAAATGTCACGTCATCTGTATCTTCCAAAGACGATCTTGTAAACACATAACAGTTTTTATCTTTATATGGAAATTCTTCCAAATCCAGTCTCTTAATCCAATCGTACGTCCTTTTGCCGAGTAAGACCGTATCAACGGTTTCATAAAACTCCGAAAAACCATTATCGCCTTCACCTTCGACGCTGTTCAACCAATCCATGGATTCGTCATTGGTGGCGATATACCCATCTAAACTTGAAGCAATGAACAGCACGACATGTCTTTGAACATTCATTTGGGGCCCTCCAGGAATTAGATTTTAAAACTTCTTTCAATAACATTTACACTCATTCTTTATTTGAAGAGAACTATTCTGATATGATTCATTCAAGATTCCTTTCAAATTTTCTGTATACCCCCAAACCATATGAAGCCCATAACCAAAAGCAAATGAACAAACAATAGTTGTTGCAAGAGTGAGTTCATTCGTAAAGCCGACTGCCCGGAAAACAAAAAATATGATGAAAGAGCAGATGAGGACGTTTATAACCTTTTTCATTTTTCAATCCCTTTCACCATTAATATTTCCTTTAACCATTTAACTTAACAATTCGACAAAAAACGTATTTTCCCTTTTTTACCATCAAGAATATTTCAATGGTACTATTCCTTACGACAAACCGCAATCCCTATCGGATAATATTCTTCTCTCCGAAAAGACTCCGGTACGATCAATGCACCATTTTGATAATAAAATTCAACTTCATATGGATATTTTTCAAACAGGTTTTTGAATTCTTCCATTGTTATTTGATGGACATGGAAAGGAACGCCGGATGGAATTCCTCGCCCTTTTCCAAAAGGAGTCGATAGAATAAGTGTACCACCGGGCTTCAGTAAACGATTCAAATTGTCCAAGAATTGTTCCTCTTCTTGAATATGTTCATATGTTTCAAAACTGGCAATGACATCGAATTCCCCTAATTCATCAACTAGACTTGGATCTGTCACATCCCCCACCACATGGGCCGATAACGGGTGATAATATTGACTGCGGGCATATTTCACCGCCGCTTCATCTTTATCGACACCGATGATCTCTTGGACTTTATCTTTACATCTTTTCGCTATGATATGAGTGCCGTATCCGGTGCCACTGGCAATATCCAATACCCGACCATGGGCAAAGAGTGTTGCAAAATGGTATCTTGCTATGTGTTCGATCAACAAATTATTCGTAATATCCATTTTTTCAGGGATCACTCGTTCTCCTGTATCCTTTAACATTCATTTCACCGCTTCTATGTATTCATTAAATTTTTTTACCACAAATCATTATAAGTCATAATGGCACTTAACTTTGATTTTAAATGAAACACCTCACCTCACGAAAATAATCTTGACTCCCTTAAAGCAATGTTGAACGTTGCTTTTCACCATCCTCATAATAAAATAGTTCACTAATCATATCATTTTCAAACACGTGCAACATTTTTTCAAAATCAGACGCTAGCTTGTATTTGAAAATATCCTTCCTTTGTATCCAGAAAACATTGCCCTCCTTTGAGGATTTCAATGCTCCCGAAAATCTGTTTGTCTTATAAAGCAGAACAACATATCGCTCCCTTTCTCTCGTTTGGAATTGTTTGACACCACACAGGATTGGCGTTTGAATCGTCAAACCTGTTTCTTCATGGACTTCCCGAATGACAGATTCCGAAAAAGATTCTCCTTTTTCCACATGCCCACCAGGAAACGTAATTCCGGGCCAATTCGGATTCAAACGATCTTGCACGAGAACTCTGCCGTTATCATCGTAAATCATACACATATTCGTGAATATCGCCGCTTCACTTCTGCTCAATTGTTCTCACCCTTTGTGCTAGCCAATGTTTCATACCGAGAGTTTGCCAGCCAATCCTTTTACAATTTTTTCATTCCTGCTGTTCAACAATATTTATCGCTTGAAGATTCCTCAGAAAATTAAAACACCTTATCATTATTCTATACAAAGAATTCATATCCTTCTTTTTCATCTATCCAAAACAGAAAATGGCGTAAACCATTATAGCAATTTGCATTTTTCATGCAGAGTTTATTTTATGAAAAAGGACTTTTCGGTGCAAGGTGATATACACCCCACACCTAAAGTCCTTTTATAATACCCGAATCTGACTTTTTACGAGTTTGTCCGGAAACACTCACTCTTTCACTTTCATCAGCCGCAAGCCATTCAATGCGACTAAAATGGTGGCACCCACATCGGAAAGGATCGCAATCCATAATGTGAGCCAACCTGGGATGACTAATAATAATGCAAAGATTTTGATTCCAATGGAAAATATGATATTCGCTTTAATCGTGTGCAACGTTTTTCGACTCAGTCTGACGGCAAAAGGGAGTTTGGACAAATCATCTCCCATTAAAGCAATATCAGCGGTTTCAATCGCCGTGTCTGTGCCGGCACCTCCCATGGCGATACCGACAGTCGATGCAGCTAATGCCGGGGCATCGTTGACACCATCCCCAACCATAGCGACTTTGCCGTAGTCCGCTTCGATTTTTTTAATATGCGACAATTTATCTTCCGGCATCAATTCAAACTGGATATCACGTACACCTACAATATTTCCGATCGCTTCAGCAGTGCCTTTATGGTCGCCGGTCAACATCGTCGTATGTTCAATTCCCAACTCATGGAGTTTTTCAACGACCTGTCGACTCGTTTTACGCACTTCATCGGCAACGGCAATGACGCCAAGAACAGTTTGTTCCGTGCCGATCACCATGACCGTTTTTCCTTCCTTTTGCAATGTTTTCAGCTCATGTTCAAACTTCGATTCGGTCAGTTTCAAATCGCGGAAAAGCTGTGGATTTCCGATATAATAGGTCGCCCCATCTACCATCCCTTTTATTCCTCGTCCAGTAATGGAAGTAAAATCCTCTACCACCAGCTCCTGATAAGGGACTTTTTCTTTTTCCGCTTTGTTCACAATGGCTGAAGCGAGTGGATGTTGTGAACGGGATTCCAATGCGGCGACAATCGCTAACATTGCTTTCTCGTCAATTTGTCCATCAAATAAAATGTCCGATACCACAGGGACACCTTTTGTCAATGTTCCTGTCTTATCGAAGGCGATGGCTTTAATCGTACCTAATTGTTCCAGGTGGATGCCACCCTTAATCAATACGCCTTTATGGGCAGCATTCCCGATTGCCGAAACGATGGAAATCGGTGTTGAAATGACCAATGCACAAGGGCAACCGACTACAAGGACAGCCAATCCTTGATATACCCAAGTTCCCCAACCTCCTCCAAAAAAGAGAGGTGGGATGATGGCAACGATCAAGGCGATTACCATAATGATTGGCGTATAGTATTTGGCGAATTTATCGACAAACTTTTGGGCAGGAGCACGTTCGCCTTGTGCTTCCTCAACCAGATGGATAATTCTTGATATGGTCGTATCTTCGGCGATTTTCGTCACTTTGACTTCCAATAAGCCTTCACCATTCAACGTTCCGGCAAACACTTCATCGTCAACTGTTTTGGCGACAGGTACCGATTCACCGGTTATCGGGGCTTGGTTGACAGCCGAATGACCATTTACGACGATTCCATCCATGGCAATTTTTTGCCCGGGTTTGACGATCATCCTATCTCCAATCATTATATCTTCTACAGGAACTTGGATCTCTTGGCCATTTCTGCGGATGAGCGCTTCTTTTGGTGCCAAATCCATCAAGGAACGGATAGACTCCCTTGCCCGATCCATCGAAAACCGTTCAAGTGCTTCACTAATCGCAAAAAGAATGACGACGACGGCAGCCTCCGCCCATTCCCCGACGATCGCTGCACCGATGACCGCCACTGTCATCAACGTTTTCATATCGAAATCCAGTTTGACGAGATTTTGCAAACCGACTTTAAATAATGTGTGTCCACCAATGACTATCGATGCGACGAACAAAAGTATGGTTACGACATTGTCTTCTCCATTCACAAATAAAGAGACATAACCGAAGACACTCAGCAAAGTAGCGAACATCAACGCCGGATGTTTCTTATAGAAAGGGATTTTTTCTTCCTCGCTGTTGGCTGTCCGGCTTCTCGGATTTGCCGACTTTTCCGGGAACACTTTCAAATTTTCAAAAGCTCCTGCTTGTTCGAGTTGTTCCACTGTGACCGTTCCATAAACATCTATTTTAGAAGCTCCAAAATTCACTTTCGCATCTTGGACTCCAGGAAGTTCTTTCACATTCCTTTCAAACTTTCCTGCACAATTTGCACAGGAAAAACCTTCGACACGGAAAACTTCTTTTTCAACAGTTATATTGTCAGCTGATTGGTTCAATGCTCATGACCTCTCTCCAAAATACCTCGCAGACTATTATTCCAATGTATGATTCTTCACTTCTTTCAACATCAGTTCCACAAGATCGATATTGTTGTCAATATCGTTCAACCGTTCCGCAACTGTTCTTGGCCAAGTGAAAAATATGTTCGAGATTGAAGAAATGCTTTTGTTTTTGGATGCGGATTGCATGGCTGATTCTAACATTTTCTCCTTTTTTTCACCATCTCATTGAGATCTTGTTTCAACCAAACAGGAGCCATTTTCATTACTTTTTTGACCATTGTTTCAAATTCTTTCGTGTTCATTAAAATCCTCTATTGAACGGAGCTTTCCTTCCCCATTATTTCTCTCGCTTCATCAGTAAACACTTTATTTCATTATATAACATTAGATTGCGCCACACAAACAGACAAAATCGCTTCATACAACTAAGGACGGAAATAACTATGGAACTAGTCATTCTACTTATTTTTCAACCGTTCAGTAGAACTGTCTATACAATGTGACCATATCAGCATATTGTATAGTGATCCTACAAAAGTGAGGTGAAGAAAATGTATGATGATAAAAGAAGACGTGACCGTGACGTGTTCATTGATGCGGATCATGTCTTTGTCCGTGCTGATAAAGTGATTATCCAAGCGGATGACATTGTTATAAAGGAAAACGATAAACGTGGCAGGGACCGGGATGACGACAGGGACAAGGATAGAGATAGGGATAGAGATCGAGATGAAAGAAAACGCCGGGATTTTTGGTGGTAACGCAACGCTTTCCTATTCCATCTTGATTCTACGTGACAACTATGACGGAGAGTAATCTATTATATACAACCTAAGAAACATGGTGCATCACCTGTTTCTTAGGTTTGTTTACCTTTATGGAGTCAGTGGCATTTCAGCACGTTAATCAAAATTATCTTGTCATAACCAAGAAATTGTTTTATTATACATTTAGATAATTACCTAAATGTTTAATCCTTATCAAAGAAGGTGATGCCGTGAATGAAGTTTTCAAAGCCTTGGCCGATCCGACACGAAGAGAGATCTTAAACTTATTGCAGAAAGATGATGCGACCGCCGGGGAAATCCATAGCCATTTTGACATCAGTAAACCAAGCATTTCCCATCATCTGTCCATCTTAAGGAATGCCGGGCTCATCGAGAAAGAAAGAAAAGGACAGCATATCGTGTATTCCTTGGATACGACGGTGTTTCAAGATGTCACTCGATGGCTCATGGGTTTTCAAGACAACAAAAATCAGGGGAGTTGACGATATGAAAAACAACTACGTAACTTGGATTTTGATCGTACTGACTTTAGCTGTCGGCGTTATCGCCTATCCTCAGTTATCGGAGCAATTGCCGATCCATTGGTCGAATGCGCAAGCCGACACTTTTGTGCATAAAAGTGTTGCAATCCTAACGATACCGGCACTCATGGTGCTTTCTTATGCGTTTATATCATTAGGCCTCAAGTTAACAGAAAATGAAACGAAAAATCTATCGTTGGTCAAAAAAGTAACGAATTACACTTTCGCAGTTCTATTAGTCGTCCAATTGTTCATTCTGGCATTCGGGCTCGGAATGGAACTGAACATCGGCCACATACAGGGAGGACTTCTCGGAATCGTCTGCATCATATTAGCGAATCCGATGCAAAAAGCGAAACCGAATTTAATTTATGGTTTACGCACCCCATGGACGTTGAAAGATGAAAGAGTCTGGAAAAAATCCAATCGCTTCAGTGCAAAATTATTGATGGCAGTCGGTATCTTGATCCTCATTTTCACCTTTATATTCCCGAATGAGATCATTACGATTTCCCTTCTTCTTATCGTGGTCGGCATGGCCGTTGCCATCTGGCACTCTTACTATGTTTATAAAAAAATCAAAGAATCTTGACGAAATCTTTTCCTTGAAGAAGATGGATCCATTCAATTTAAACATTCAAGAGCCAAAGTAAGTTGAAAACTTTTACTTTGGCTCCTTCACATTCACCAAATTTGCTTCGCTTTTTCCAGTTCATTCAGGCTGATCGGCCCTTTTTGCATCGAATTGGGGCAAACTTTATTGTATTCGCTGATTTTTTCATTGATGATTGCTGCATCCGCCTCTGTTTGACAAGTATGCACCAATTCAGATATTTCCTTTTGCAATTCCAACCAAGGTGGTAAATACCCTGCATCCTTGGCTATCTTTTGAAAATGTTGGAATGTATCCATTTTCATATAAGCTTTTGGCAACGGTTTGCCTTTTCCTTTATAATCAAAGTCATCTTTTTCACCCGATGCATCCAAAATTTCTCCTATTAAGTCTCTATGCTGCTTTCTATACATCATTCATCCTCCAACTTAAATATTTCATCCCGTTTCACTCTTTATTCAGCAATTGCAAATCATGACCACATTTCCATCCGGATCTTTGATGTTAAACCATGCCGTATCCTCCACCCACTCTATTTCCCTTACGATTTCAATATCTTTTCCTTTAACATATTCATATGCGTCATCAATATCCGGTGCATACAAATTGAAAATCGGGCTGCTGCTCACACTATGTTTAAAGTTGGGGTCAAAACTGTGATCATCCAATGTAAGAGAAGTTGTCCCGTCGATCGGTAAATTATGGACAGGTGAAGTCACCTTATCCAAGTCGATTACTAGTCCCAATAAATCTGAATACCATTTTACTGACTGCTTCAAATCAGTCACATGGACAAAAACAGCGTTCATTTGGTTGCGGATCGGTAATGTTTTTCCCATTGAGATACCTCCATTTTAAAATTATAATTTTCCCCTTACTCCCAGTAGCAAACTTGTAATTTATTATTGTCCAGATCATAAAAATCAAAAAAATGATTATTCCCGTCAGCGCATCGTTCACTTACTTTTATATTTTTCTCTTTTAATTTTTGATACGTACGCTTTATATCATTTGTAAACAATATCGGGTAGGTTTTATTCTCCTTAGAATCTATGTTCCCTTCTTCAATCGTCAATGGTGTTCCACTGTCTCCAATGGTTAAAACTTGATAGTTTGCACCTCTAAAAGCAACTTTAAACCCCAACTCTTGGTACCATATGCTCGATTGTTCGATATGACTCACTGTCAAACAAATGGTATCTATCCT
>CALKWU010000195.1 GCA_938004015.1 uncultured Oceanobacillus sp.
GTCCCGTTTTGACCCAGTCCCTTTTCCAAATTCTAATCCGCCAAATAATTTTCTGTAAAAAATGGTTGTGAGTCTCGGTTAAATGCCACTCCTACGGCTAATTTCTCATAGTCTTTCCTTAATTTATTTTCACGATGGCCTGCCGAGTTCATCAAACCTTCATGGGCGAATATGGCGCTGGATTGTCCGGTGGCTAAGTTTTCCCCTGCGATGGAATAGGAAATTGCGTCTTCGGCCAAACGGTCAAAAGGAGATTGGCCCGCGAGATTCGTATGGCTGAAATAATTGTTTTCTGCCATATCTCTGCTGTGTGCCCGGACGGTTTCTCTTGCTGATTCTTCCCAAGCCAACACATTCAGTCCGTGTTTTACCCTTTCCGCATTGGTCAGATCAAAGAGCTGATATTCAAAACCTTCCCTCAATGCTTCGCTAGGTTCTGTAAAATAGTCTTTCTTCATATCTTCCATTTTTTTGTCAATCCAAAGAACAGCCGTCACTTGAGACTCACGATGGATATCATAAAAAAACGTCACATAACTGTTTTTCAGTTCAAACATATCAAACTCACCGTTATTTTCGATTCCATATTGTATAAAACCTTTCCGAATCGCTACAAGTGGTTCTTCGGACATCGCTTGGAGCACATCGTCCCGGCGGCTGTCAAACGTGATTCCTAAAGTGGATGATAACAAGTTTTGATTCGTATATAAGCCGCAAACACGATGGTCGTTATAGGCGACCATGACAAAATTCCGATAATTGTCATGGTAACTGACCCAATCCATGCCGTATTCATTTAGCGTGGCACGTTGCGGTTTTCCAAGAACAGCTTCCACATCCGTTCGATTGTCGCCAAGCTCAATATTATGGATGGAAAATGGTTGCTCGACCGGCTCATCGAATGTGATGTTTTCGATAGGGGTTTCATCGCTCGTAACTTCATTCAACGTGTCGGAAATTTTTCCGGAAAGCAGTGCGATTCCCTCTCGCACGCTTGCCAATGCCGTATCGACGAAAGGATGATTCCGAATTTCTACGATGTCTTCACGCATTTCCTCATAGACACCGCGCAATCCGGCTTCTTCAAAACGATCACCATAAATAAACCAAAGTACTCCAATAACGAGAAGTAGAGCTATCAATTTTCGCATCATAACCAGTCCCATCCATATTGCTCTAATCTGAAAGCAACGTCCTTGTCAGAGCACCTTTCATTTATATTAAAGTAAAAATATTATACTCTTTCATACTGTAAAAATACCAATTAAAAGCAACAAAACACCATTTCCATTTTAACCAAAATTCAAATGGGCCAAACAGGGACAGTCCCTGATTGACCCATTTGGGACGGAAAGGGACAGACCCTAAACGACCCGGCCTCAGCCTGAAGCCTGCCATTCACTGGAATTGGGTCAAAACGGGACAGACCCGTTTTGACCCAGAATATGAATCTTCTGAATAGTTCTCTCGCACAGTATTTTACACTATGCTATGATGAGGAAAAGTGGGCATGATTTAACGAGCTCACTTTCCGACAGAATTTTTAATGGGGGGATTGCATGAAAAAGGCAGTCATTCTAGATGGTTATACGTTGAATCCAGGTGATTTGGACTGGTCGCCACTCGAGAAACTGGCAAACTTTGAAATGTATGACCGCACGACCTATTCTCTCGCTGAAGCTGATTTAATCGTTGAACGGGCGAAAGATGCGGAAATCATTTTGACGAATAAAACACCACTGAACGAAAAGATAATAGATCAGCTTCCGAAATTGGAATATATCGGGGTGCTTGCAACGGGTTACAATGTCGTCGATGTGGAGGCAGCGCGGAAAAGGGACATCGTCGTGACGAACATTCCGGATTATGGAACGGACACGGTCGCCCAAGCAGCCTTTGCGTTGCTTTTGGAACTTTGCCATCACGTCGGGGCTCATGATGAAGCCGTGAAAAAAGGGGAGTGGACAAATAGCCCGGATTTTTGTTTTTGGAATCATCCGATAGTTGAACTTTCCGGAAAAACAATGGGAATCATTGGCTATGGGCGCATCGGTCAAGTGACATCGCGCATTGCCCAAGCTTTTGGGATGAAGGTTCTCGCCTACAACCGGACGCGGGAGAAAGTCGTTGAAACGGAAAAAGTCCGTTATGCTTCACTGGAGGATTTGTATAAAAACTCCGATGTGATCGTGTTGCACTGTCCGCTCACTGAAGAGAATAAAGGTTTCATCAATAAAGAAGCGATCAGCCAAATGAAGGACGGCGTTTTCATCATCAATAATGCGCGGGGTGCATTGATCAATGAAGCGGATTTGGCGGATGCTCTAAACCGAGGAAAAGTTGGTGGTGTCGGATTGGACGTGGTGTCCGAAGAACCAATCAAGGCGGACAATCCTTTGCTTCATGCGAAAAATTGCATCATCACGCCTCACATTTCTTGGGCGAGCATTGAGGCAAGAAAACGATTGATGGATATTGCTGCAGACAATTTGCAGAAATTTTTAGAAGGAAATCCGGTCAACGTGGTGAATCCTTGAAAACGGGGATGGTTTCAATTTCAGCAGGGTGGGAATTATTAATATTAAATGGATTAGCTCAAGCGAAGATGATCCTTACAACTTGAACGAAACCGGATTGGGTCAAAACGGGTCTGTCCCTAACTGTCCCAAATGGGTCGAACGGGGACAGTCCCTCTTTGTCCCAAATTGGAGATAGGCTCTTTTTGCCTCATTTATGACTATGGTATAATAAGATTAGGAGGTGAATCGATTGGTGAGACCAGGTGAAGACATGGAAAGGTCGGTCTCTTTGAAGGATGAAAGCTATTTGAAGAAGCTTGGGAAGCCTGGAAACATCGGAAATATAGAAGATGCGAAGATGGTTGATGAAGGGGCAATGACGAGCATCCAATATTACAACAAATTACAAGAAGAAGCAGAGGAAGTGGAAGAGAAGAAATGGTTACAATAATCATCACATAAAAA
>CALKWU010000196.1 GCA_938004015.1 uncultured Oceanobacillus sp.
CTTTATAATCTCCATGGTCAAGGATGCCTGCTTGCCCAATCCGTTCAATATAAGTTTCCGGAAGTTCATCTCCCAAATCATGGAATTCCATTTCCAGTCGTTCCAACACGTCTTGTTCCACATCTTCCATCTTTCCATATTCGTTTTCAGACACTTCATCGATGATATCCACAATGACATGGAATTGATCGATTTGCGTATTCCCATCGAAAATGATGCGGTTGAAAGACGGCACGTTCGGAATCAAAACAATCGAGTCCCGATGTACGACCGTTTCTTCAAACACGTAATACATGTCCAATTGGAAGAAAGAGGCGATATGGGTGACGATGGGGATGAAATTTTTATATCCTCCCGTAATGTTGAACATGATCGGCTCAAGTTTTTCATCCAACGTATGTTTTACTTTCCTGATGAAGGTGGCAAGACCTTTCGTTTTAAACTCTTCCAGATCTTGCATTTGGAAACCTTCCACGATATGGTGTTCCACTTGAAAACGGAAAAAATGGAAAAATGATTGCAAAATTTTTCCAGCCAAGTAGCCATCAGCCGTGTCCGTACCCAATAATACGATGGATATGTCATTTTGTTCCATACCTTTATCCATGCATTGCAACATGCGGATGGTGCTGGCCACTTCCGCAGGGACTAAACGCCAAATCACGTCGCCATCTTCCCATTCCGAATAATGGCCGGCACTCTGCAAGAATTCATGATATGTTTCCAAAGCTTGGCACAAATAGTTTTCTTCCAGTTGTGCTTTCATAGCGGTCAAGCCTTTTTTCGAATAATTGTGTTTCAATTTTCCGAAACCACTGTTCCAATTCGGTATGTATAGCGGGTTTTCTTCCCCACTCCATAACGTCGGCTGGTTCAACTTGATGATGGAAGAAGTTCCTACGGTGCAAATTATCGTTACCAATCGTAATCCTCCTTCAACAGCGCCAACACCGCTTTTTGCACTAAATCAAACAGGGAAAATTCCGGCACCAGCCCCAACTTTTCAAGGGTCGGCTTGATTTTTACAAGCGGTGGCTTGCCACCGCAAATCCTCTCGAAATCTTCAACGGTGAAATCGGCAAACCCATGTCCGCTCACCCCTTCATGACGGAGATCGAGGAAATCGATCAACTCCTCATCTTGAAAAGCGTGATAGATGTCGGCGACATATCAATCTCTTTCATTCAGCTGGTCTAGTCCGGTGACGTTCCCGTTGAGGAGCGACACACCGGTGTATTCATTTTCGATTTTACGGATTTCTTTT
Organism: uncultured Oceanobacillus sp.; assembly: GCA_938004015.1. GTDB lineage: Bacteria > Bacillota > Bacilli > Bacillales > Amphibacillaceae > Oceanobacillus. The sequence continues at coordinate 1,265 of CALKWU010000196.1, forward strand.
TTCAACGCCCGTAAATAATGGTGGAAATAACGGCTCATCTCATGCGGATGTAGAGGCAAGACGAATCTTTTACCCGTCTGTTTGACGAAACGATAACCATTTCCCGGCCCGACATTTTCCACATAGTCCCATCCAAGGGCATAAAGCAAGCTTTCCTCAACCAACCGATAATAGAGGACGACAAAGTCAATCAAATCTTCTTGTTCATAAAGAAAAGATGCGTAATTATGGATGAAGAATATGAACTCTTTCTG
>CALKWU010000197.1 GCA_938004015.1 uncultured Oceanobacillus sp.
CGTAGCTCAGCTGGCGAGAGCGTACGGTTCATACCCGTGAGGTCGTGGGTTCGATTCCCTCCGCCGCTATCATCGTAGAGCGCAAGATATGCTTCTTTGCGCTCTCCCTTATGCTACAAACGAATGATGGTTCTTGAAGATGTATTTAACAGCTAATTGTCATATTGTTTAAGAGAAATGCTAGTTTACTAAATGTTATTCCATGGACCCTTAGCTCAGTTGGTCAGAGCTATCGGCTCATAACCGATTGGTCGCAGGTTCGAATCCTGCAGGGTCCACCATTTTTAATGGAGGTATACCCAAGTCTGGCTGAAGGGGTCGGTCTTGAAAACCGAGAGGCGGGTCAAACCGCGCGGGGGTTCGAATCCCTCTACCTCCTCCATACATACCCATATTCGAGCATTTCAAAAACAAGCAAAAACTGCTTGTTTTTTTCTTTGCAACGTTTTCTTGATGATGCTTGACTACGGAATGAAAATTCAGTACATTTTAATTAAACCCATCATTCAGGCAACTGGGCAAATGATTTGCAACTATGACCAAGCTTTGATAATCTACAGTTACAAATAATAAAAGGGAGGAAGATTGCATGGCTAAATTTGAACTGCCTGAACTACCATACGCTTATGACGCGTTGGAAAAATCTTTTGACAAAGAGACGATGAACATTCACCATACGAAACACCACAACACATACGTGACCAATCTCAATAAAGCATTGGAAGGTCATCCGGAACTTCAGGAAAAGTCTCTTGAAGAACTGATCAGCGATCTTGATGCAGTTCCGGAAAGCATTCGTACTGCAGTGCGTAACAACGGTGGTGGACATGCCAACCACAGCTTGTTCTGGGAAATCTTATCGCCAAATGGCGGTGGCGAACCGACTGGTGAATTGGCGGATAAAATCAATGAGAAATTCGGCAGCTTTGAAAATTTCAAAGAAGAATTCACAACTGCAGCTACCGGCCGTTTCGGTTCCGGTTGGGCATGGCTTGTTGTAAATAACGGAGAACTTGAAGTGACAAGCACACCAAACCAAGATTCACCATTGATGGAAGGAAAAACACCAATTCTTGGTCTTGACGTTTGGGAGCACGCATATTATCTCAGATATCAAAACAGACGTCCGGATTACATCAAAGCATTCTGGGATGTCGTGAACTGGGATGAAGTTGCAAGACGTTACAATGAAGCAAAATAAATGATTATTTGAAAACGTGAGGGATTGCACCATTCCTCGCGTTTTCTTCTTTCTTGCATCCATTTCCACCACTCCTGAAAAAATTTTAGTTAAGTGCCCCTTATCGACTAAGATTATGATAAAATAGAGAAACTAGAAGGAACATAAATAATATTGAGGGGAGTCGTTCGCAATGGCTGAAGACAAAAAGAAAAAGGCACAGCTTCCCTTTCGGACGAATATAATTTTTTTCATCATATTTTTGCTGTTTTCATTACTTATTTTACAACTTGGGGTCGTGCAAATTTTGAATGGTGAAGCTTTTCAAGAGGAAATTGACCAGACGATACAAGATACGACGAAAATTCCGGTGCCCCGAGGAAAAATTTATGATCGAAACGGCAATCTTGTCGTTGATAATAAACCAATGTACTCCATTACGTATACACCACCAAAAGGTGTGCAGCCGGAGGACAGGTTGGAACTTGCTGAAAAGTTGGCGGAATTCATCTCGATGGACAGTGAAAAGGAACTTGAAAAGATTACTGATCGCGATAAAAAGGAATACTTGTATTTGAAGGATTTGCAAAAAAACGAAGGGAAACCGGAAGAGGAACATGAACCGACTTATGAAGATCTCATTCCTGACGAAGTAAAACGGGAGTTATCCAATGCTGAATTTTATCAAGAAGTATTGGATTCAATTCCGGATGAAGATATTGCTAATGAGAACTTCACGAAACAAGAGTTGGAAGTGATCCGAATTAAGAAAGAACTGGATCAAGCCTATTCTTTGACGCCACATATTGTGAAAAATGAAGATGTGACTCCTGAGGAATATGCACTCGTTTCGGAAAACCTCGATCAATTGCCGGGGATCAATGCGACGACCGATTGGGAGAGGGAATATCCATTCGGCCAAACACTCCGTTCGATTCTTGGTAGTGTCACCGATCATCAAACGGGAGTTCCAAGAGAAAAATTAGACAGTTTTTTGGCGAAAGGGTATAACCGAAATGATCGCGTCGGGAGAAACGGTCTGGAAGAACAATATGAAGATGTTCTGCGCGGAAGAAAAGAACAAATTGAATACACGACAACGAAAACAGGAGCAATCATCGATGCGAAAACGATCGTGAAAGGGGAAAGAGGCAAGGACCTGGTTCTCACCATCGACATGGACTTGCAAGAAAAAGTGGATCGAATATTGGAAGAAGAATTGGTGCGGACAATCAATCTCGACCCTATCAACAATCGATACTTGAACGATGCTCTAGCTGTCGTCATGGATCCGAAAACCGGTGAATTGCTTGCCGTATCAGGAAAAACGTATAATCATGAAAAAAAATCCGTCATGGATACTGCACTCAAAACGATGCAGGCTTCACAAGAACCGGGTTCTGTTATTAAAGGAGCGACAATTTTAGCTGGTTTCCAGTCAGGAGTGATCACCCCAGGACAAACATTTTACGATAGACCGATTAAAATTGCATCCACACCAATAAAAAGATCGTTAAATCCGAACATCGGTTTGGCGGATGATATCAAGGCTTTACGACAATCATCCAACGTGTACATGTTCTATGTGGCGCTTCGGATGGGCGGTGATTATCGTTATCCATTTCCGAACAATAGTCCTTCATCCATCAATACGGATGCTTGGCAACAATTCAGAAATTATTTCAACCAATTCGGTTTAGGGATTCCTACCGGTGTCGATTTTCCTTATGAAGAGACAGGATTCGTTGGTCCTGTCAAGCAGAACGCCGGTTTATTGATGGACTTTGCAATTGGCCAGTACGATTCATATACGACAATGCAATTAGCGCAATACGTATCGACAATCGCCAATGGTGGCTATCGTGTGCGGCCGCATTTTGTCAAGCAGATCCATGAACCGATTGCTTCCCAAGATGAACTTGGGCCTGTGTACAAAAGCATCAACACGGAATATTTGAATCGGATTGAAATGAGTGAAGCTGAAATTGCCCGCGTCCAGGAAGGTTTCCGTCAAGTGTTCCAAGAACGTGGTGGGACAGCTTACAGTTATTTTGCCGATAAACCGTATAATCCGGCTGGAAAAACGGGAACTGCCGAAAAAGAGTTACGTTTTCTGGAAAAGAATTTGGTCGTTGACACGATTAATCGTAGCATCGTTGCCTATGCACCTGCGGATGATCCGGAAGTCGCATTGGCGGTCATGGTGCCAGGAATAGGTATCAATGCACGGGAAGAAGGGAATGTTAGTAACAGGATAGCCGAACGGATATTGGACGCTTATTTCGGTATTGATAATGAGGACGAAGAGGAGGAGGAGTGACAAATCGTCTCCGCCTCCAACCGATCTTCCATTATGAAGAATCCGCATCATTTTATTACATTTTTTTAACACGTCTTTAATACTCATTATGTATACTTAAAAGGACAATTCCATCGATGTGGAGGAACGATTGAACAGGATAAATTGGAGGAGATTAGATGACTACCACACGTGAACAGTTCCAAGGTGAACTGGATCAATTGAAAGAAGAAGTTTTAAAAATGGCGAATTTGTCCGGGGAAGCTTTATCAAAGGCGATTGAATCTTTGTATTCCCAAGACACCACGCTCGCTGAACAGGTCATCGAAGAGGATAAAAAAATCGATCAACTCGATCGGGAAATCAATGAACAATCCGTACTTTTGATTGCAAAACAGCAACCCGTCGCGACGGATCTCAGACAAATCATCATGGCTTTACGTGTTGTCACGGATATTGAAAGAATGGGAGATAACGCCAAAAATATCGCAAAAGCTGCGATACAATTGGATAAGAACCTTTCCACGATTCCGGAAGGGCTACGTGAAATGCAGGAAATTACAGAAGCCATGTTAAAATCATCCATGCTTGCTTTTAAAAATGAGGATATCACGATTGCAGGGAAGCTGGCCGAAACGGATGACAAAGTGGATAAAATGTATGAACAAATCATCAGTGAGTTGCTCGGTGAAACTGCGACAAATCCTGACAGAATCCAATACATCATGCAAGTTGCATTTTGCGCCCGTTATTTGGAGCGGTTTGCGGATCATATTACGAATATCGGTGAGAGCATCATCTATTTGGTGAAAGGAAAAAATTACAAGTTCAATTGATTGGAAAAAACCAGTGCCTTTGGAGAAAGGGCACTGGTTTTTCAATTAGTCAATTCTTCAGCGATTTCATAGTGGGACATTCCGGTTTCGAGTTCATGTTCCCCTAATTGAATCAACATGTGGTAATCGTGTTCAATGAGGTACTGGGAGAACTCTCCAGCATCATCAATAATGCCTTCTTCTTCCAACATTTGGCTGATTTGTGATGATGCCATTCCAGGTTCGACGGTAATCGTGACGGTAGAGGATGTTTCCTCTTCCTCGTCTTCCTCTTC
>CALKWU010000198.1 GCA_938004015.1 uncultured Oceanobacillus sp.
CGATATTCAGCCTTTACGGCATCATCGTTCTTTCCATTGCCACAGCCCTTTTCCGTGACATCCCCGCTTTCACGGACGAAATGCTGTTGGCGACGATTTTCGGCGGCGGGATGCTTGGTATTGGTCTCGGTATCGTCATCCGCTACGGGGCAGCCATGGATGGTTCGGAAATCCTCGGCGTTCTGCTTGCCAGCAAATTGCCGTTCAACGTGAGTGATTTCATCATGGCATTCAACGTGATTGTTTTCATTTGCGGCGGATTCGTATTCGGAGGGGAAGCTGCGATGTATTCTGTCCTTGCCTATATGATAGCGGCAAAACTGATGGATACGGTTGTTGATGGCTTCAATGAACTTAGTGCGTTCCACATCATCACGGATCACGTGGACGAGATGGGGACTGCCATCGTTAGAGAACTTGGAAAAACCGTTACGTATCTGAGCGGAGAAGGCGGCTATTCCGGAAATCGTACAAAGATCATTTACGTCGTTGTCTCCCGACTGGAAGAAGCTCAACTGCGGGATTTGATCGACGACATCGATGAACATGCATTCGTTTCAGTAAGTACAGTGAATGAAGTGAAGGGGCAGTTGTTTAAGCAGAAAACGGCTTAAACCAAAGGAAATGGAGAAAAACATTCCTATTTAACAATAGGATACCATGACAAAAAAGATTCCAATTATCAATTTTGATAAAAGGAATCTTTTTTAGTTCATGCAAACTATTAAGCATTCAACCGATCAATACATTCTCTTTGTCCATATGATCCGTCGCCGCTTTAACCGCAACGCCTTCGTTGATCTTAGCTCCTTCTTTAACAAGGATTTGCTCAAGGGCACTCAATACAGTAATCACATTTTTCGGATTGCAGGAATAACCCATGAGTCCGATTCGCCAAATGTCGCCTTTCAGTTCTCCAAGGCCGGCGCCGATTTCAATCGAAAAATTGTTGAGCAATTGACGACGTACGCTCGCTTCATCCACTCCATCTGGCACATAGAGAATGCCGGAATCGCAAGCCAAAACATTGTCCATTTAGCGAGGATGTTGGCGGAAAATCCGATTCCTGCTGGAGACCATGTGGAGGAATAGAAGGCTATAATAGATTAAGAGCAAAGAACGATAGGCATGTTCGTTGTTTTTTCAATTTAATGGAGTGTCTAAAAATCAACATATGTAATTACAAAGAACAATATCGATCCACAATATCCATGAGACCCTTCGAATCTTTAGGTGATAAATTTTCAGCTAGCCTGGCTCCTGCAATGATAGGAAGCCATTGGATGATTTCTTCCTTTGTCCATTCCGTTTTTTCCAAATACAATTGCAAATACATTTCGGCTAATTCAGTGGAAAAACCCAAATACAGAAGGTATGTTCTACAAATGTCGGCGCGAACATCTCCTGCACATGAATCGACCCAATCGATAATTGTCACCTTATTGTGTTCAGTGAGAATCAAGTTGAACAGATGGAAATCTCCGTGACAAAGTTTATTGTCGAGAGGCATCGAATCCAAAGATTGCATTAAAAAAGCTTTATGCTTATCTGTCAGCTTAGTCGCTTTTTCAATATGCTTACGTAATTTTTCTGACATTGATTCAAGTGGTTCTGCAACAATGGTATGTATTCTTTGTTGAACCTCAATGGATCTCTTCAACAACTGTTCCGCTTGATGGAAGTTTTCAAGCATGACCTCCCCTAATGTCCGGCCTTTTATATATTCCATGATGATAGCTTGCTTTCCATCGAATTCTGTAACATCCAACACTTTGGGGACATTAAGACCTTGCGAATACGCAAATTTTTGTTTTTTCGCCTCGGCCGTCGCTTCTGTAACAGGCAGATGATCTTTAAATATTTTGATGATCTTCCCATCATGCAGATAAATCTTCGCTGTGTTGCCGAATGCGATAGGTTTGCCAAAATACATCGCCCTATCCTCCTGACAAGAATGCTGAATAACAACATCATAATCGTCATTGTATAGATTCGACACGAATTGATGTTTACCTTCTTTTAAAGGAGTATATAGAGGGAGGAAAAGTGAAAAATGGAATTCGCAAACGTCGTATCAGAAATAATGAAGAATAATTTCTCTTTGGACAGGGATGTTACAATATTTGTCTTAACCGACAACAGTACTTAATCTTTAAGAAAAGTTTGCAGCTGCTTTAAACAAAGATAATTGGAATGTGGATTTGCATGTGATGGAGAACCGGACTAAGTCGGGGGGAAGAGCCGCCGGATGAAGCGGCTGATGCCATGCTACGTTATATGACACGGTTCATGTCGCTTTTGGCTCCAATCACACATTTGGAGGAACGATTAAAGCGAACGTCCATATTGATTGCGTAACAAGGAACCCTATTATTGAGATGAAATGAATTTTAACAGCCATTGGCATGTTTGTATTCCAATGGCTGTTTATGTGCGCTTGGCATTAGTTATAATTTTGTGTTAAAGTCGCTTCTGTTGGTTAATCGACTCCAGCTAAGAACATTTCCAAGGAGAACAACCAACACGAAATCCTAGATTCATTCCATTTTTCATCGCACTGTTTTTCAGTCATAACAGCCTTACAATGAAAAATACCGTTTAGCGTTTTCGTAACAAATATCACGTACGTATTGTTCAAGCAATGTCAAATCTTTAGGGATTTTATGCTCTTCTACCCAAGTCCCCAAAATATTGCATAGCACTCTTCTGAAGTATTCATGTCTAGGGAAAGATAAGAAACTCCTGGAATCTGTCAACATGCCAATGAAATTGCTGATCAACCCGATATTTGCCAATGTCTTCATTTGATCTTCCATACCGTCAATTGTATCGTTGAACCACCATGCAGTCCCAAATTGAATTTTTCCTGGGATTTCTGAGCTTTGGAAGTTGCCTGCCATCGATGCTAAAACATCGTAATCTTTCGCATTTAGACTGTAAAGAATCGTTTTAGGCAATTTATCCATTTTCTCTAAGGAATTCAGATAATTTGCCAACTTATTTGCGATTAAGCGATCACCGATGGAATCAAATCCAGTATCAGGACCAAGCTTTTTAAACATCTTCTCATTTGTATTACGTAGTGCGCCTAAATGGAGTTGCATGACCCATCCTTTATCAGCATACAGTTCCCCTAAAACGATTAACGTGTATGTTTTAAATTTATCCACTTCTGTTTTAGAGAGTTCTCCACCAGCTAATCGTTTTTCAAAAATTGCAGCCGCTTCTTCTTTTGCCGCCGGCTCATAGAACATGACATCTATGCCATGATCTGAACTGCGACAGCCAAGTTCATCGAAGAAATCTACCCGTTTTTCTAGGGCTTCGATGAACTTATCAAACGTGTTTATCTCTAAGTCTGTCACTTCTGCCAATTTTTCAATCCAAGATAAAAATTCATCTCGTTCAATATTTAAACCTTTATCCGGTCTGAAGGAAGGACTCACTTTAATTTCAAAACCTTCTTCTTTCAAAGCAATATGATTTGCCAAATCATCTGTCGGATCATCAGTTGTCCCTAGAAATTCAACTTTTTGTCTCTTTAATAAGGATCGTGTGGAAAATTCGGGAGTCGCTAATTTTTCATTCGCTTCTTTCCAAATGGCTGGTGCTGATTCCTCATTCAATAAGTCATCGATAGCGAAGTATCTTAATAGTTCCATGTGGGTCCAGTGATATAAAGGGTTGCCGAATGTTTTGGGGACTGTTTTTGCCCATGCCATAAATTTTTCTTCATCACTTTTCCCCCCTGTAATGTAAGCCTCATCGATACCATTGGCCCGCATGGCTCTCCACTTGTAATGATCTCCTCCAAGCCATACTTCCGCCATATTATCAAAGTTTTTATCTTCCAGTATGTCGTTTGGAGACAAATGGTTATGATAATCGATGATTGGTAAATCTTTAGCTACATCATGGTAAAGTTCTTTTGCCGTGTCGTTGTATAGTAGAAAATCTTCGGTTATAAAAGTTTTCACGTCCGCTCTTCCTTTCTAGATGCTTGCTTCATTTAGTTTACCTAAAAATTGCATGCACCGTATCAATTTTCATGGAATTTCAGTTCATTGACATCAAGTAAGTCTAAGTGCTTTCCGATATGTTTGATGAGTGCAGCAGTATATTCTTCTTCATGGTCATGGAGGGTTTTGAAAAATTCGTCTTTGAATGTATAATTGCCATTTTCGTCTTTATCCGTTAGAATGAGCCCATATGTCACATGGAATAATTGTCTAGCGTTATCATCATCCATATATTCTGGAAGTTCATCATCGGTTACGCTATCCAATGGTTTGATGCTATTTAAATCCGGCGTAACGTGATAGTACTTCAAGGTTTCTTGAAAATTTTCCAAAGCAAAATGATGCATTCTGCGATAGAGGGAAGGATTGATTTTGGCGATGACTCTAATCGCTTCCAACCAATTCGTGCCCGCTGTTTTCACATGAAAAATGCCTTTCGTGTGTTTGGCGATAATTGGAAATACCTTGAATTTATCACTTCCGGAATGAATGCTTAATTTATATCCAAAATAGTCGGCAATTGCAGCATGTTCATTTAATTCCTTTTCAAATTGCTCAATGTTGCCGATGTAATCGATTCCCTTTTGAAATTCGCCACAGAATCTCGGTGCGAGACTGACTACATTGACGTCCCTTTGGATCAATTCATTCGCAACAAAAAAATGAGAGATAGGTGAGGTCACTGTTTCTGTTTCGTCAATGGAAATTTCAAAATCAATGTCCCGTTCTTGTTTACTGATATATTGATGGTACACTTTTTCTGTATAAGCGATTGCTTCATTATACAGAAGAACATTCCGCATTAATGATTCCTCATCAAATGTCAGTGAAAGTCCGTTTACATCATATGATTTATTCAAATAACGATTGTCATAATGGGTCTTGACATCTTGTGGCAATCTGTCGTATGCTTCCCTGACCGTCTCCACAGAAGCTTGTTCAAACTCATTGTCTATCTGGTCGGAGCAATCTAACGTCATCATTGAAACTCCTAAGGAGAGGGCATACTCAATATCTGATTCTTTTTTGATGTGATCTCCATCGGCTCCATAACCGCCTTTATAACCTTCTTGGAATACAGCAAATGCTGCCGCATCCAACATATCGGTCATTGTCCGATTTGTAAGTGTCAATTCACGAATGCTTTGTTGGGCTAAAATCGGTTTGATATTCCTGTTTTTTATTGTTTTGATGTGCCCTGGCGATGCTAATCCTAAACGATCCCCCAAACCGATGGTCGCCACTTTCGTCCCAAATGCTTTTGGAACCGTATATTCAAAGTATCGATTCAAAACAAGACGGTTTTCATGTGAAAGCGGACAAATTTTGCCTTTGTTTTCAATGTTTTCACCTGTCAGTTCATCATATAGTGTCCCTGATCCTGTTGCCAAGATATACTTTTCCGTACCATCCTTCACCATCAGTAGACGGACATTTCCATGTTTAGCATATGATTTCGGATATACTTTAACCTCAGAATTACTGCTTTCTACATTCCCTTGTTCCAGAGATTCAATCAAGGACAAGTATTTGTTCATCATGTCATCCTCCGTTAATTTTAATTTTCAGATTTCAAACGTTTGAAATTTATGCCATGTCTAAATTGGCGCCACCTCCTCTAGCGTAGTTTTTAAGAAAACGCTATCATAAAACATAAATAAATAGATAACAACGTTGTTATTTTCATTATAAATGGAAGATAGTAAAAGTCAACATATAGAAAAACTTTAAGGCGGGCGCAAAAAGGATAAGAACAGAAATAATATTTTCGTTCATTTAAACAAACATATCTACTTTTATGAAAACGTTGTTATAATGTGTTATAGTCTAAGATGAAAATGAAAATTGAATGAAATTAAGGTGAGTGAAGATGAGTGTTACAATTAAAGATATTGCCAATATGGCAGGGGTGAGTTACTCCACTGTTTCAAAAGCGCTTAATGACAGTCCGTTAGTCAAGGAGTCGACCAAGCGGAAAATTGTGCGTATCGCAGAGGAAATGGGATATACGCCAAATTACGCAGCACAGAAGCTCGTTTCGAAAAAAACTCAAGTCATTGGTCTGATTTGGCCGACCATTGAAAGGGTCGTCCTCTCCACCCTCGTTACGGAAATCAGTAATGTCATACGTCAGACGCCATATTCCATGATCTTGTCTGTTGATCCTGTCTCAACTTCTTTAAAGACATTTGAACGCTTCCAAGTCGATGGCATTATCTTGTTTGAGGAGAAAAACGATCACACAAAATTCAAGACCGACATTCCGCTTTTATCCTATGGTGTCGGTGGACAGATGGAAGTCAATCACCCGGTCATTGACCCCAATCATGAACAAGCCATGTACAAAGCCGTCGAATATTTAGCTGGACTTGGGCATACTTTCATCGTTTATATTGGAGATGTTTCAGATAATGACTTCTTGCAAATGGAAAAGTATCGAGGGTTCAAAAAAGCGATGCGTGAATTCCGTTTGCCTGTCGATGAAAATAACTTTATTGATTCAAATGGACTCGGCTGGTACGACGGATATAGAGCAGTCAATCAATTGTTGGAAAGAGAGATACAGCCGACTGCCATTATTGGGGCAAGTTATGAAATCAGCAGTGGAATCATAAGAGGCATAAAAGAAAACAAACTGGACATTCCTCATGATATCTCTGTCATCAGTTTAGATAATGTTCCACAGATGGCGAACCTGGAAGTTCCTCTGACATGCATTGGTGTTCCGATTGATGAACTGGCGGGAGAAATTGCACATTCCGTGATTAACTTTATTGAAAGTGAAGAGCAGGAGCCATTCGTAAAAAAAATGACTCCAAAACTGACAAAAAGGAATTCGTGTGTCGTAAGGAAGTGAAAAAATGTCACGTTCCATGATGACTTGGGACAATTCTGAATAAG
>CALKWU010000199.1 GCA_938004015.1 uncultured Oceanobacillus sp.
CAAGATGGTACGCTGAAAAAGATTATGCGGAGTATTATTTTATTCCCACTCCTCTTTCAACATCCCATAAATCACCCTATCCAGATACTCCCCATTCAAATGTTCATAATTACGGATAATCCCTTCTTCCGTAAAGCTAAGCCTCAAAGGTATCGCTCTGCTTTTAACATTATTGGCTGCGACACCTATTTCAACTTTCCTCAAATCCAAATCCTGAAATGCATGATCGATAAATCGCTTGGCGGCCTTTGTCACCAATCCTTTCCCGGTAAACTCTTCCCCCAGCCAATAACCGATTTCCGTTTTCCTAGCGTTCCAATCGATATATAAAAATCCGATAGATCCAGCAATCATTCCTTGATGCCAAATTCGCGCCCAATAACCGTTATTCTCGGATAGTCTGATCAATGACTTTTGGATGAATGTAGCGGAATCCTCGACATTTTTTGTCCGTTTCAGAAAAGAAAGCCATCTCCCGAGATGATTGCGATTTTTATCAATGAGTTGAAATAAATCCTCGGCATGTCTTAGTTCTAAAATAGACAAATGGCTTTCCGCGTCAATAAATTCTTTATACACAATCCAACCCTCCTAATCTTTCATATTATCTATTATTTCATTAATGAACAGTAAAACCCTGCTTTTCGTCACCTTTTCCTACTGATAAACATTTTGAAAACGCAGCTTCCTTTGCCAACGCTTACATTCTACCTTACAATAGTAAATAGATACTATATTACAACTAAGGAGGAAGCATCATGTTGATTAAAGCTGCAGTAGTGAATGGTGTAAATGAAGATTACCAGTTTGAACAGGTTCGCTTAGATGAACCACGTCCTGACGAAGTGATTGTGAAAATTGTTGCATCCGGAATTTGTCGCTCTGATGAATCTGCCCGTACTGGTAAAGCTCCTCAAGTTTTCCCGGCTGTATTGGGACATGAAGGTGCTGGGATTGTCGAAAAGGTCGGTAGTGCAGTGAAGGATTAACAAGTAGGTGACCAGGTCGTAATCGGTTTCAACTATTGTGGTGCATGTGACAGCTGCCGGACTGGACATCCGACAACTTGTGAACAATGGCCGAAATTGAACATGTCCGGGGGTCCGTGACGATGGCACCCATACCATTTTCAAAGAAGACGGCACTCCAGTAGCGAACCTTTTCACCCAAAGCTCATTTGCAACCCATGCGTTGGTCCATGCAAATAACGTCACGAAAGTGGATCCTGATGTAGACTTACGTTTGATGGGTCCTTTAGGTTGTGGGTTTGCGACTGGTAGTGGAACCGTGATCAACGGGCTGCAACCAAAAGCAAATTCATCCATCGCAGTGTTCGGTACAGGTGCGGTAGGACTTGGGGCAATCATGGCTGCAGTTCTTCAAGGCTGTTCCACTGTAATTGCTGTAGATATTCATGATGCACGTCTCGAGTTGGCGTTGGAATTAGGTGCTACACACACCATAAATAGTAAAACAGAAGATTTACAAGAACGACTCAAAGAAATCACTGGTGGCAAAGGGGTGGATTACTCTGTCGACACAACCGGGGTCCCTCCAGTCATGAAATCTTCCATCGATGTACTGGCAGTCCGCGGGGTAGCTGCTCCAATTGCGGTGACACCTCATAATTTGGAAATCAACACATCCATGGACTTAGTACCGACAAGCAGAAAAATCATCGGGGTCCTGATGGGAGATTCCTACCCACAAATCACGATTCGTCAATTGATAGATTACTATAAACAAGGAAAATTCCCGATCGATAAGTTGATCAAGTTTTATAGATTTGAAGATATCCAACGGGCAGCCGAAGACTCGAATACTGGTAAAACGATCAAGCCAGTCATCATCATTGATGAAGAGTACCGTAAAGATGAACCAGTGGAATACAACTGATAGTAAAAAATGGACATTTGGTGTTAAGCCAAATGTCCATTTTTTATCTTATACGCCTACTCGCCTATCTATTTTCAATCATTCTTTCAACATTGGAATATGAACATTACGTTCTTTCGCCACTTCAATGGCTCTTTCATATCCTGCATCTGCATGTCGGATGACTCCCATACCAGGGTCGGATACAAGGACACGTTCGATTTTTTGTGCTGCCATTTCGGTACCATCAGCAACTAAAACTTGTCCTGCATGGATGGAGTAACCCATTCCTACTCCACCACCATGGTGTAAGCTGACCCAGCTTGCGCCACCACTTGTATTGATGAGAGCGTTCAGACTCGGCCAATCTGCAACTGCATCGCTTCCGTCTTTCATCGCTTCAGTTTCACGGTTTGGTGAAGCAACGGATCCGCTATCCAAATGATCTCGACCGAATACTATCGGTGCTTTCAATTCACCGCTTGCAACCATTTCGTTCACTTTCAAAGCGAAACGATGTCTTTCCCCATAACCTAACCAGCAAATACGAGCAGGTAGACCTTGCCATTTCACCATTTTTTGCGCCATGTCAATCCAGTTGACCAGGGCCTCATCTTCTTTGAACATCTCTTTCGCCAGCTGGTCTGTTTTGTAAATGTCCTCTGGATCTCCAGATAATGCAACCCAACGGAAAGGACCTTTCCCTTCACAGAATAGTGGACGGAGGTATGCTGGGACGAATCCCGGGAAGTCGAACGCATTTTCAACGCCCATTTCTTTCGCATAATGACGGATGTTGTTTCCGTAGTCGAAAGTTTCTGCTCCTGCTTTTTGGAATGCAAGCATAGCACGTACATGTTTGGCGATGCTTTCTAATGATAATTGTTCATATTTATCAGGGTCATTTTTTCTTAACTCGAGAGCTTCCTCATACGTCATTCCAGCTGGAACATAGCCATTTCTCGGGTCATGGGCACTTGTTTGGTCGGTGACGATGTCTGGAATGATGCCACGGTCGTAGATTTCTTGATAAACTTCCGCACAGTTGCCGACTAATCCGATGGAAGCTGGTTCTCCTTTTTCCGTCAATTCTTTCACTTTTGCCAAAGCTTCATCCAAGTCTTCCATGATGTAATCGCAGTAGCCTTCTTTGATTTTTCTCTCGATCCGCTTCCGGTCGACTTCAACAACTAAGATGACTGCTTTCGCCATTTTACCGGCTAATGGTTGAGCACCACTCATTCCCCCCATTCCACCGGTCAAAATGAATTTTCCAGTCAAATCCGGAGTGCCGAATGCTTTCTTTCCTGCCTCAACAAAGCTCAAATAAGTACCTTGGAGGATTCCTTGTGCTCCGATATAGATCCAGCTTCCTGCAGTCATTTGCCCATACATCATGAGTCCTTCTTTATCCAACTGGTTGAAGTAATCCCAGTTCGCATATGCTGGCACCAAGTTGGAGTTCGCGATCAAAACTCTTGGTGCATGTTCATGGGTACGGAATTTCCCTACAGGTTTTCCGGATTGGATCAATAAAGTTTCATCATTTTCCAATTCCTTCAATTCTCTGATGATGGCATGGTATGCTTCCCAGTTTCTAGCCGCTTTCCCGATTCCACCATAAACGATGAGATCTTCAGGCTTTTCCGCAACTTCCGGATCCAGGTTGTTCATCAACATACGCATGGCAGCTTCTTGTGTCCAACCTTTACAAGTCAACTCATTCCCACGAGGTGCACGAATGTTTTCCACTTTTAAACTAGACATGATACTTCTCCCCTTTTGTTCAATATTATTTTAAAACGTAATTGGAAATCACCATTTTTTGAACTTGTGAAGTTCCCTCGAAGATTTCCAGAATTCTTTGGTCTCTGTAAAGTCTTTCTACTTTGTATTCTTTCATATAGCCGTATCCACCATGGATTTGGACGGCTTTATGGACAATTCGATTGGATGCTTCTGTCGTGAATAGTTTTGCAATCGATGCTTCTTTCGATAATCTGTAACCTGGTTTATCTTTCAAACTGGCTGCATAGTAGGTGTACAATCTCCCGACTTGAAGTTCGGTTTCCATTTCGGCCATCATCCATTGCAGTCCTTGATATTCGGAGATGGATTTTCCGAAGGCTTCGCGTTCTTTGGAATATTTGACCGCTTCATCAAGTGCTGCTTGTGATAGTCCAATAGCCATCGCTGCAATTCCAATCCGACCACGGTCGACAACTTGCATGGCGATTTTGAAGCCATCCCCCTCTTCTCCAACGAGGTTTTCTTTTGGGATCACACAATTTTCAAATACGACTTCATTCGTTCTCGCTCCGCGGATGCCCATTTTGTCATCCCCGGCGCCAAATGAAAGTCCAGGTGTGTCTTTTTCAACGATGAATGCACTGATTCCTCGATTGCCCTTGGTCGCATCCGTCTTTGCATAAACAACCAATGTATCGGCATAACCAGCGTTGGTGATGAAAATTTTCGAGCCATTCAAGACATAATGGTCACCCTCGAGTTTCGCGGTTGTTCTCATGGAACCTACGTCTGTTCCGCCACTTGGCTCGGTCAAACAAAAGGCAAACAATTTCTCCCCACGACAACCAGGAACCAAGTATTTTTCCCGTTGTTCTTTATTGGCCGCAAGATACAAACTGTCGATTCCGAGGTAATGGGCGGTCAAAATGCAACCTGTCGTTGCACAACCATAGGTTATTTCTTCTACAGCAATCGCTTCGGAAATCGAATCCGCTCCGACTCCGCCATCTTCTTCCGGATAAGCGATCCCGAGTAATCCCAGTTCCGCCATTTTCGGGATATGCTCCGACGGGAATCGGTTATTCTCATCGATTTCTGCCGCTTTCGGTTCGATGACTTCTTTCGTAAACTCCCGCACCATTTCACGAATACTGATTTGTTCATCTGTCAAGTTGAAATTCATTTTCTTCCACCCGCTTTGTCTTTACTTTTATAGATAACATTATGTTCCCCTAATGCTGGGCTTGGTGTGACGATTCTAGGAGGTGTCTCCGATAATTTCACCGGATTTCGTGGAATTCTTGTCCTACCGGCTACCGGATGATCGATCTCCAACAACATTTCCCTCTCTTTGATATGTTCACTTTCACTGATTTCAGCGATATTATATATTTTCGAGCAAGGAACCCCAGCACCATTGATCATTTCCACCGCTTTATCTGCTGTGTAATCAGCCAGCCACGATTCAAGAATTTCTTTCAATTCCTTCTCATGAATCCCGCGGTTGATATCGGTGTTGAACCTTTCATCTTCCAGCAACTCTTCTTTATCCATCAGTTTGCAAAGTCTCTCGAATAAGGGCTCATTTGCTGTAGTGATCGCAACATAATCATCTTTACATTTGTAAATATCGAAAGGTGCACTGATCGGATGACGGTTCCCCACCCGTTCCGGAACAATCCCTTCACAGGTATAGCGCATGACATTATGTTCCAAAAGCGCATAAATCGTATCGACCATCGCAATATCTATCGCTTGTCCTACCCCTGTCCGCTCTCTGTGGAAGAGCGCGATCATAATGCCGATGGTCGCATAGAGAGCAGCACTCATATCCCCGATGGATGCCCCGGTTTTCGTCGGTGGTCCGTCTGGATAGCCAGTGATGCTTGCGATTCCACCGAATGCTTGGGCGATCAAATCATAGGCTGGACGTTCTTTCAACGGACCGTATTGGCCGAAACCGGAAATGGAACAATAGATGATGCCCTCATTCACTTTTTTCAAAGATTCATAGTCCAACTCCAATTTTTCCATTACACCTGGTCGGAAATTTTCAACGATGACGTCTGCTTCTCTGACTAAATCCAATAAAATCTCACGGTCACTTGGGTCTTTCAAATTCAATTCAACACTTTTTTTGTTCCGGTTCAAAAACATGAAATAGCCGCTTTCGCCATTCTGAAAAGGTCCGAAATGCCTCGTATCGTCACCTAGTTCTGGCCGTTCAATTTTGATCACTTCTGCTCCCATATCCGCAAGCATCATCGTACAATAGGGACCAGCCAACACTCTTGAAAAGTCGAGAACCTTTATTCCTTCTAATGCTTGTTTCAAGATGGATCCTCCTCACTCTGATTTCCTATTTCCATTCGTAGATTACTAGAGACTTGTTTTACTGCAATTTTAGGGGGAGTGAATTCGGCTAATACTTGCATTTACGAACCTGTTCAGCAAATCCGCTGTCTCTCCATTCAAATCATCTAGCAACTTTTGAAGTTTCTACAATATGTCCATCCTCTACCACAAGAACCCCATTCTTCACGACGGAGTGCACGTGGTTCATCCCGTATTGATAGGACAACATCAAATAGTTATGAACATCAAAGATTGTGAAGTCAGCGTTTTTACCCACTTCGATACTGCCGATTACATCTGCTCGATCAATCGCATGAGCAGCGTTGATGGTACTTGCAGTGATCACTTCTTCCGGTGTCATCCCCATATTCAAGCATCCTAAATTCATGATGAATTGTAAGGAAAGGGTCGGGGATGAACCTGGGTTGGCATCGGTCGATAAGGCGACCGCTACGCCTCGATCAATCATTTTTCTCGCTTGAGCATATTCAGCCATCAAGAAAAAGGCTGTACCTGGAAGTAGCACCCCGATGACATCCTGTTCCGCCATCATCTCGATTCCTTTATCCGATGCTTTCAATAAATGCTCAGCAGACACCGCTTTCACCTCGGCAGCGACTTCCGCACCACCATACGGTACAATCTCATCCGCATGAATTTTCGGTTTCAAACCATATTTTTTCCCGGCTTCCAAAATACGACGGGACTGTTCCGGAGTAAAAACTCCTTCCTCACAGAAGACATCGTTGAACTCTGCCAGTTCTTTTTCCGCTACCACCGGCAACATGTCATTAATGACGATATCGACAAATTCATCCGGGTTTTCTTTATATTCCACCGGCACTGCATGAGCTCCCATGAACGTCGATACCAAGTCGATCGGATGATCTTCATTCAGTTTCTTGGTGACTTCCAATTGTTTCAGTTCGTGCTCCAGCGTCAATCCATAGCCACTTTTCGATTCAACCGTGGTGATTCCGCCTTTCAGCATTTTATCTAATCGAATTTTGGTTTGCTCATAAATCTCATCGAAGGTTGCCGCTTGGGTTGCACGGGTCGTCGCATAGATCCCGCCGCCAGCATTCATGATTTCCATATACGTTTTCCCTTTCAGGCGCATCGCATATTCATTTTCACGTGTCCCGGCATGGACGATGTGGGTATGCGGATCGATCAAACCTGGTGTGACGATTTTCCCTGTTGCATCGATGACCTCAGCTTCTTTCACTTTCGCAGCATGTTCTTTTTGGATTTCTTCATCTGTTCCGACCGCGATGATTTTTCCATTTTCAGCCAGAACACTGCCACCTTCGATGACACCGATTTCCCGCATTTTTTCCTTCTTTGCCGGCTGATCGGAATGTCCTTTTACGGTAATCAACTGTGATGCATTTTTAATGTACAAAAGACGTGCCATGGAATCCCTCCAAAATGTTTTATCTGATCGTTTCCAAGTATCCGTTTACAACTTTGATATCCTCATGGAAAATTCTATCCTTCTTGATGCTTGGAACCATTTCATGGATGATGTTCCACTTTTCCTGAGTTTTTTGCGATGCCTTTTCCACTCCTTTATATTCCAGGGCTTGCATCGCACAAATTGCTTCAATCGCAAGAACATTTCTCGCGTTTTTAATGATCGATGCCGCATGTCTGGAAGCGATGGTCCCCATGCTGACATGGTCTTCCTGATTGGCGGATGATGGAATGGAATCCACACTTGCCGGATGAGCCAATGTTTTATTTTCCGAAACGAGGGATGCTGCAACATATTGCAAAATCATCACCCCTGATTGCAATCCTGGCTCCGGACTTAAAAACGGTGGTAAATCACCATTTAATTGTGGATTGACCAGGCGTTCGATACGCCTTTCGGATATATTCGCCAATTCAGCTACCGCAACTTTCAAGAAGTCCATCGCGAATGCAATCGGTTGACCATGGAAGTTTCCACCTGATATGACTAGATTGCCCCCATCGAAAATCAATGGGTTGTCTGTAGCGGCGTTCATTTCAATTTCCAATTTATCTTTCACATATTCGAGCACTTGCCAAGAGGCACCATGTACTTGTGGAATGCAGCGGATCGAATAGGCATCTTGTACCCGCTTTTCCCCTTGCCTTGTCGTCAATTTGCTTCCTTCAAGCAGCTTCAGCATCCGCTCGGCTACAGCTGTCTGTTCTTTATAGCCACGGACTTCATGGGTTTCAGGAAGGAAAGCATCGGTTATCCCTTCCAACGATTGAATCGTCATAGCTGCAATCCATTCACTGTCATAAGCCAATTGCTCCGCTTCGATATAGTTGACGACTCCTAAAGCAGTCATGGCTTGGGTTCCATTGATAAGCGCCAAACCTTCTTTTGCTTTCAGTTTGACTGGTTGTAAATTATGTTCTTTTAGTACATCCATGGAATCGCGGATTTCCCCTGATTCGGTGAGCACTTTCCCTTCACCGATCAATACGAGTGACAGATGGGCGAGTGGAACCAAATCCCCTGAAGCCCCCAATGATCCTTGTTGCGGAATATACGGCACAATATCCCGATTGATCAGTTCCGTCAACAACTCGATGACTTCCAATCTGATTCCCGAGTATCCTTTCGCCAAGGCATTCAAGCGTAACACCATCATCGCCTTAGCCACGACTCTCGGATAAGGGTCACCTGTTCCACATGCATGGGAGCGGATCAAATTCACTTGTAAATCGGAAACTTTTCCATTCTCGATTTTTATATCACTGAATTTCCCGAATCCAGTATTAATTCCATATACGGTTTTCTCTCCAGATACAATTTCCTCTACGGCTTTTCTTGATTGCTTGATTTTTTCGATACTCTCTTTAGCAATGCTTACTGATGTATTTCTATATAAAATATCTTTCATTTGCTCCATATCAAGAGAATAGCCAGTCAGTTCAACCATTAAATCCTCCCCTTTAACGATTTTTAATCATTTAAGAGATGAAGTGCTTCTGCTATCACATAACTAGCGAGTCTTGCTGTTTGACCGTCGACATCATACAGTGGATTCACTTCCGATATATCCATACTGATGAAGTTATCTTGTTTTATAATATGCTTCGTGATGGCTCGGACGACTTTCGGTTCAATTCCGAATGGTGCTGGAGCACTCACTCCAGGTGCCGCTGACTGATTGATCACGTCCGAACAAATGGTATATATGACATAATCATGCTTTTCACTGAACGCATCAATTTGTTGGAACGTATGCTCCAAAGGTAAAAGATCAGTCTCTAATATATATTCCACATCGAACTGTTTTGCTGTTAAAAACAGCTGTTCTGTATTTCCCAGTTCCTGTAATCCAATACATAAATACCTTGCGTTTTCATCTTTTTCTAGTATTTGCCGAAACATCGTCCCGGATGACGGCACTGGATCATTCCGCAAATCAAAGTGCGCATCCAAATTGATCATTCCAATTTTTTTATCCGGCCCTAACGCTTTCCGTACCCCTAAATAATGTCCATAAAATGTTTCATGCCCTCCTCCCAAGATGATGGGCGTGTAACGGTTGTTCAATAGTCTTGCAACCTCAGCCCCGAGATTTTCTTGAGCGGATTCCAAATCTTCATCCGTACAGGCAACGTTACCGATATCGATCACATTTTCTTTATTCGGATGGTAAGGGATACTGGCAAGATATTTTCTGATTTGATTCGGTGCTTTCGCTGCACCTACTCTTCCTTTATTTCTTTTCACTCCTTCATCGCATTCGAATCCGACAATTCCAAAATGCCTTCCTTCCACCGGTTGTAATTCCTCACTGTCTACATTGCGGATCACTTGATGAAGGCGTCTTCCTTTTGAGTTGGGGTCAATTCTTCCTGTCCATGCAAATTCCAAAAAGATCACCTCGACGTTTGATTCACTTACCTAAATTGTATTTCACGTCAATCGTAAAAACAAATACGTTTTTTCAATATATTTATAGTTTAGACTTATAAAGTTTTATCAAAATATGTTATAATGTTAGAAAACTCAAATTATATTAACGAAAAATTTAAAAAAGTAGGGTGATAACAAGATGGACTTCCGACTTCTCACATACTTCACGACATTGATTGATAAAGGGTCGTTCACACAAGCTGCCAAGGCTCTACATATTTCACAACCGTCGTTAAGTTCTGCCATCAAAAAACTCGAGGACGATGTCAATTTGACTTTGATCGATCGAAGCACAAGGGCAATTTCCTTAACGAAGGAAGGAGAAATCTTATATATCGAAGCTAAAAAATTATTGAACCATTTCCACCATCTCGAAAACGAAGTGGCCCGTTTGCGAGAGAGTGGCCCGACAGAAATACAAATCGGACTGATCGAATCCGTCAATTTCTGGTTGCCAAAAGTGATCGCTTCTTATCGCGAATCTTATCCGAACATACATATCAAGCTGAAAGAAGTCCTCGGCTTAAAACAAGTAGAACAAGCATTATTGAACTATAAAATTCATTTCGCAATCACGAATCAGTACTTTGAAAATGAAGAAATCAAAGCAATCCCGATTTATAAAGAAAATCTTGTTGCAGTTTTACCGAAAGATCATCCTCTTACTTGCGCCGATAAAATCTCATTGAAAGATTTGAAAGATGAAGATTTCATCATCA
>CALKWU010000200.1 GCA_938004015.1 uncultured Oceanobacillus sp.
TGAGTCACTTTGACACCTCATCATTCCTCTATATTCTCATCAGTTTCCTTCTCATCTTCCGGCACTTCTTCCTCTTCGACTTTCGCCACCGTTGCGACTTCTTCCTCATCTTGTACACGGATGAGGCGGACTCCCATCGCATTTCGTCCCGTTTCGGATATTTCCTCAACAGGAATTCGGATCAGTACTCCTTTTGAGGTCATCAACATCAAATCTTCGTCACCTTGGACGACCTTGACTGTCACGACATGACCGGTTTTCTCTGTAATTTTGCAAGTGAGGACACCTTTTCCGCCACGGTTGATTTTTCGGTATTCCGCTTCCGGAGTTTGTTTTCCATATCCATTTGACGTGACATGAAGAATATTCGAATCCGGTTCAATGATATCCATCGATACGACTTCATCGTTCTCCCGTAAAGAAATGCCTTTCACACCGGAAGCCGTTCTTCCCATTGGACGGATTTGCTGTTCATCAAAGCGGATGAGATACCCATTTTTCGTCGCGATCAACATGTCGCTGTTCCCATCCGATAAACGGACGGAAATGAGTTCGTCATCCTCCCGTAAGTAAACAGCGATTAATCCACCTTTGCGGATATTGGCGAACTGGGAAAGGGAAGTACGTTTTGCGATGCCGTGTTTCGTCGTGAAAATGAGATATTTTTCTTCATCATATTCTTCGACCGCAATAACAGCGTTGATCCATTCTTCCTTTTCCACTTGCAGGAGGTTCACGATCGGCAAACCTTTCGCAGTCCTGCTGAATTCCGGTATCTCATAGCCTTTCAGTTTATAAACTTTTCCTTTATTCGTGAAAAACAATATCGTATCATGGGTCGAACAGGAAACTAAATGTTCGACAAAGTCATCTTCGTTTGTCCCCATTCCTTGGACTCCGCGTCCACCGCGCCGCTGCGTACGATAAGTAGATGCAGGTAGGCGTTTCACATAACCACGATGGGTGAGGGTGATGACGATATTTTCTTCCGGTATCAAATCTTCATCTTCAAAAAAGCCTGCAGCGCCTGCGATAATCTCCGTACGGCGCTCATCGCTGAATCGTTCTTTAATCTCTTGCAATTCTTCCCGGATAATTTCAAGAACTTTTTCTTCATCGGCAAGAATCCCTTTAAGTTCAGAGATGAGAGCTAGCAAATCTTTGTATTCATTTTCGATTTTTTCCCGCTCCAAGCCGGTCAAACGCTGGAGACGCATATCGAGAATGGCCTGGGCTTGTTTTTCAGACAATTTGAATCGATTCATGAGACCTTCCCGGGCAATTTCCGTTGTTTTCGAATTGCGGATCAAGTTGATCACTTCGTCCAAATTGTCTAAAGCAATCCGTAAACCTTCTAAAATATGGGCACGGGCTTCCGCTTTTTTTAGATCGAAAGCAGTACGACGTTTGATGACATCGACTTGGTGATCCAAGTAATGTTCAAGACATTCTTTGATGTTCAAGATTTTCGGTTGCCCGTCCACGAGTGCAAGCATATTCACGCCGAAGTTCGTCTGTAAAGCCGTATATTTATACAAGTTATTCAAAATCACATTCGCATTGGCGTCACGGCGGAGTTCCATGACGATCCGCATTCCGTCACGACTCGATTCATCGCGTAAATCCGTAATTCCTTCAATCCGTTTTTCCCGGACAAGTTCGGCGATTTTTTCAACGAGCCGGGCTTTATTCACTTGATACGGAATTTCCGTAACGATGATTGATGTCTTTCCATTTGCATCTTCTTCCACATCGACTTTTGCCCGCATCGTGATCGAGCCTCTACCAGTTTCATAGGCTTTACGGATTCCACTACGGCCGATAATGATGCCCGCGGTCGGGAAGTCCGGGCCAGGCAAGTATTCCATCAATTCCTCAATCGTAATCTCCGGATCTTTCGAAAGCGCGAGCACCGCATCAATCGTCTCTCCCAAATTATGTGGGGGAATGTTCGTCGCCATCCCGACAGCGATTCCGGAAGTTCCGTTTACGAGCAAGTTAGGGAAACGGGCAGGGAAGACGACCGGTTCACGTTCCGAACCATCGTAGTTATCACGGAAATCAACGGTATCTTTATTCAAATCCCGGACGAGTTCCATCGAAATTTTTGATAGTCTCGCTTCCGTATAACGCATCGCCGCTGCTTGGTCGCCATCCACCGAACCAAAGTTCCCGTGGCCGTCGACCAACATATGACGGTAACTGAAATCTTGCGCCATCCGCACCATCGTGTCATATACTGCTGCATCCCCATGGGGATGGTATTTACCAATGACTTCCCCGACGATACGGGCGGATTTTTTATACGCCTTATCCGGATGCATTCCCAAATCATTCATCGCATAAATGATTCTGCGATGTACCGGCTTCATTCCATCACGGACATCCGGTAAAGCTCGCGATACGATGACACTCATCGAGTAGTCAAGAAAAGATGTCCTCATTTCCTGACTGATATTCACTTCTTGTACATTTTTTCGTTCTTCCGGCATTCTGTGACCTACCTCCTAGTGGGAAAAAAGATTCTTTTCCCTTATAAAAACAAAACGAAAAAGGAAGGGGAGATGATCCCCAAATTGAAATTATATATCCAAATTTTGCACGAATTTCGCATTTTCTTCGATATATTGCCGACGCGGTTCCACACTGTCGCCCATGAGCATATCGAAGACTTGATCCGCTTCGATCGCATCGGTCAATTGCACTTGGAGCAATGTGCGTTTTTCCGGATCCATCGTCGTATCCCAAAGTTGTTCTGCGTCCATTTCACCGAGACCTTTATATCGTTGAATGACCGGTTTCGGTGAATCCGGCAGTTCGTCGAGGATTTGTTGCAATTCACGGTCATCATAGGCATAACGCACTGTTTTTCCTTGTTTCACTTGAAATAGCGGCGGTTGGGCAATGTAAATGTACCCGTGATCGATCAATGGCCGCATATAACGGAAAAAGAACGTGAGTAGAAGCGTGCGGATATGGGCTCCATCAACGTCCGCATCCGTCATGATGATGATTTTATGGTATCTCGCTTTTTCGATATCGAATTCTTCTCCAATCCCGGTACCGATCGCAGTGATCATCGAACGGATCTCTTCATTGGAAAGAACCCGGTCGAGACGCGCTTTTTCCACGTTCAAAATTTTACCCCGCAGCGGTAAGATTGCCTGGAAATGTCTATCTCTGCCGGCTTTCGCAGAACCGCCGGCAGAGTTTCCTTCAACGATGTAAAGTTCGCTGATGGAAGCATCTTTTGAAGAACAATCGGCAAGCTTACCTGGCAAATTGGAAATTTCCAACGCACTTTTTCTTCTTGTCAATTCCCGCGCTTTTTTCGCAGCAATCCGGGCACGGGATGCCATGAGCCCTTTATCGACAATCGTCCTGCCTACCGTCGGATTTTCCAACAAAAATTTGCCGAATTCTTCGCTGAAAACTTGTTCGGTGACTGAACGTGCTTCACTGTTTCCCAGTTTTGTTTTCGTTTGCCCTTCAAACTGTGGATTCGGGTGTTTAATGGAGACGATGGCCGTCATTCCTTCCCGGACATCATCACCCGTCAAATTGTGGTCGTTTTCTTTCAAGAGGCCGCTTTTCCGGGCATAATCATTGACAATCCGGGTCAAAGCGGTACGGAAACCAACCTCATGGGTACCGCCTTCATGAGTATGGATATTGTTGGCAAAGGAATATAAATTCGTTGCAAATCCGTTATTGTATTGGATCGCAATTTCCACTTCAATTCCTTCCGATTTTCCAATCGCATAAAATGGCTCATGAAGCACATCTTTATTTTGATTGATATACTCGACGAAAGATTTGATCCCGCCCTCGTAATGGTAGTGGACAGGTTCGCGATCTTCCCGCTTATCTTCAAGGGAAATCGTCAATCCTTTATTCAAAAATGCCAGTTCGCGAAGACGCTGTTCCAAAATTTCAAAATCAAACTCGACGGTTTCAGTGAAAATTTCCGGATCCGGTGTAAAATGGATTTCTGTACCTTGTTTATCCGTTTCACCGATCACTTTCAATTCTTCCACGACTTTTCCCCGTTCAAAGGCGATGTAGTGGATTTTTTGATCCCGGTGGACTTTCACTTCCAATCCGCTGGAAAGGGCATTCACAACTGACGCACCAACTCCATGCAGACCACCGGAAACTTTATAACCGCCACCGCCGAATTTTCCTCCGGCATGGAGTACCGTCATAATCACTTCCACTGCCGGACGTCCGGTTTTCTTTTGGATATCGACCGGAATTCCCCGACCGTTATCTTTAACGGTAATGCTATTGTCCTTTTCGATAATCACCTGAATGTGATCGCAATAACCGGCCAATGCTTCGTCAATACTGTTATCGACGATCTCCCATACAAGATGATGAAGACCGCGGGAACTTGTCGAACCGATATACATTCCCGGACGTTTGCGGACAGCTTCCAATCCTTCCAACACTTGGATTTGTTCCGCATCATAAGCTTCGTTGTTCAATAACTTTTCTTCCATAAATCTTTCACACTCATTTCTATTTTAAAAGGTGGATTCTGAATAATCTTCCAAGTTTTTCAAAGCTGCTTTCACACTCGTTCGTTTTTTCAATGTCGGAACGGACAACGAACTGAGATACACTGATTCTGTCGTTACAATCAGTGACTTTGTTTCGTCATCCGAACGATCGATCAATATATTCGTTTCTTTCGCTTTCTCTTCCATTTCCTTCAACAATCCTGAAGAAGATACGAGCTCATAATCGATCATAGCGATGATTTTGGATGTTTGGATGATTGTCCCATTCCCGATATCAATAAACATAGAGGTGCGCCCCCTTTAACGGTTTTCCAACGCCACATTTCCATTCGTGACCCGAAACAATTCGGCTTTATCCAATGTTTCATGATGGATTCCATCCACACTTGTCGTCGTGACAAAGGTTTGGACCTTCCCTTGAATGGTGTTCAACAAGTGGGATTGCCTGAAGTCATCCAGCTCACTCAATACATCATCTAAAAGTAAAATTGGGTATTCCCCAATTTCATTGTAAATCAATTCGATTTCTGCAAGCTTCAATGACAGGGCAGTTGTCCGTTGTTGTCCTTGGGAGCCGTAAGTTTGGACATCCATGCCATTCACCCGGAAAATCAAATCGTCCCGATGGGGACCGGCCAAGCTCGTACCGCGTTCAATTTCCTTCGTTCTATTTTTCATGAATTTTTCCAGCAGCGCCGACTTGATTTCTTCTACCTCATCGTCTTCCGATACATCGACCGTCGGGTTGTATAATATTTCCAATGTTTCCAATTCTCGACTGATTTCGAAATGGATCGGTGCGGCCCATTTCCGCAATAATTGTAAAAAGGCAAAACGTTTATGCAAAATCATTGATGCGTGTTCAACAAATTGCTCGGTCAAAATGTCCAACATCGTTTCATCTGTCGTTTCCCGCAGTTGTAACTGTTTCAAGTAAGAATTCCGCTGTTTTAAAATTTTTTGATATTGAGACAGATGGTAAATGTAGGTCGCTTGAATTTGACCGAGTTCCATATCGATGAATCGTCTCCGGATTTGGGGTGGGCCTTTTACGAGATTCAAATCTTCCGGTGCGAACATGACGACATTCAAAGCACCGATGAAATCGCTCAACCTGCGCTGTTCCAAATGATTCAATCTCGCTTTTTTCCCTTTGGATGAAATGATGATTTCCATTGGCACCGCTTGATTTCTTTTCATCACTCTACCTTCTATTTTAGCATAATCCTTACCCCATTGAATCAGTTCTTTTTCTTTGGTAGTTCGATGCGACTTCGTGAAGCCAAGACAATAGATCGCTTCCATCAAGTTTGTTTTTCCTTGAGCATTATCGCCGATGATGACATTCACTTTATTGTCAAAAGCAATATCCAATTCATCATAGTTTCTATAATTGGTCAGTTTCAATGTTTCAATGTGCATGGAGTTAATCCTCGGTTCTCACGATATAAGCTTTACCATCGATTTCAAGCGTGTCTCCCGGATAAAGTTTGCGACCGCGGCGATGCTCAAATTCACCATTGACGAGCGCACCTTCTTCTTTTAGAAATACTTTAATCATGCCTCCGGATTCCAATAGGTTCAACCGTTTGATCAATTGACCCAATGTAATGTATTCCGTCGTGATTTTTACTTCTTCCAGCATGTGATCACCATGTTTCTTTTACTAAAATGTGAAGTCAATAATCATATACATTCGTTTTCTATTAGTATTTACCCTTTAAAGCCCCGTAAACCTATTTTACTAAAGTTTTCACCTTTTTGGAAGGTAACGACCCTGAAATTAGCGTAAAACCTCTCCAAGTGGCTTATTTTTTCGTTTAATAAGCAAAAAACTCTTATCCACATGTGGACAAGAGTTTTTTTGAAAATCATTTAATACGTTCTTACAGGTAAAATCAGTTGAAGAATCGAGTCATCTTCTGTCGGGACGAGGACAAACGGTCGCATCGCTCCTGTAAAATCAATCGTGATCTCTTCATATTCAATCGCCCGTAATGCTTCGATCATGTATCTTGAACTGAAGGAGATATTCAATTCTTCCCCTTCGACGGATTCTACGACAATTTCCTCGTGGACATTACCGATTTCCGGAGAGTTACTGGAAATTTCCACGACAGCATTACCTGTTGTTGACAGTCTGACGACATTATTACGATCTTCCCGGGCAAGGAGGGATGCTCTGTCAATCGTATGCAATAAATTTTTTGTATTCACCCGGATCTTCGTTTTGCTGTCTTGTGGAATGAGACGTTCGGTTTCCGGATAGTTCCCATCCAATAGGCGGGATAGGAAACTTAAATATTTCGTCCGGAAAAGAATTTGGTTGTCGGTCACATTGACTTCGACATATTCTTCCGCGTCATCCAATATCTTGCTCAATTCACTTAAACTTTTGCCAGGAACGACGACATTATGGAATTCCACTTCCGTATCCTCGATTTTCGTTTTCCGCATGGCAAGCCGATGACTATCCGTTGCAGTGAATGTCAATACATTATTTTCCAATTTCATATGGACTCCAGTGAGAATTGGCCGGGTTTCCATCGTAGAGACGGCAAAAACCGTTTGCTTGATCATGTCATTGATCAACGGGATCGGCATTTTGAAACTTGTTTCGGCTTCGAGTTTAGGCAAATTCGGATATTCTTCTGCGCTTTGACCGACTAAATTGAATTCAGCTTTTCCCGAAACGATTTTTATTTGCAGATTTTCATCAACCTCAAAATCTACGGTATCATCCGGTAATTTACGAACGATTTCTGGAAAATACCTTGCTTGTAAGACGATACTTCCCGGTTGGATATTTTCCACATTCACTTTTCCGTTATCTTCTGCAGGAATGAAAGATTCAATGGAAATATCGGAATCACTTCCGGTTAATGTGATTCCCTCTTCATTCGCTTCGATTTTCATTCCGGAAAGAATAGGGATTACTGCTCGAGGTGAGATAGCTTTCATTACATTTTGAACAGCAGCCATTAAAGAATTGCGTTGAATGGTAAATTTCATGGAATTGTCCTCCTAAAGGAAGTAATATATATATTTATTTTATATTAAAAGATAGTAATAATAGTAATATAGCTTGTTGATATGTGGATAAGTCCGTTGATATCTTATAAATGTAAGTTTTCCACTTGTTGAGAACTTGTTCGTATGTCGGAAATGTTATTCACATTTCACACAGAAAAAAGCTAGAGGGTTTTTATCGTTTCGATCAAATCATCGATTTCTTGACTGAAAGCATTGTCTTCTGCAATCATTTTGGAAATTTTGTCATGGGCATGGATGACCGTCGTATGATCCCGACCTCCGAATTCATCACCGATTTTCGGAAGGGAAAGATCCGTCAATTCCCTCGATAAATACATGGCAATTTGTCGTGGGAATGCAATGTTTTTCGTCCGTTTTTTCGCTGCAAAATCTTCCATACGAATATTATATTTTTTCGAAACGACTTCTTGGATCACTTGAACGGTGATTTCTCTCGGTTTATTGCTTGGAATGATATCTTTCAATGCTTCTGCGGCAAGCGCTGCATCGATATCTGCATTAACGAGAGAAGAATACGCAATGACGCGGATCAACGCACCTTCCAATTCCCTGA
Organism: uncultured Oceanobacillus sp.; assembly: GCA_938004015.1. Lineage (GTDB taxonomy): Bacteria > Bacillota > Bacilli > Bacillales > Amphibacillaceae > Oceanobacillus. The sequence continues at coordinate 8,131 of CALKWU010000200.1, forward strand.
TATTCGTATTGATTTGATTGGCGATGTACAACATGACTTCGTTAGGTATATCCAAGCCTTCCGCTTTTGCTTTTTTATTCAAAATAGCAATTCTCGTTTCCAAATCAGGTGGTGTGATGTCCGTGATCAATCCCCATTCGAATCTGGAACGGAGTCTGTCTTCCAAAGTAGGTATCTCTTTTGGCGGACGGTCGCTGGAAATGACGATTTGCTTCCTTTCTTCATGCAACGTGTTGAATGTATGGAAAAATTCCTCTTGTGTCGATTCTTTTCCTGCGATGAATTGAATATCATCAATTAATAGGATATCGATATTGCGGTATTTATTGCGGAAAGCATTTGATTTGTTTTCCATGATGGCGTTGATGAATTCATTCGTGAATTTTTCCGATGTGACATAAGCGACTTTTGCATCCGGATTATGTTCTCTTACGTAATGGCCGATCGCATGCATGAGATGGGTCTTTCCGAGCCCGACTCCTCCGTAGATGAAGAGGGGATTATACGCTTTAGCAGGAGCTTCAGCGACAGCGAGTGATGCTGCATGGGCGAAGCGGTTTCCCGCACCGATGACAAAGGTGTCGAACGTATATTTTTCATTCAACATCGTATTCGGAAAATCGTGATCGTTCGTTTGTGGTTTTTTATCTTTTTTAACTTCCTGAGTCGATTCCTTTTCTTCAGAAGATGGGTGAGGAACGATGAATTTAGTATGTAGCTTGGCACCGGTCACTTCTTCCAATACTTCGTTGATGACGTTCGTATATTGGTTTTCCAACCAATCTCTGGAGAATTCATTCGGTGCGGTCACAATAAGCGTGTTTGAGTTTAATTCCACTGCTTCTGTGTTGCTGAGCCAAGTGTCGAAACTCGGTTTACTCACTCTTTCTTCTATTTTATTCAGTACATTCTGCCAAAGATCCCGAATATTTTCCAATCCAAAATCACTCCTTCCTGAAATATTTTGATGAGGTAGGAAAGCGCCGTAGTTTAAACGATGTTTGGAAGCGCTTGTTTCATTATTCACCAGACAGAAAAAAGCCTCAATCAACATCAGAAAGATGAAAAAGGCTATAAATATCATCATAGGTTGTGGATAGATGAATATATAGTCTATTAATCTTAACATGATTTATCTACGCTATCCACATTTCTGTGAATAAAAGAATCAAGAAGTTGTGAATGACTATCCACAACATTACCCACAACCTGTGGATTCTTTTCGGTTCAAGGCTTCTTATCCACAAGTGAAACAATTTTATAATATCAGATAAACCCATTCATTGCAATGGGATTTTCCAGTTATCCACATTATCGTCATATTGTTTATAAAAATATATTCACAACGGTTGATATTGTGAATGAGTTGTCGATAATTGTCGAATATATTTAGTTTGCATCAACTTTCGTGTGAATAAGACGTTGATAACGTTAAATCGTTCAAAAGTTATATAATTGAAGAGGGTGGCCATAATGGTGGATGGTGGATATGATGAAGCTTTTGACTTTAATCAAAAAAAGTTGCAAGTTGACATATGCGGTGTTTTTTTCGTATAATTATTAGGACTGTCTGTGTATGTATTTAAAATGTATTGCGGATAGATTTTACAGGAGGTGTAAAGACGATGAAAAGAACATATCAGCCAAGTAACCGTAAAAGAAAAAGTACACACGGCTTCCGTGCGCGTATGGCGACAAAGAATGGCCGTAAAGTATTGGCACGCCGTCGTCGCAAAGGAAGAAAAGTTTTATCAGCGTAAGCCACTGGATCTCAGTGGTTTTTTCTATTTTATCAGTCGCTGATTCGACGACTTTTCTTTCCGTACGGCAAGTTGTAAACTAATCGATTAGGTGAAAGCAATGAAAAAAGCGTATCGTATAAAAAAAAATGAGGAATTTCAATACATATTCAAGCGTGGAAAGTCTTTTGCGAACCGGCAACTTGTCATTTACTATATAAAAAAGCCGGGCCAGAAACATTTCCGTATCGGTTTGTCTGTCGGGAAAAAGATTGGGAATGCAGTCACGAGGAATCGGATCAAACGCTATCTTCGTGAAGCTTTCCATGCTTTCAAAGATGAGATCAATCCCGAGTTGGATATTATTGTCATTGCAAGACAACCGACGAAAAATATGGGTTTTTTTGAGATAAAAAAAAGTTTGAACCATTTATTATATAAGGAACGTCTATTCAAAACGAAAAATTGAGTTAAATATAGAATCTTATCGGCAATTGATATAGAATAACAATTAGAGTTTCAGGTTGATTTTGAGGAGGAAAAATTTTGCGTAATAAATTTGTGCTGCTTTTCGCACTAATCGGTTTAACTCTGTTACTTGCTGGTTGTACAGAAATCAACGAACCGATTACACCGGAAAGTGAAGGAATATGGAACACCGTTTTTGTTTACCCGCTTTCTTGGGTGATCACGAAAATAGCAGAGATTTTCAATAATAGTTATGGTTTATCGATTGTGATCGTTACGATCATCATCCGTCTGTTGATTTTACCTTTAAGTGTCAAACAGATCAAAAGCAGTAAGGCGATGCAAGAAATTCAACCGCAACTTCAAGAGTTGCAGAAAAAATACAGTTCAAAAGATGCGAATACCCAACAAAAATTGCAACAGGAAACGATGGAACTATTCCAACGTCATGGTGTGAATCCGCTGGCTGGGTGTTTACCGATCTTCATCCAAATGCCGATTCTCATTGCGATGTACCATGCGATCGTGCGGACGGAAGAGGTCAGACAATATAATTTCCTTTGGTTTGAGCTCGGTTCACCAGACTATGTTTTACCGTTTTTAGTTGCTTTCTTTACGTTCTTGCAACAAAAGATCATGATGTCTTACAACAAATCACCGAATCCGCAAGTGCAGATGCAAATGAATATGATGCTTTACATGATGCCGCTCATGATAGGGGTTATGGCATTTTTCTTCCCGGCAGCTTTGGCGTTGTACTGGGTGACCGGTAACATCTTTATGGTTTTACAAACCTTGTTTATCAATAAACCGATGATGACGAATACCAATACTGGGGGAGACAAAAAGTGAGAGAAGTGACTGCTAGCGGTTCAACAGTTGAAGAAGCTGTACAATCGGCTTTACAGCAGTTAAATACGACTGAGGACCGGGTTGAAGTGGAAGTGATCGATGAAGGGAAAAAAGGGATTCTCGGCATAATCGGTGCAAAACGTGCCATCGTGACCGTACGCTTGAAGAAAGATCCGATAGAAGAAACGGAAAAATATTTGAAAAGTGTCACGACACTCATGAACGTTGATGTCGATATTCAAACGACTGTGGAAGACAACCATGTGACCTTTGAAATGGATGGGGAAAATATCGCAATCATCATCGGAAAACGCGGACAAACATTGAATGCGTTGCAATATTTGGCCCATTTGGTCATCAATAAACAGAAAGAGACGTATTATACGGTAACTGTCGATGCGGAAGGTTATCGGGAAAGAAGAAAAGAAACGCTCGAATCATTGGCTTTGAAAATGGCGGATAAAGCAAAACGTCTCAACAGAAAAGTCGCCCTCGAACCGATGCCTGCTTACGAGCGTAAAATCATCCATAGTAAATTGCAGGACGTTGAAGGTGTCACAACTTATTCTGATGGACAAGAACCCCATCGGCATATCATCATCAAACCGTAATATCCAACTTCATAGCTGGAAATTCATCCGGACAAATTTTGTTTAGAATTTGTCCGGATTTTTCTATGGAAAC
>CALKWU010000201.1 GCA_938004015.1 uncultured Oceanobacillus sp.
ATTTTTTTGTCACAAAATGATCTTCTCAATGCTGCCGCAAAAAGATGGGGATTGCAAATGGGCGCCCAATCGGTTGTAGCTGGCACGACCTTGGATGAAATGATCGAGAGCGTTAAAGAATTGAATCGAAAAGGAATATCTGCAACGGTTGATAATCTTGGAGAATTTGTTTCTGAAAAAGAAGAAGCGTTGAAAGCGAAATCGCAAATCATCCAAGTGATTGAAGCGATTGATGAACATCAGCTTGATGCACATATTTCGTTGAAACCGACACAACTTGGGTTGGATATCGATTATGATTTTTGTTTGGAAAATTTACGGGAAATCATCGCAAAAGCAAAAGACTATGATCTGTTCGTCAATTTTGACACGGAGGATTACGGCCATCTCCACCCGACGTTTCAACTCATCGATGATTTATCTGAGGAATTCGACAATATCGGAACGGTAATCCAAGCTTATTTCTTCAAAGCGGATGAGTACATCGAAAAATATAAGGATTACCGTCTGCGTATCGTGAAGGGCGCTTATAAAGAGCCGGCCCACCTTGCTTATCAAGAGAAAGCAGATATCGATAAAAACTTCATCAAGTTGATCGAGTACCATTTGTTGAATGGGAAATTCACGTCGATTGCGACCCATGATCACCGTGTCATCAACCATGTGAAAAAATTTGCAGAAGAACAAGAGATTCCACGGGATAAATTTGAATTCCAAATGCTTTACGGATTCAGAAAAGATTTGCAAGAGGAGCTGGCGAAAGAAGGATACCGTTTCTGTACATACGTTCCGTTTGGAGATGACTGGTTCGGTTATTTCATGCGGCGATTGGCGGAGCGTCCGCAAAACTTGAACCTGGTCACGAAGCAAGTGTTCAATAAAAAGACGAACACGCTTATCGCAGTCGCTTTAGGGGCCTTTTTATTAGGAAGGTTGAGCAAGAAGAAGTGATAAACCATAGATGTCCCAGGTTCAGTTGGTGAACGGACTGCATCCTGACAGTGCAACGGCCATTTGTGTCGACCGTTGCACTATTTTTTTGAAATTTTTTTCTTATATATTTATTATCGACAGATGCGTAAACAACTTGAAATTTGTTTCAAATGAACCGATAAAAGGAACAGACATTATAAAGAAAATCAGTTCATTTGTGTTAGAGTGAACGACGTAAATTGTAGAGCAGGAGTGGTTTTTTTGGATTTGACTTCGATTATTGGGTTGATTATCGGGTTGATTGCAATTGGACTAGGAATGGTATTAAAAGGCGTAAGCTTAAGCGCACTGATCAACCCTGCGGCATTTTTAATCATCATCCTCGGTACGGTGGCGGCAGTTTTGATCGCTTTTCCCACGAGTACCATCCGCAAAGTCCCTTCGTATTTCCGGATTATCTTCACAGAGCAAAAATTGAAGGACAATGAAGAACTGATCGATCAGTTCAGTCAATGGGCGGAACTGACCAGGAGAGAAGGGCTCCTCGCTTTAGAGAATGAGATCAAGGATATCGATGATTCCTTTTTGGCAAGTGGAATCCAAATGATGGTAGATGGACAGGAAACGGATTATATCAAAGAAATATTAATGAAAAAAATTGAAGCGATGGTAGAAAGGCATGAAGAAGGTGCAGGTTTGTTCACCCAAGCGGGGACTTACGCACCGACGCTCGGGGTCTTGGGAGCCGTAGTCGGTTTGATTGCGGCGCTTGCGGACATGTCCGATACGGAAGCGCTTGGATATGCGATATCTTCTGCTTTCATCGCCACACTATTGGGGATTTTCACCGGTTATGTATTGTGGCATCCATTTGCAAACAAGTTGCGGGAAAAGTCGAAAAAAGAAGTGTTGCAAAAAGAAATGATCATCGAAGGTATCGTTTCAATAGCGCACGGCCATTCGAAAGCGATGATTTCTGAAAAATTGAGATCGTTCCTCTCCGACAAGGAATTGGCCACAATGGAACAGGAGAATCAATATGAGTAGGAAGAAAAAGAAAAGGGAATCGAAAATCAGCGATTCCTGGCTTTTGCCTTATGCGGATATGTTGACTCTTCTTTTGGCCTTATTCATCATTTTGTTTGCTGCCAGTGAAATCGACTCGCAAAAATATCAACAGTTGGCTGAATTTTTCCGGGGAGAATTCATGCCGGGAGGAAGCGGAATACTGGATGAAGATCAAGAAATCATTCCGGATGAAAAGCCGGAAGAAGGGCCAGAGCAAGAGGAAGGAGAGGAGGATGTAACACCGCCCGATGAAGGTGAAGAGGCGGCAGATACTCCTCCTTTAGAACATATAAAAGCGGAAATGGATGCATACATTGCGGAAAATGAATTAGGCGGAAAATTCGATACGGAAATGACGGATGTCGGATTGATGATCACGATTTTGGATGATGTTTTTTTCGACATGGGCAGTGCGGAAGTGAGGGAAGATGCACAACAGACAGCCCGGGAAGTTTCTGAATTGCTTTATGTCGAACCGCCGCTTGAAGTGATTGTGAGTGGTCATACGGACGATGTGCCCATATCAAATGAAAATTTCGCGTCCAACTGGGAGCTCAGCGTGTCGCGCGCCGTTAATTTCATGGCGGTCATTTTGGAGAATGAAGACTTGGATCCTACGAAGTTCAGTGCGAAAGGCTATGGCGAATTCCAACCGGCCGTGCCGAATACGAGCGCTGAAAACCGCCAAAAAAACAGACGTGTTGAAATTTTAGTCCTTCCAAATGAAGAATGACTACAAGGTGCCTGATGCTGCATGGATTTGCTGCAACGTCAGGCACCTTTTATTTGTTCCATACACATTGCTTCTGAAGCATTTCATACCACTATAAGATTGAAGCAAATGGCCATCCATATTCATCCATTCTATTTTTGTCTCTCTTATTGATATGTGATTAGTTATTAGCAAAAAAATAGATTGACAGTCCTCTCCTATTCGGTTACATTATGAATAAATATTCTTTATAATAAGGTATATTCAGATAATTTAAACACGAACTCAGACTTACTTCATCCAAATTCAAAAAAAGGAGAGGAATGATGTAAACATGAGGACAAGCACGATAGCCGGGGCTGTCCATCGTACGGCGGCACGTGTTCCAAAGCGTACAGCCATTGTGTTTGGTGACAGGGAATGGACGTATCGTGAACTGGATACTGCCGTGACGCAGATTGCACGAAAGCTACGTGACGAAGGAGTGGGAAAAGGGGATCGGGTTGCCGCTTATGGAAGGAATTCTGATTTGTATGTGCTGCTTTTTCTTGCGGTGGCACGTCTTGGAGCCATCCACGTTCCCGTCAACTTCCAATTGAAAGCGGGGGAACTCGACTATATCCTGACTGATTCCGATCCTGTACTCATTTTTGCGGATCGGGAGCTTGCGGATGCTGTTGCCGAAACAAAAGCAAACACTCATCGTCGTGTACTCCATTTTGAAGAAGAAGTACTCGAATGGGCGCTCCATAGGGACGGACGCCCTATGGAAGATGATGAATTCGAAGTGGATGACACGGATGTCGCACAACTCCTTTATACTTCGGGAACGACGTCAGACCCGAAAGGCGCAATCCTTACTCATCGGGCATTTATGTACCATTATATGAGTTGCATCCAGGGCCTCGATATCCACGAGTCGGACCGGGCACTGCATAGTCTGCCTTTATATCATTCTGCTCAAATGCATGTGTTTATGCTTCCCGCTTTGATTGTAGGCGGCTGGAACAAAATCCTTCCCGCGCCAGTGCCTGATGTGGTCATGAAAACGATGGAGGAAGACCATATCACATCTTTTTTCGCAGCACCAACTGTTTGGGTGGCTATCGCCAATGACCCGAACTTTTATAAAAGGGATTTGAGTAAACTTCGGAAGGCGTACTATGGTGCGTCGATTATGCCTGGACCCATCTTGGAAAGATTGCAGGAACATTTGCCGGATCTCGGCTTTTACAATGTGTTCGGCCAATCGGAAATGGGTCCGGCTTGTACGGTGCTTCGTCCTGAAGAACATAAAGACCATCCTGGTTCTGCAGGAAGGCCGTTGCTTTTTGTTGAAGCGAAGGTCGTGGATTCCGAGGGGAATGAGGTTCCACCTGGAGAACTGGGGGAAATTGTTTACCGCTCTCCACAGCTTTGTCTCGGTTACTGGAATAAGCCGGAAGCTACGGCTGAAGCATTCGATAGTGGTTGGTTCCGTTCCGGCGATCTCGTCAAGATGGACAAAGATGGATATATCGTCGTCATCGACCGGGTTAAGGATGTCATCAACACGGGTGGAGTGCTCGTTGCATCAAGGGAAATCGAGGACTGTATTTATCAACTGCCGCAAGTTGCCGAAGTGGCAGTTGTCGGTGTCCCGGATGAAAAATGGATCGAGGCAATCACCGCATTCGTCGTCACAAAAGCGCCGGTTACGGAAAAAGAGATATTGCAACATGTGAAGAGTCAATTGGCGGATTTTAAAGTTCCGAAGCGTATTGAGTTTATCGAAGAATTGCCGAGAAATGCCAGTGGGAAAATTTTAAAACGTCATCTGCGGACACTTGTGAATCCAGAGAAAACGGATTAGAAATAATGTTGTAAGCCGTGTAGGGTTAATCTCTGTACGGCTTGATTCTTGAAGATCCTTTTGCTTGCGTATATCTTCAGTTTTTTTCATGTGCCGACCATTGTGGAAATACCTGGTCTCTTTAATATGGACATTTTTCGTGCCGTCATTTCGGCTGTCCTGTTTTTCTAGTTGTTGAAATAGATGAAATGTTTTTCCGGAATGGTTCTTTCCATTTTAGTTTACTAAAACGGCGTCCCATCCCGGAAAAGCACACGTTGGCAGTTCAAAAACACTCGTTCCAGCCAAAGACGCTCATCACATTACACTTCAAAATCCATCATAATCCGCAAATTGTTCGAACATGCTTTCATTTTCAATCAATCCGCATACGCCGCATTGGATTCGATATGTCGGGCCCTTGTACGGCTGATGGAACATTTTTGTTTCACCGTCTTGATATTCTTTCATGATTTCTCCGGTATTTGCATCGAGTTTCACGGGTGTAGCAACTTGCTTGATGATATTGAAGCGGGAACGATTTGTTTTGCAGTTAGGACAGCGGTACGGTTTTGCCATTTTTCCATCCTCCTTGTCCGTTCATTCCTGACTTTGCAGGAATACTTTTTGCTGTATATTAGTTTTTCCTAACGGATTGTTTTTATTCCGGGAGAAAGATTCACACACCAGTAGCCCGGTATAGCTACACCACCCTTGTATTGAACAAAAAATGAGACGATGAGAACATGGCTGTCCTCAATGTGAATACGGCACTTTTGTATTGTCCAATTTGACATAACGCTAGTGCGTGAATCTATCTTTCTCTTGTTTTATTTTGTTATAGATTTTGAAGTTTCGTTCCATTTTTTATCGCTGCAATTCCGTAAGAAATCCAGTGATATCAAAGTTTC
>CALKWU010000202.1 GCA_938004015.1 uncultured Oceanobacillus sp.
TAGATTATGAGCGCTTTGACCGAATGACAGATGATGGCTATTTCTTCGTTTCAAGGATTGTCGTTATCCCTTTTGAATCAATTGTATATAATTTTCAAAAAATGATAAAGCCACCATTAGTTAGACTTTGACTTTTTGGCAAAAATTATTAAAATGCAGTTTACTGAATGTTCTATTTATATTTACGCAATACTAGTGAATTAAAATATATAAGAAAAACCCGTTTCATTGATTTTTTGAAACGAGCTTTTCCGAATATTTATTTTTTTATAAGCAACGCACAACATTCGACATGAACCGTATGTGGAAACAAATCGACCGGTTGGACTTTTTCCAGTTCATAACCAAATGCTGCCAGTTCTTTTATATCCGTTGCGAATGTTTCCGGATTGCAAGAAACATAGACGACCCTTTCTGGTTGGGCGCGTCCGATTTTCCGCATCACTTTGCCGCCAGCACCTGAACGTGGAGGATCCAACAGCAACAAATCCGGAGTGCCGAATTTTTCAATCACTTGGTCAATGCCCCGTCTGGCATCAGCAGCCAAGAAATATGTGTTGTCAATGCCGTTGTCCTTCGCATTCCGTTTCGCCGATTCAATCGATGTTTCCACAATTTCCACACCAGCGAGTTCGCCGACTCGACTTGCGAATGGAAGAGAAAACGTGCCGACCCCGCAAAACAAGTCGATCATTTTTTCATGTTTTTTCGGTTTGCTCAAGTCCAAGGCAAGTTCAACGAGTTTTTCAGCTTGTTTCGGGTTCGTTTGGAAAAATGTATCATACCAGAGACGATAACGGTACCCGAACAATTCATCATAAATGAAATCCCTGCCTGACAACACTTCCACGTGTTCGGCTTGAGCTTTATCCGCCCATAACCTGTTTTCCATCCATAGTAAGCTTGCGACTTGCTTATGATTTTTACGGATTCGCTCCGACAAATCTTCCACAGCATCTTTCAATTCAGTATGTGGTTTGGTCGCAAAAACCGCTAACATGACTTCGCCCGTCGCAAAGGATTGCCTGACCATCAAATGCCGCAGCAAACCTTCATGCGTTTCTTTATCATATCCCGGCAAACGGTAATCTTTTGCCCATTCCGCCACTTCCATCGCTGCTGCGACCATTTCTTCTCCGGCGATGAGGCATGTTTCCAATGGAATGATTTTCCGGAAATTCCCTTGTTCATGGAGTCCCATGGAACCGTCTTTGGCAAAAGTGAATTCCATTTTATTCCGGTAATGCCACGGCTTGTCCGCACCGATGGCATCAAAAACCAAGTCAGGGTCAAAACCTTGTCGTTCCACTTGTTTTTTCACAAAAGCCGTTTTATGCTTCAGTTGGCCTTCGTAGGTCCAATGTTGCCAAACACAGCCGCCACATAAAGAAAAGTGCGGGCATGGCGGTGTTTTCCGTTCCGGATGTTTCTCGATGATTTCCTTGATTGGTGCTTTCGTCCATTTCAAATGTGGTTTTTCGGCGATGACTTCCACTTTTTCGCCAGGCAAAGATTCCGGAATGACGAGTGTCAATTTTTTCTTATTGCCATGCTCGTTTTCCCGCCAAACAACGGCTTGACCGGAACCTTTTTTATCCAATTTTTCCACTTCAACGACATATTTTTTTGTCATGATGTGACCCCCTTCGCTGTCAAATTAATTTGATCATTGTATCAAAGAATGAAGATTCGCGAAATACAAACAAATACATAAATTTGTCGTTCATTTATGCTATAATGGTTTCAATAGACTGGCTTCGCATGAGGGATCCGGCAGCACGTCGCCCGACCTCGAAGTTTCATTGGGAGACTTCCCGGGAAGGGAGGTGTTGCCAATGGACGTTGTTAGTGCGTTGACGCTGATGATATCTTTCGGGATGTTGATCGCGTTCATCGTTGCTGATAATAACCATAAAAAATAATCCCTCATGCACTCTAAGCAGGTAAGTGAGGGATTATGTTCCGAGCTGCCTACCCCTCTTGACGGGGTTCAGTCTATTGGGACCGTCCATGTTGCCGCATGGGCGGTCTTTATTATCATATGCCATCCATGACTTTCTATGTCAAGTATACCACGAATGGAATGAATGTACACCTATTTTTTTGCACCCAAAACATAATTTTTTTTAGAAAAGCTTGTCTTCGAAAAGCACGGTCACCGCTCGTTTCCAAAACGCTTAAAACGAGCTTATTCCATTCAGCGACCAATTCCATTTCTCAACGATTTCGCTGTCGCTGTTTCTGCGTGAAGCAATTCTTGCGGCGTCCCTTCAAAAATGATTTGGCCACCTTGCTTTCCTCCACCAGGTCCCATTTCAATTACCCAATCACTTGCGGCGATAAAGTCCAAGTTATGTTCAATGATGATCACCGAATTGCCCCGGTTGACGAGATTTTGGAAAACATCGAGGAGTTTCCCGTTATCTTTTGCATGGAGCCCTAAGGAGGGCTCGTCCAAAATATAGATTTGACCTTCTTTTTGCAAGTGGCTGGCCAATTTCAGACGTTGCACTTCCCCGCCGCTTAAAGAGCTGGTCGTCTGTCCCAAAGTCAAATAACCTAAGCCGACATCTCGCAACATATCCACCCGTTTGATGATTCGCGGCAATTGGAAATAGTGAGCCGCTTCGTCCACAGTCAAATCCAATATGTCAACGATGTTTTTCCTTTCGTACCGATAAGACAACGCTTCTGCCGAATACCTCGCTCCGTGGCACGCTTCACAAGGAACCGTCACAGGGTCGGCAAAAGCCACGTCTGGTGTGATGACGCCTTTGCCTCTACAAGTCGGGCATGCCCCTATTGAGTTGAAGCTGAATAATCCAGCGGGCTGCCCCGTCGCTTTTGCAAAAATGAAGCGAATGTCATCCATGATCCCCATATAAGTCGCCAAAGTGGAACGGCTGGAAATCCCGATACTTCCCTGCCCGACGATGATGCTTTCCGGATACTTTTCCGTGAAAGCTTGCAACATGAGGGAACTTTTTCCGGAGCCGGACACGCCACAGACCGAAACGAGGACACGCTTCGGAATATGGACACTGACATTTTTCAAATTGTTGGAATCGGCATTTTCGATCGTGAAATAGTCGTTCCTAGGGCGTGGACTTCCATTGACGATCAACTTCTGATCCAATGTCGTTGCTGCATCGGCATGTTCCAATCCTTCCAGCTTCCCTTGATAGACGACTTCGCCTCCATGTACACCAGCACCCGGTCCCATCTCAATGATTTCATCCGCTTCTTTGATGACCGCCAAATCATGCTCAATGACGATGACGGTATTATGTAGGGATTTGAGCCGCTTCATCATCCCGATCAACATGTCGACTTCTTCCGGATGAAGGCCTGCTGTCGGTTCATCGAAAATATATGTCATATTGTTCAAACTGCTGCCGAGATGCCTGGCGATTTTCACCCGTTGCGCTTCGCCGCCGGATAACGTGTCCATCCTCCGGGAAAGACTCAAGTAACCGAGCCCAATGTCGATGAGTTGTTGAATCGGTGGAAGTGCTTGTTGGGCAATCGGTTTGCCAATCGGATCTTTGATTTTCTCCAATTCGTTCCACAAATCCGGAAGTTCCATTTGATCATAATCGACGATATTCAAGCCGTTGATTTTGCAAGCCAACACTTTCGGACTCAAGCCGGAACCACCGCAAGTCGTACACCCTGTTTGGGTCGTCACCGCCAACACATCGTCCATCGTTATTTCCTTCAATTTCGTAATGTCCCGATTGATGTATAACCGCTTGAATCGCGGCAATAATCCATCCCATTCGTGCGGTTGCGGTCCATTTTTCGTGTGGAACGGAGCGTAGACTTTTTCGCCATCTTGCGGACCATGTAAAAATAATTCGAGCTCTTCCTCGGAATAATCTTTAATCGGTTTATCTGGATCGAATAGGCCACCGGTCATCATCCATCTGCCTTGCCAACCTGAAGGGGACAATGGTTTAAATCGTATCGCATAATCCTTGAGTGATTTATTGAAATCGATGAGCTTATTCGCATCCGGTACGATCACCTCACCGTAGCCTTTACATTCCGGACAGCTGCCAAATGAGCTTTGTCTGGAAAAATCACTTGCCGACTCAATTCTTGGTTCCCCGATCCGCGAAAACAAAAGTCTGATCAATGGATCGACATCCATATACGTTCCAATGGTTGAACGCGAATTCCCTGTCGGTGGCCGCTGTTCCACCACGACGACTGGACTTAAGTTTTGCAAAAGATCCGCTTTCGGCCGTTCATAACGAGGCATCTGATTCCTCACGTAATGTGGGTAATTCATCGTCATTTGCCTTCTGCTTTCCCTTGCCAACGTGTCGAAAACGAGGGAACTTTTCCCCGATCCCGATAATCCGGTAACTGCGATGATTTTTCTTTTCGGTATGTTCAAATTGATATTTTTCAAGTTGTTTTCTTGCAAACCTCTAAGAATGATTTCATCTTTTTCTGACACATGGATCATCCTTTATTTATCTAAGTTCATTAAACAAACTCAATTCTCTTGAATCCGCAAAACAAGCCGATTATACGAATGTTCTTGAAATGTTCATAAATAACGCAGTTTTATTTTTCCTGAAAAGCAAAAGAGGGAGTATCTCTACCTTCAAATTCATGATTCTTTTTTCAATAAATCTCTGATTTCCTTAAGCAATTCCAATTGTTCATCAACTTCTGGTTCTTCCTCCATCTTTTCTTCATTCTTTTTCAATTTATTGAGCAATCGGATCACTAAAAAGATAGAAAATGCTATAATCAGGAAATCAACGACATTTTGAATGAAAATACCGTATTGAATGTGAGCATCTCCTACTACAATTGATAACGTGGTGAAGTCTATGCCTCCCAGCAATAATCCAACCGCAGGCATCACGACATGATCAACCAGCGAAGAAACGATTTTCCCAAACGCTCCCCCTATGATGATACCTATCGCTAGATCCAATACGTTTCCTTGTGCAATGAATTCTTTAAACTCTTTCCACACGTTTACCATCCTTTCCCTGTAAATTGGATGCTCAAATGATGTATGAACATTAACTATAAATTTATCATATATACGACCGTTTTTTCATGTTCTTTATAGGACTTCTGTAAATATTTGAGCTTCATGTAACGAATGGTATCATCTCACCTTTACAATGGAACGCTTTTAGTGAATGTCTTTTTTATAAATCCCGTCTTTGCTATACACAAATAGAAACTTCCCTCGCATAAACACCGGACCGTTAATTGGTTTCCCTTTTTCATCTGTCAATTGTAGCATTCCCTTTGGAGTGACGGTTCTGTTTTTTATGTTGAAACGCATCATCGTACTCCCATCCACTTGACCAATCAATCCCGATTGATCGAACATGAATTGTTGGATCGTATGGTCACCTTTTATACGATAGCGAAAGGACTCTTTTCTTTCATTAAGTTGAACTAGAAAAAAATCATCATAGTAATAAAAGTTGACTTCTTTTGAACTGACGACATTCAAAGCATAACAATCAACAATTCCATACTTGCGTGCTCCCCACAATTTCTGACCATTTATTCCATAAGCTACAAGCCCTTCAGTCCCCATAGGCTCATCCCATCCAAAATTACCGAAAATTCCTTCATCAAAATACGCCACCCAGATTGTGTCTGTTTCATCAATTTGCATATGTTCAATTCCATCTCCAAGTGTAAAAGCTTCAACTAGTTCGCCATCCCGGTTGTATCTTCTTGCATTTTTTTCAATATAATTTCCGTCTTTTAAACAACGGCCTTGTACAATCAGTATCGTTCCATCTGAAAACAAGTCCACTGCTGTCGGGATCAGGGGGACATTCTTCAATTCGATTGTTTCTACACTACGCTCTTTGAATATTCGAATCGTCCAATTGTTCTTCGGTACGGGACGCTGAAAAAAATCCAATTCCTGTATATTGCTCTCAATCAGCAACAATGTTCCATCTTTTGTTATTTGACCATTAATGAAATGTAGATTTGAGGAATAATCAATCCATTTTTGCAAGATAAGTTTAATTTTAATCACCCATTTCTTCCAGTGATGCAAGCTATCCGACGCACAGGTCATCATGAACTGCCTGCCCAATAATCTTCTGCCTCGTCAAGGTGAGTCAACACTTCTTTTGCAACATCTTCAAATATATTTTCCGAATCACTCTCAATATCGTACCTGAACCATTGACCCTTTTTTTCATTCAACCTTAATCGATCATCCAAATCATGTGTCGTCACTTTATGAGGCGGAACTTTTTCACCCCAAGAATGAATAAAGCCTTCAGGTGGACACACTCCGACTTCAATGACAAAACCTCCGCCATACCTGTCAAATTGAAAAGTCATCAAGTCTATTTTGTCCTCAACAATTCTTCGGAAATGAGGGAATGACCCTTTAAAACCTCTATCCCTTAGTTCGGGAACAACGATCTTTTTTAATTCTGAAATCATTTTTTCTCTCTCGGATGGCATTTTATCACCTCTTTTTGTGATTGATTTAATCTTCTCACTGCTTTTGACATGACCAACCTCATTCCATGAAGTCATTTATTAGTTTGTACGAAAACACAGCCAAAAAGTTTCTTCGTAAATGCCATTTTTCCATATTAAAAGATTTTCTTTTATATTCCTTTACAAGCGAATTTTTCTATGTTATATTTGCAATTATTTTCAAAAATGGGGATGGTCAAATGGATCAAGGAACTACATCAATCATATCCTTAATGCTAGTCATGGCCGTTGCATTTTTCA
>CALKWU010000203.1 GCA_938004015.1 uncultured Oceanobacillus sp.
ATTAAATCAACCCCAGAGACAAGTTGTTCTAATTCTGTCGGCGGTGAACGAAACCAGCTCGACTTCCAGATCTTTTTCCGCAAGTTCCTTCTGTATTTTCGCCATTTCCATGGACGTCGTCGGACAAACGGATGTACAGTTTGTGAACATGAAATTGGCGATCCAGACGGAACCTTCAAGTTCATTCGTGCCAAAGGCTTCACCGTATTGGTTGACGAAGGAAAAAGGACGTATGACATGTTCATTTGAATGCTCTTTTGTACAAGCGGACAACAGAGCGAAACTGATGACGAAAAAAACCATGGAAATTTGCCGCAATTTCACCTTTATCCCTCGCTTTCATCCAATAACGGTAGTTGAATCGTCACGGACGTTCCGTCTTTTTCGTCGCTCGTGATGGAAAAAGTGCCGTCGTGCAAGCGCACGATTTCCTTGACGATCGACAATCCTAATCCGGTACCCCCGGTTGCGCGATTTCTCGCTTTATCCGTGCGGAAAAAGCGCTCTCCGATTCTTTTCAAATCCTCTTTGTTGATGGTCGTCCCGACGTTGTTGATGAAAAATTCGGCATGACTTCCGTCTTTTCGTAAAAGAATGGTGATGGTGCTGTTTTCGGTCGCATATTTGCACGCGTTATCAATCGTGTTGTAAAACACTTGGTGCATCCGGTCGGGATCGCCCATGATGATGATATCTTCATCGACATGCGTCTCAAATGAAAGCTTTTTTTCCGTTTGATGGATTTTGAACAATTCGAGTGTATCGAATAGCAGTTGGGACAATACGATCGGTTGCAATTGTATCGAATACAGATTTTCCTGCAAATGGTTTAAATCTTCAAGGTCGTTGATCAGCTTGCTGATCCGGTCCGTCTCTTTTTCAATCGTCGACAAATAGTGTTCCGCTTCCTCCGGAGAATTATATAGTTTGTTTTTTAATGCTTCGACATAACCACGAACATAAGTGAGCGGTGTTCGCAATTCATGAACGACATTTGCGGTGAATTCCTTTTTCCGCTCTTCCTGCTGCGCCAAAGACTTGCTCATTTCATTAAAAGCTTCCGTCAAATCGCCAATCTCATCTTGACGTTCGACATTTAGTTGATGGGAATAATTTCCTTGTGAAATTTCATGAGCCATCCGTTGCAAATTATTCAACGGGCGGTAAATGGATTTCCAAATCTGATTGACAATGAAAAACAACAGCAGAAAAAAGATCGTACCCACCATAAGCAAAATCGGCACACTTTCGATGAAAACATCTTGAATATCCGCCAGTGGTACATAAATGTATATGACGCCGATCAGAGATTGACCGCTTTTGATCGGGAAGATGGCACCTAAAATTTCCCGCTCCAATTCTTCCACATATCCTTCTTTCAATACATGTTTCCCTTGTTCCAATTGAACGATGTCCATCGGGTTGACGAGTGATTCATAATCGATTTTATAAGGGAAGTGATTGTTCAAGTTCTCCAATTCATCCACGACGATGATTTCATATTCGGAAATGATGTTGTACCAGTCGATTTTTCCGATGATATCTTCGCTCAATTCTCCGAAATGATAATGTTCCACCGTCTGTTTTCCTTGATAGATGAGCGATTCTTCAATACTTTCCAAATACAATTTCGAATAGAGATAATGCAGGAAGAAGAAGGAAAACAAAATGGTAAAACTGATGCTGAAAATAAATACGATTAAAATTTGTTTTTGGAACGTGATCCTTTTGAATTTCATGGCTCAAATTTATATCCGACACCCCAAACTGTTTTGAACATTTTTCCATACTTCCCCATTTTTATTCGCAAGGTTTTCATGTGGGTATCCACCGTTCGTTCACTGCTCAAATGGCTGTCTTCTTCCCAAACGAGACGCAATAGCTCCTCCCGCGAGAAGACGCGTCCCCGATTTTTCACCAAAATTTTTAACATGCCAAACTCTTTTTTTGTCAATTGTACCGGTTCCCCATTCAATGTGACGGTATACGATTTACAGTTGATCGATAGTGGCCCGACCGTGATGATTTCTTCTTCGTCCATTTTATGTTGGTATGTCCTTCTTAAAACGGATTCCACACGGGCGAGCAGTTCGCTCGGAGAAAAAGGTTTGACGATGTAGTCGTCGCCGCCCAATTTCAATCCGTACACTTTGTCCGATTCAGAGCCCTTTGCCGACAAGAAGATGATCGGCACATCGGAGAAAGATTTGACTTCTTTCGTAAAAGTGAAACCGTCCATCAACGGCATCATAATATCGACGATGAGAAGATGAATGTTTTCATGTTCTTTGTACAAGGACAACGCTTGTATGCCGTCTTCAGCTTCGATGACGCGGTAACCGTCCTTCTCCAAAAATGTGCGGATCATTTTCCGCATTTCTTCTTCGTCTTCTACGACCATAATGACCGTTTCTTCCATACGTTTCCCTCTTTCATGATGATGGTTACTTATCAAAATTATATAAAAAGAGTGTGAAATTTTCGTGAAATAAGGTGCTCATAAAGCGTCATTCGTCGAAAGTTTTAAAATTTTGTCCAATACCTTGATATCCGTTGAATGATAAGACGGGTTGAATCATGTGGCAAATGGAATGTTGAAATTTGTTCAAAACGTTAACATAGTTCTTTCACAATTTTTCGATATGGTCATGTATGAAAGGGCAGGAGGTGACCCATTCATTTTGGAAATTTCAATTCAATATCTTACAACATTCAAGGAGGGATTTTCATCATGAATTTTCCAGTCGTCGAGTTTCCTTGGCTGGGCAATGGAATGGTGATTGCCATCATCGCGATTGTTCATGTGTTGGTGAGTCACGGAGTCGCCATTGGCGCTTCGACGTTGATGGTTTCGTTAGAATATGTCGGAATCAAGAAAAATAATGAGGGATTAATTTCGATTGCCAAAAAAATCAGCAAATGGGTGCTCATCATCACAACGACCGTCGGTGCGATGACGGGAGTCGGCATCTGGTTCAGCACGACCGTCATCCAGCCGGATTCGATCGGATCACTTTTAAGGATCTTTTTCTGGGCCTGGTTTGTCGAGTGGCTCGTCTTTATCACGGAAGTCATCATGTTGATCATTTACTTCTATACTTGGGAGAAGTGGCAAGGTGCCAAACGCTACATCCATAATCGAATCGGAA
>CALKWU010000204.1 GCA_938004015.1 uncultured Oceanobacillus sp.
TCAAAAGTCGATGCAGATGGATTGGATCTGCCGCAAATGTATGTCGATGTGTTGAATGATTTGAATGCGGCGACGAACATCACATTGTATGCCGATGTGCAAATGAGTCCGGATGCAGCCCAAGTGCATTTGGATATGATCCAAGCACTGTTTGGCGGGGAAGTGACTCCGGAAGAATTTGCTGAAGCCCATGAAGAGGCACTGGAGTGAGGAACCAAAATTAGGTGAAGCTTTTAATGTTTGAACACTGGGTGAGCGAGAGGGAAGAAGCTTCGGGAACATGGTAATTTCTGGAAAATGAAGCATCAATCATATGGATAAGCGTCGTTTTCCGTAAATGGACCATGTTTCCGAAGCCCCAGCAACAAGATGGAGATGGATTCGAAGGCTTGATCAAATCGTTCCTCTTCCGGCGGACTGATTTTAATTTGTAAACTGGGGTTGAATACCGTGAATAAAGTGATGTCCAATAAATGGATCATTTTCTTATACACCTTTCCGGCACTCCTATTGATTGCCGTTCTTATTGTCATTCCACTGATCCTTTCGGGATATTTCGGTTTGATGGATTGGGATGGCATTGGCGCAATGGAGTTCATCGGTTTGGAAAATTACGTGACCGCTTTGCAGGATGGGAAGTTCTGGCAAAGTGCGCTACATTCTTTTCTTTTGGCGTTATTTTCTGCCATGAGTTTGTTCGGGTACTTGGCTGTTGCTTTAATATTGGCTTCGAAACTGAAAGGCACGAACTTGCTCAGGAAAATTTATCTTATTCCGATGCTATTGTCTTCTGTGGCGATTGCGCAATTATGGATCAAAGTGTATAACCCGCAAAATGGGATGTTGAACAGTATTTTGCGGATGATCGGATTCAATGATTTACCGGCGTGGCTCGCGGATCCGAACATCGTGCTTTACGCCATTTTCGTTCCGATCATTTGGCAATATGCAGGATTTTATATTTTGATTTATTATGCCGCCTTGAAAAATATTCCGGATTCGCTAATCGAAGCGGCAAAAATCGATGGGGCAAGTCCCTTACAGATTGCCTTGAGGATCAAAGTTCCACTGATTACGAATGTGTTTAAAATAACGCTCGTTTTATCAATCGTTGGTTCATTGAAATATTTCGATCTCATTTATGTCATGACGGGCGGCGGGCCGAACGGGGCGAGCGAAGTGATGGCTTCCTATATGTATAAACTCGCTTTTTCCAGTTATGATTTCGGCTACGGAAGTGCCATTGGATTTTTACTGTTGATCATCACGTTGATCGTCACGTTCATCATCCGGAAACTAACTGCTACGAAAGAAGAAATCGAGTATTGAGGGGAGGCTTGTACCATGCAGCGGATCGGATATGTTTTGCTTTACTTCTGTTTGGGTCTTGTTGCGGTGTTCCAAATATTTCCGATCATCTGGTTGTTTTTGTTCTCGTTAAAAACGAACCAGGAAATTTTTGCCGGGAGTCCATTTGCACTGCCATTGGACCCGAAATGGGAAAATTATGTCAAGGTGTTTGAAGGTGGAATCGGCACTTATTTTTGGAACAGCATTTGGATTACGGCGGTTGCGACTGTAATGACGATTTTGATCGCAAGTATGGCGACGTTTGCCATTTCAAGAATGCGATGGAAGTTGAGTGGACTTGTTTTAGGGATCATAATGATTGGTTTAATGATACCAGTCCATTCTGCTTTAATCCCTTTATACAACATGTTTTTGAATGTGAACCTGATCGACAATCCATGGTCCATCGTCATTACATACGTCACCTATAATTTACCGATCACTGTCATGATTTTGCTTGGATTTTATATGACGATTCCACGGGAAATTGAAGAGGCTGCGATCATTGATGGAAGTTCCGTCCATCGTTTGTTTTTTCAAATCATCTTTCCGTTGTCGGCACCGGTCATTTCGACGACCGTCATCATTAATATGATTTACAACTGGAATGAATTTGTTTTCGTCAACACGTTCATCAGTTCGGATCGTTATAAAACATTGACGGTCGGAATCCAGAACTTTATCGGCCAATATATGACGGATTGGGGTGCGATCGGCGCCACATTAGTCATCAGTGTATTGCCGATCATCATCGCTTTCTTGTTTTTCAGTGACAAGATTGTAGAGGGGATTACGGCCAGTGCGGTGAAAGGGTGAAGCCAACATACTGTACCGACGGAGGTCCGGGACATTGGAAGTTGCGGTCACCAAGTTGCTGTAACTATATTCAAGCGGCCTTTTTCTTTTTTTCAATCCATCGAAAAGCATCCAGGCTCAACCATGTCGTTATGGATGCATAGACAGTACCGCCGAAGATGAAAAATAATGCCGGAAGCGCCCGCATGATGAAAAATATCGAGATGAGCGAAAGAACCATCAGAAAGCTGTGGACCGGACTGATGATCATAATCAAAAAGGTGTTTTTCAGGAGCGGTGCTAGTTTCAAATCGAAATGGACGAAGCTCGGAAAAATGTAAAACAAATATAAGACAACGAGCAGCATAAAAGCAAACAACGGAATATACGTCCAGGCGAGCTGATCATTTTCATTCGTTTGGATGTAGTAAATGTCGATGACGATGAAAATGAACAGGAGATTGAGAAAGAGCCCGAGCAAATTGCTTTTGATGAAATCACGTTTGTAATAGTTCCAAAACGTTTTCCAAACGGCGAGGTCGGTTTTTCCTCGCAGCCAGTCACGGACGAGGGCGAACATCGCAATGGTCGCTGGGTAAAATCCGAGGATCACCCCTCCGGTCAATGTGAAAAGAATCCATAAAACATTCACATATGCGAATTTCGTTATCCAATCCATTGCTTGATATATTTTACCGAATGTCGTGTTCAAGGGGCACCCTCCTATTCAATGATCTCGCTTTCCGGTATCAAAATTATACGACAATGTCCGGGCATAATCTATAGTTCTACGGGAGAAATGTTAAAAGTTGAGGAGGAATATGGGGATGGCTTATTTTACTGGTGTGTCGAGAGTTGAGTATGAAGGGCCGAAGTCTGGCAAT
>CALKWU010000205.1 GCA_938004015.1 uncultured Oceanobacillus sp.
TTTTCATACCATTCCGGGTGATAAGCGCGAAATGTGGTTGGAAATGTCAATGGCGCCCGCAATCTGTCATCACTATCTTTCTGTTTATAAAGATGTTCGAAAGATTCGTGATTTCCGATCGCTTCGTAAAATTTTTCTACCGCGCTTCTGTCCACTTTATAGTAATAAGGTTCGCTTTCTTCCCCGATGATGCTTCTATCAATCATGCAAATCCCCCTTAAACAAACACATTTTCAATCGAATCATCTATGAATGTCCCTTCGACCATTCCTCTTCCGATGATCATGTGGTGAATTTCTGTCGTTCCTTCATAAATTGCCGGTGCTCGAACTTCCCTATACAATGCTTCAATCGGATTGCCTTTGATCATGCCGTATCCACCGAAGATTTGTTGACTTTCATAAGCGGCTTTTTGCGCTACCAATGTCGCAAACATCTTTGCCATCGAAGCTTCCTTCGTCACGCGATACCCTTGGTCTTTTTTGTAAGCAGCGTAATATACCAAATTTTTTGCAGCCTGGATTTCGGTATACATATCCGCCAACTTGAATCGGATCGCCTCAAATTGTGTCAACGGTCCGCCGAAAGCTTCTCGTTCTTTGGCGTAATTCACCCCTAGTTCAAGCGCCGCTCTGGCAAAGCCGACCAACTGCGCACCGACGGAAGAACGGAACATATCAAGCGTCTGCATGGCATATTTGAAGCCTCTGCCTTCTTCACCCAACAGATTTTCTTTCGGAATTCTGCAATCTTTAAACGCCAACGTACCGATGGAATGTGGAGCGGTCATGTCCAATTTTTCCACCAGTTCAAATCCGGGTGTGTCGGCTTCCACGATAAATGCCGAAATCCCTTTCGAACCTGGAGCCTCGCTCGTTCTGGCAAACACTACATACACATCGGCATCGCCAGCATTGGAAATGAATGTCTTTTCTCCGTTAAGGACCCATTCATCCTTTTCCAACCGCGCCGTCGTTTTCAAGTTGACTGCATCTGAACCTGCTGTCGGTTCGGTCAATGTAAAGGCAAATACGTATTCACCCGTCGTCATTTTCGGCAAATATTTCATTTTTTGCTCTTCTGTGCCGGCCAGTAAAATCGGGTAACTTCCGAGTCCAGTGACCGAATAATGCGATTCCGCCAATGGACACAATCTTGCTAATTCTTCCCTGATGATACATAATTCTGTGGCGCTTCCGAACTCGTTTTTACTGGATCCACCATATCGTTCTGGGATATGTCTTTTGTAAAACCCATACTCACCAAGCGCTTTTACCATATCTTTGGAAAGATAGTTTTGTTCACCAAACTCTTCTTCGATTGGTTTAAACACGTTGTTCGCGATTTCTTCGATTTCTTCGATGAATTCCAACTGGTTTTTGGAGAAACGATAATCCATCAGCTTACCTCCTCATGTTCAAAATTCGTCAACTGCGAGCACATATTCCGCTATGGCATTTCTATCGATTTCCGATGGCGTAATATAAAGCTCCGTCAATCGTTGTGACATGTACAAGTCGCTGGCAAGCGAATCGTTTTCAAGTCCTTGTAAACCGTTGATCTGCAAGTTATAATCAACGGCTAAGTTTGCCGCTTCAGATAAATAGACTTTTGCCATTGCAACATCAACATCGCTTTTTTCGTTGCGATCTTTTTTCTGTGCAGCTTGGTACAACAACGACTTTCCGGCATTGATTTTTACGGTCATTTCCGCGATTTTAAATTGAACATTTTGTGTATCTCCTAGTTTTTCCCCGAACCGTTGTTTGGTTCCAGCAATTTTTATCGAATCTTCCAATGATCGCTCTGCCAAGGCCGAAGCAAGCGCAGCCAGCACGATTTTCGGTTCTTCAAATGAAACGTGGTCTTCCAATCGATCCTCGATCGATTTTAAAATGTTTGAAGGATCAACTGTCACTTGATTAAATGTAACTTTTGAAAAATTGAACTGCTCCAACCCTAACGTTGTTTGTTCTTCGATTTCTATCCCGTCACAATTTTTAGGAACGAGGATGATTTGCAATCGATCTTTTGACTTGTCTTTTGCCAGAACCAGGAAGCCTTCTGCCAAATCGACATTTGGCACAAACCGCTTTTCACCATGAATGACTATCGAATCCTCATCGCGTTTTACGGTAGTAGCGATCGACGACCAGTCCACATCTACATCTTGCTCCAAAAATGCTGATGCATAAAGAACATCGGTGTCCGGCAAAATGTTTCTCGTTAAATAAACGTCCGTTAAAGCCGCCAATAAGGATGGAGATGCCTTGCCTATTTCAATTAAACTCGTAACTTTGCTGACCCAATCCACTTCCCCATCAAATAATAGATTCCATACGCCGCTATTTTTTAAGGAAGAAAGTTTTTGTTCCGCATTTTCATTGCCACTGTTTTCTAAAGCATCCAACGTCATCAATCTGTTTTTAATCTGTTCGGCATTTAACGTGTATTGCACATTAATCCTCCTTCACTTTTACCCTTTCAACAAACTGCTCTCTGATTTTGTGTTTCAGTATCTTGCCAGAAGGGTTTCTCGGAATCTCTTTGACAAACTCGATGTATTTCGGAACTTTATAATCTGCCAAATGTTCCGCGGCAAATGTGCGAATGTCATTTTCATCCGCATGCAATCCTTCTTTCAAGACAATCAATGCCAGAACTTCCTCTCCAAAGATTTCATCCGGGACACCGACGACTGTAGCTTCCAAAACACTTGGATGGTTGTATAAAACGTTTTCAATTTCAGCAGAATATATATTTTCTCCGCCACGGGTGATCATATCTTTTTTACGGTCCATCAAGAAGAAGAAGCCGTCTTCATCGATATAGCCAACATCCCCGGATTTCCAATATCCATTCACAAATTCCGATTGCGTCGCTTTTTCATTTTTCCAATATTCCGGTATTACCGTCGGTCCTTTAATCCACAATTCCCCTGGTTCTCCCACCGGAAGTTCATTACCTTCATCATCGACGATTTTCCAATCGATGATGGCGCTGAACTTTCCAACTGAAGCTGCTTTTTGCACTGCGGTTTCCGCTCTTGAGAACGTGCATGAACCGGTGCATTCAGTCGCCCCATAGTTATTGATGAACCGTAAATTCGGAAATATTTCAAGCAATCGCTCGACTGTATTTACCGCAATTGGCGCTCCGCCAGTCACTGCTGTCTTCAATGAACCGAGATCGTATTGATCGCGGTTTTCATGATTGATGAGAAAGATGAAAATGGTCGGGACTGTATTTATGTAAGTGATTTTTTCTTTATCCATCAACTCTAAAAATTTACTCGTTTTAAATTTGTGCATAATCACAGATGTGCCGCCGACAAAAATCATGTGCACGAGCGAAGCGACTATTCCTGTGACGTGGAATAAAGGCACCGTGATCAACGTTCGATCGGTATGGTCCGTTCCCAAATTCAATTGAAAGTTGTACGCGTTTTGCGATATTCCTAAGTGAGTGCCCAACGCGCCTTTAGGCAATCCCGTCGTGCCTGAAGTATACATGATATATAACGGGTCTTCCCTTTTTATTTTCGGGATTGTCGGTTCTTCTTCTATTTCATAAATTTTATTGAACAATGGATATTTGTCGGAGTTTCCTATGACGACAATCTCCACATCTACATTCGCCAATGAAATGGATTCTTCTGCCAACTTTATCAATTCATCTTCTACGACCAACACTTTCAGTTGCGCATCTTTTAAGATGAATTGCAATTCGCTCGGTTTCAGTCTATTATTTAACGGGACAAAAATCCCACCAATCAAAGATGCAGCGAAAATCGTTTCGCAAAATTGCACCGTGTTGTATGATAAAATACCGACACGGTCGCCTTTGTTTACACCAAAGCGTTTTTGCAAAAATGCGGCGACTTTTTTGACCCGATTATAAAATGCTTCATATGTAATTCGTTCATCTTCAAAAACAATCGCTTCCTTGTCCGGAAACTTTTGAACCGAATTCAACAAAATTTCATTCAAATTATCAAAAGCATCCGCATAAAGCGTCAATTCGCGTCCAAAGACAACCTCTTTTTTCAATTTCACACTCATAACCATTCCACCCCTTTTTATCGACCGGTAAATTCCGGAGTTCTTTTTTCTTTGAATGCATTGATACCTTCTTTGTGATCCTCCGTTTGCTGCAAGATGGATTGAGCAAAATTTTCAAGCTGCATCGTAAGTGACAAGTCTTTATTATGCACTTTATTGAAAATCGATTTAACGAACCAGATGGCTTTTGATGGCCCTAAAGCGATTTCGTCAGCTAATTGCATCGCCTCGTCCAACAATTCATTTTCATTCGCAATTCGGTTGATAAGCTTTAGTTCCAACGCCTCGTCGGATGATAGTATCTTTGCACTGTAAATCAATTCTTTCGCTTTCCAAACACCTAGTATTTTAGGCAAAAAGTATAACAATCCTAAATCGGGGATCAATCCGACTTTCGCAAAGCTCAACCCGAACTTCGCTTTTTTATCCGCCATGACGATGTCGCAGGCCAATGCTAAACTGAACCCTGCACCCATCGCATAACCGTTGACTGCCGCAATGATCGGTTTTTTACTGTCGGTGATCTTCTGAATGATTTTCGTTGTTTCATTGATCGTTTCTACAGAATCGACCAATGTTCGGTTCTCCATCGCCTTCAAATCCCCGCCGGCACAGAAAGCCTTTCCATTTCCGGTCAGAACGATGACGTTTACACCCGGATCCGCTTCCGCTTCATCCAACGCTTTTTTCAATTGTTCTTTTAAACTTGCTGATAATGCATTCATGTTTTCAGGTTCATTGAGTGTTATCGTGCAAACCTTGTCTCGAACTTCATATATGACACTGTCAGACATCTTTCTTGAGCCACCCCTTCCATTCGATAAAGCGATTCCAAAACAATCAGTTGTAGTAATTTGATTTTTTTAATTCATATCTCAATTGCTCCCTAAAGTCAGGATGAGCGATGGCGATGAGTTCTTCTGCCCTTTCGCTGATCGATTTACCAAATAGAGTTGCAACACCGAATTCTGTGACGACATAATCGATTTCAGTTCTTAAAGACGTGACACATTCCGCATTCACGACGATTCTTGAAACCGACCCGCTTCTAGCCGTTGATGGAAGTGCGATGATTGTTTTTCCGTTCCTTGACAATCTTGCACCGATGATAAAATCCATCTGGCCCCCGACGCCTGCAAGTTGAAGATATCCGATGCAATCGGCATTGACCTGTCCACTTAAATCAACCTGAAGCGCTGAGTTGATGGCATAAAAATTGTCGATTTTGGCAATTGTCCTAGCATCGTGCGTGTATGTGACTGGATGCAATTCAAACAACGGATTGTTGTCAATGTATTTGTACAATTTTTCCGATCCATAGGAAGATGTTGAAATGACTTTCCCTTTATCAATCGTTTTATGTGTGTTTGTCACGACACCACGTTCAATCAAATCGACCAAACCATCCGTAAACGTTCCAGTATGCACACCTAAATCCTTCTTAACTTCCAAATGCTGTAGAACGCTTTCGGCGATATTTCCTATCCCTATTTGAAACGTCGCTCGATCGGGGATTAATTCAGCCACATTTGCCCCTATCTTTTTTTCCATTTCGGTCAAAGGTCTTTGCTCCAAGGTTATTGGGGTTTTATCACTTTTTACAAAGTAATCGATTTCATTTACAGGCACCAATGTTTCCCCGTATGTCCATGGAAGTTTGCTGTTTACTTGGGCGATTATTTTTTTGCCGCATTTAATCGCGGTGTGCATAAAATCTACCGAAACACCTAAACTACAATAACCTTGATCATTTGGTTCGGTGACTTGAAGAAGTACGGTGTCGATTTCATATTCATTTAACCACTTCGGTATATCCGAAATATTAATAGGTATGTACTCTGCTTTTCCTATTTTGTTCGCGTATTTCAAGTTGCCGGACGATAAAAAATATTTGATGTCAAAATACGGAGCGTTTTCTTCCGTTGCATAAATACAGGGACTGCCTTGTACCATGGTATATAACGTGATATGCCCGAATCTTTCTTTTTGATTGACCAGTTCTTCAACAAGCGTTTGCGGTTCATTGCTCAAACCTGCCAAAAATACTTTTTCGTTCGGCTCTATATGTCGAATGGCTTCTTCTTGACTGACAATTCTTTCCCTGTAATACGTTTCCCAACTCATCTGAAACGCCCCTTTTAATCTGCTGGAGGAAGCAGTTTGTTTTGTTTATATGTTTTGAACCATTTCCGGATCATTTCCTCACTGTCCACAAATCGATCGAATCCCGCTTTCCGTATCTTAATCGCAGAAACAATCAACGGATATTTCAATTCGTGCATGTATCGGTCGACGAATTGAAAAGATTGGCCGACAAAATCCATTAATTTTGGCGAATTCAAAGCATATTTTTTTCGGATCATATCCCATTCTTTTTCTTTTTTGCTCAATTCTTGATGTAAATACATCGGTTTATGTTCACCCGGTTCCATTCCGAATGATTCAGCTATTGCATCCCACAGATGTTTAAATCCGCTAACATCGCCGTTCGTAATGTTAAAAATTTCATTTTTTGCCGCTTCTGATTCGCCTGCCCAGACAATCGCTTCGGCTAATAAACTCACATCGGTGAATTCAATGATGGAGGATACGGTTCCTGGGTAGTATAACGGCAACCCTTCTTCTTTTAACAATGACGCATATACACCGATGGCTGAAATGACGTTCATTGGACTTCCGATCGATTCACCGACGACTATTTGTGGGCGCAATATCGTCCAATTCCAACCTTTACCGACTTGCAATTCCTCAATGTAATGTTGTTGTTCCCAATAAAAATTCGGCAAATCCCTCGCATCGGAAATACCTTCTTTGGCAGGAATTTTGAATTCACGAACATGACCGCCGTAAGCTTTCGTACCTTGCAAGAGCGTGATATGTTTCAACGTTTTTCTCGAAGCTTTTTCCAAAGGTTCGAGCACGTTTTTGATCATTCTTTTATTCATTTCAATCTGTTCTTCATCCGTCCAGCCCGCTGTTAATTTTGGTTTTTCATAGAGAGCTGCATAAACGACATGAGTCACATCCGTTAATTGACTAAACAGTTCATTGCATTGTCGTTCGTCTGTCAAATCCACTTGCAAATGCGTCATCCCTTTTACCTCTACCGGCCTTCGGGACACCCCTACGACTTCAACATTATTTTGTTCGACAAATTTTTTGATTGTTTCTTTTCCAATCAATCCGGTAGCGCCGACAACGAGAACTTTTTTCATCAAACCATCACAACCAATCACATTTAATCGCTTTCATTATTCGAAATTAAGTTTATAATTTTTATAAACGAAAAATTAAGTCGATTCGTAAAAATCACTCGCTTAATTTTTTATTTTCTGATAAAAAATTCAACAAATTATACAATAGCGGTAATCAGTATCATTAAATGGTAATATTATTGAGTATGATAATATAAACCTAAAAAAAAATCAACAACTTTTCGAAAACTTTTTTAACGTTCTAACTCGGTACAACTGAAAAGCAGGTTCATTTCATGCAGGATCAAGCAGTTGTCACTGTCTATTCGTAATCAAGTAATTTTTCTTCTTCATCAAAGAATGCCAGTCTTTTTCGAAAAAAATGGATGGACTGTTGCATTTTTATGACGACAATTCATTTATTTTTTCGCTTTCTTCCCACCTTCCCTTGCAAAATACCGCTCCTTAATCATAGAGAGGCTTTCTCAT
>CALKWU010000206.1 GCA_938004015.1 uncultured Oceanobacillus sp.
GGTAAATGCTATCCTCCATCTTACTATGAAAATTGCGGATTAACAACAAATCCACTATTTTCCAATGACAAAAATTATAAATCCGTTAACACAATTACAATTAAAAACGAAGTCCTCCAAATGATTATCGTTTCGGGCTTCGATGAGCTAATTTTTCCGTTATTTCATTTGCCATCGTAATCGTTTCTTTTATTAATTCTTCACGATCATAATCTCCGAATCTCACGGAAGGAATGGTGATTGATAATGAAGCGATGACGTTGGAGAAGGAATCAAATATCGGTGCACTGATCGATACAGCACCTTTTACTCTTTCCCCGTTACTAAACGCATATCCTTGTTCACGAATTTTTCTCAATTCTTCTCTTAATTGGTCTAAATCGGTGATGGTAGAATCGGTTAATTTCTCAATATGAACGTTATTTAAATACTCTTCTAATTCCTCTTCAGGAAAATGCGCCAGCAGCACCTTTGCAGATGCACCAGCATAAAGCGGCGATTGATGACCTACATACGATAAAGTCGTCAATTCATGTTTGCTGTCAAAACTGCTGATACATTTCCTTTTATTGTTTTCAATAATATTCAATGTAACACTTTCCGTCGTTTTCTCATTTAGTTTTTTCATTACCGGTTCAGCTGCCAACAACAAGTTCGAAGTTTCTCTCACGATTTCCGCAAATACGACAAATTCCAAACCTAGTTCATATTTTTTATCATCTTCATTCCTTATTAATAACCCTTCATGAACCAATGTATAAAGCAATCTTTGCAAGCTCGGTACACCTATACCAGTTATTTTATTAATCTCGGTTAAAGAAAGCGAACTGTTCTCTTTCGAAAACGCTCTCAATACCTGGATAGCGCGCTGAACCGTTTGTACAAGATAATTTTTATGGTCTCTATTTTCTTTCATCAAAAATCGTTCCCTTCGAACAACTTTACATTGATTGATCAATTTGAAATCATTTCACTCATTCGTTAACATATCCGGTAATTTTTAATCATTCTAATAATAGGCCAACAATAATGATAACATAAACTTATATATAAACCACTTAAAAACATCGACAAACCGTACCATCCAACATCTGCTAATATATCCATATAATTGTTACTATATTTTATCACAACAATATTTACAATTAAATCACTAACCGAAAAGTCTCATAAATTTCGTCGTGCAATAAAAAATTTATCTTTTCTCTTTGCGTCATCCGTGCAAACATTATAATTCGACATGTAAACACTTTTCATTGCCCCCACACATCAAGACCGGATGGGGATGACAAACGATAAAAAAACGGGCATGAAAATTTCAAATAATTAATTATTAAGGGGGATCATGCCCGTGATGAATCTATTTATATGGTTGTGTATGAAATATAAGGTTATCTTTTCTGATTAACAATCATTCATTCGTTATTGGATCAGTTGAATTTCGGATCTCTTTTTTCTAAAATGGCCTGTACTCCCTCTTTGAAATCATCCAATTCCGTCACCAAGCCCATATGCGAGGAAATCAAATCCAATGACGCTCTTAAATTCATCGTTTGATTTTGATACACGGCTCTTTTTATCAATCGGATCGAATGTTGCGGGCCTTTGACTAATTTTTGAATGTATGCATTTGTAAATCGATCAATCTCTTCCTTAGGTACAACGTATGTAGCAATCCCTAGCTCCTTTGCTTCCTCTGCAGTAATTACCTTTCCGGTCCATAGCATATCGAGCGCTTTATCAACGCCAACCATTCTCGGTAAAAAATATGCGCCGCCGTCCCCTGGGACCAATCCCACATTTATATAACTTTCAGACATCTTTGTGCCTTCCGCTACAATACGAATATCACACATTAACGCCATATCCAAGCCTGCCCCGAAAGCATAACCGTGAACTTTTGCAACAACAGGTTTATCGATTTCCTCCAATAATAAAGGAATTCGTTGAACTTTTTTCCACAATGAATTTTTTCTGGCAATGCCTGTGCTAGTGATATCGGTTTTTGACTTATAAAACCCTCCTCCCCTAGCCATCTCTTTAATATCTCCGCCTGTACAAAACGCTTTTCCATTCCCCGAAACTAAAACTGCACGGATTTCTTCCGAGTCCCTGACTGTCTCCAGCGCTTCAATCCATTTTTCAATCATTTCTTCACTAAATGCATTGTAGCTGTCAGGTCTGTTCAGCGTAATGTTTGCTACGTGATTTTCAACGGTAAATAATAAATCGCTCATGATCACAACCTCCTGTCAATCATTTATGTTGTAATGGTTCCCCACAATGTGCTTTTGAAATTGTTCGTTAAATTATGTTTAATTTTTTCTCTCCAATATGGCTCTGAACCATATTCCTCTCGCCAAGCCCATAATCTCCTTGTCATTTGTTGTAAACGGTGTTCATGCGTCACTCCGATGGCTCCATGGATTTGATGGGCGATTTCGTTTATTGTCCCAGACAAACGGTTCAATCTCAACTTTGCAACCGCGACGATTAGATTGAAATTTTCACGTTCCAAAGCATTGATTGCCGCCTCGGTGATCGTTTTTCCGGATACGACATTTCCGGTCAAACTCGCCAGCATTTGTTGAATCGCTTGAAAGCGATGCAACGGTCTGCCAAATTGCTCCCTTTCTTTCGAATACAATACGCTCAGTTCCAATATCTCCTCCATTGCTCCCGTCATCATCGATGCATACGCTAATGCACCTAGTTCTTTAACTTCCGCCACCATGCTTTGCGGATTCACCTCACGAAATTGAATCGAATGTAATTCAACATTGTTGAAAACAATATCGTCCAAATATTCTCCCGCCAAATTTTGATTTTTCTCAAACTGCGCGTTGTCCAAAGGTATAATCGACAAATGCGTTTGATCTCCGAAATCGATCAACGTCAACACTTGATGGCATATTCTCGCCCATTTTACTTTGTTTAGTTTCCCAGATACGATATACGTTTCATTTTGTTTTTCAACCAGTAATTTTTCTTCGAGGTCAACTTTTAACGTCGATCTGCCCTCAATGTCATCAAAATGATATTTCGACCCAATCCAATTGACCAATATGTTTTCCGCGATCGGTATTGGGGCGGCGTATTTTCCCATCAACTTCAAGATTTCAAATGCTGTTTTAAATTCCCCACCGAATTCTTCCGTCCATTCTTTCTTCCCTAATAAAGTCAATTGCGCTTCTTCTAACACTTCCCATAATTCGGATGGCCAATTCCCCTCTTCGGAAGCATCGACCAATTCTCTGCTGCAATGATCTTTTAAAATATGTTCGACCGAATCCAATAAAATCTCCTGCATGTTGATGCTCATTACGCAATCAATCCCTTCGCAATGATTCCTCTTAAAATTTCATTTGTGCCGCCTCGTAAAGTAAACCCTGGACCATGAAGAATCGCCTGTGCCAACAAACGCTCCAATCTATTTCCACTTGTCAACGAAGGGATGCATGGATAAACGGACCTTGTCACTTCTGCCACTTTTCTTTCAAACTGCGTACCTAAATCTTTGACGATAGCGGCTTCCAAATTCACATCAACATTTTTTTGTAGCATTTCGGCGACTCCGATCGACATGAATCGTAAATTGATTAATTCAGCCACTAAATCGATAATTTCGTCTTCACCATCGAAGTTCATATCATCTAACAGTTTCTGAAACATTTCTTCCAAAATAGGATACGTGCTTAATATTCTTTCCGGACCGCTTCGTTCAAATGCCAGTTCCGCCATGCTTTGTTTCCAGCCATTTCCGATTGTGCCGACGACATTTTCATCTGGCACGAAAACGTTGTCAAAAAAAACTTCATTAAAATGAGCTTCTCCGGTTAAATATTTGATCGGTCTGATGGTAATCCCTTCCGATTTCATGTCTACAATCAGTTGACTCATCCCTTTATGGCGGTTCTTTTCATCTTTCGGGGAAGTGCGGCATAAAACGATCATATAGTCAGCCAAATGGGCTCCACTCGTCCAAATTTTCGAACCGTTTAACAGCCAACCACCGTCCACTTTCTCCGCTTTCGTACTTATTGAAGCCAAATCCGATCCGGAGTTCGGTTCACTTAGGCCGATGGCAAAATATAATTTTCCTTTGGCGATTTTCGGCAAGAAGAATTGTTTTTGCTCCTCCGTCCCATATCGCAACAATAGCGGCCCTGTCTGGCGATCGGCGAACCAATGTCCTGCAACTGGCGCACCGATTGCCAACAATTCTTCAATCACGATATATCTTTCGATCGCAGTTCTTTCCCCTCCACCGTATTTTTTTGGCCAAGTCATCCCGATCCAACCTTTTTCTCCAAGCTTTTCAGAAAATTCTCGAGAATATCCACTTAGCCAAGAATCACAATTTGTTTCAAATGTTCCCTTTGCTTTCTCCGTTTCAAGAAATTCACGCACTTCTAAACGAAAATTTTTTTCTTCTTCTGTGAATTCAACTATTGGTAGCGAATATTTGTTCATATAATCCTCCTTTGTTTTTCTATTTTTATCGTATATCGATAACAGTTATCGTGTATTGGTATAATTGTATCGTAGCAAATTTGCAGCATTTCGTCAATA
Organism: uncultured Oceanobacillus sp.; assembly: GCA_938004015.1. Classification (GTDB taxonomy): domain Bacteria; phylum Bacillota; class Bacilli; order Bacillales; family Amphibacillaceae; genus Oceanobacillus. The sequence continues at coordinate 4,573 of CALKWU010000206.1, forward strand.
TCATCTGCCAGGTATTGATCGCCTTTTTTCATAAATTTATTTGTTAAATATAGGTTTCCTTTTTTCTTTAAATGCTAGAATTCCTTCTTTGGCATTTTCCGTTTTGTACAATTCACAAAGTTGGTTCAATTCCAATTCCAAGCCTTCTAATAATGGCGTATCATGTGCACGATTCACCAATCGTTTTATTTTTGCGATTGCTTCTTTTGGCAATGCGGCAATTCGTTCTGCAATTTCCATCGCTGCTTTTTCACCATTTCCTTTTTCCACGACTTTATTAACGATGCCCAAATTCAGTGCTTCATGTGCCGAAATGGTTTCTCCGGTAAATAACAGCTCTTTAGCTTTCGAAATGCCAATTAGTCTTGTCAGTCGTTGCGTGCCTCCTGCGGCGGGAAGCAATCCTAATTTCACTTCTGGAAATCCCAATTTGACATGACTTTCAGCAATTCGAAAATCGCAACATAATGCCAATTCCATTCCTCCTCCAAGTGTGTATCCATTTAACAAAGCGATGGTGCACTTCGGAATATTTTCCAATTTATTGAATAATTGTTGTATGGATAAAGTTTTGCGATAAATCGCATCTTCACTAATAAATTCATTTATATCTGCTCCAGCCATAAATGCTTTTTCCCCGGATCCCGTAATGATCACAGCATGCACCGAATCATCTTGTTCAATGTTTTCCAATGCCGAAAAACACTCTGAAGTCAATTGTGCTGTCAATAGATTCATAGGCGGATCATGAAATGTAATCATTGCGATATCGTTTTTTTTCGAAATGATTAACTTGTCCGTCAAATTTCTAACCTCCTATGCTCAAAAATCAAATGTTGTTAAACATTCCGCAATCATCCAAGTTTCAGCCAATCATTCACTGAATGGCACTTTTTTTGGAGGATGCCAGTATGTAATTTCTTTTCCGTTCACACCAAAAATTTTTCCGCTTTGATTCATGTCGCCTCTTTTGATTAAAGAAACGATAAATTGCGCAACGTCTTCAGCACTTCCGATATCCCACATCGGGTCTAACGGTTCGCCAGTTTCCATCGCCTTTTGTTTAGCCTTTTCGACAAATGGCCTTGTCATGTCCGTCAATGCCAATGGCGCAATGGCATTGACGATGATGCCGTCTCTTTTTAATTCTTTCGCCAACGTATATGTCATCCCGACGACAGCGGCTTTCGCAGCGCTATAATTGACTTGGCCTATGTTTCCAAGCAATCCCGATTCCGAAGTAATATTAATGATATGACCATGTTGTTTATTTCGTTTCAAAAACTGTACAAACGGTTTTGTGCAATAGAAATTTCCATTCACATGGATGTCAATGATGTCAGTGAATTGTTCATTGCTCATTTTGTACAGCAAACCGTCTTTCACCGCTCCAGCGTTATTGATAAGCGTATGAACCGTTCCGAATTTTTCTACCGCCGTTCGAACGATGTTCATTCCTGTTTCCGGATTGCGTATATCACCTAACACTCCGGCAACTCGATGACGGACGGAATCATATTTTTCGAGTATTTCGTTTAATTTTCGTTCATCCCTTCCATGGATCACGACGGATGCACCTGCTTCAATTAATTTTTCTGCAGTGCTCAAGCCTATGCCTTTAGTGGAACCGGTTACGATGACAACAAAATGGTTCATTATCACTCATTCCTTTATTTCCTTCAATTTGTTTATAAATGGCTCTATGGCCAGTTTTTTTATTGGAATGCCGTAAGGACAGCGACATGTGCAGTCCGCACACTTTTCAACTCCCATTTCTTCAGCTTTTTGCGTATAATCGGTCTCGTTCAACGGATGAAATTGCAATTGCGCTAATTTAACAAAAAAGAGCGGGCCTGCAAATTCATCCATTTTTTCGATATGGAAATTCGAACAAAGCGACAAACATGATTGACAATCTGTACAGCGATTTAATATTTCATACGGCAGGTTGATCTCCGCCGTTTTTTCACGAAAAGGATTTTCACGATATAATTTGTATGTCCTCGTTTTTTCAAGAATAAATTTTCGCTCGACGATTACATCTTTTTCGATCGGGATTTTGTCCAAAGGTTCGATCGTCATGCCATCCTTTATTTTTGTCATGCAGGCCATCAAAGGTCTTCCGTCAATTTTCATCGCGCATAAACCGCACTGTTTAAACCTGCAGCCATAACGAAATGCCAAAGTCGGATCGATTTCTTCCTGTATCGTTTGCAACGCCTCAAGCACAGTGGCTTCTTCATGTCCCGTGTTTATTTCATAACTCACGAACTTGTTTTCTTTGTCAGACGTTGTTCTACTGACGTAAATCGTAATGTTGTTCATTCGGCATCAACTCCGCTTTCAGTTCGTCCCCTTCATTGAAAACGATGATGTTTTTGTTTTCCCACCAAAGGTTTTCGGAAGGAAAATCCGAACGATAATGACTTCCTCTAGATTCCTTTCTCATCAGGCTGCTTATAGCGACCGCTTTGCTTGTCAAAAGCATCGATTCTAGTTCAAATAAGTGCAAAAAGAAATCATTGTTTCCATGAAAATTCACTTTCATTTTCTTTACGCTTTCTTCTAGTTCATGAATACCGTGTAACAAAGTTTCAATCTTTTCTTCAGACCGAATCACTCCGCAATATTGCCACATCATCATTCCAAGCTCTTTTTTTAGTACGACCGGATGCGCTTCATTCACACCTTCATAAGCTGTCATCATTATGTCTCTTTCATTAATGAAATCTTGCTTCGTCAGGGTCATCTTTTTTCCTCTCAATCGGATGTTGTTTCCAACATGTGCCGAAAAAGTTAATGCTTCAAACAATGACATCGAACCAATGCGACCCGCTCCGTGAAATCCCGAAGCATTCTCGCCAACCGCATAAAGGCCCTGTATTTGCGTTTCTCCAAATGTATTGACATGCAGTCCTCCCATCACATAATGTTGCGTCGGACTAACTTCATATTTTTCTTCCCATTTAGAAGCTTTCACGCCATATGCATTGCGAATCGTGTCTGTCGTGCCAATCGAACGCCAATGATGCCAATTTTCCATTCCATCTTTATGTTCAAGGTTTTCCGTCGGATCCAGCCAGATGCCGCCATTGGGTGTGCCATTGCCTTTTTCTATTTCAATGGCAATTAGGCGGCTTATTTCCTCTCTTGTCTTGTTGAATGGTCGATCTTCAATTACTTCGCCTTTTTGATTCACCAGTTTCCCATATGGCCCTGCTGCGGATGTGTCTCCCACTTCCAAACCTCTCATGCCCCTAGGTGAAACGATTCCAAATGGAATAAATTGAATTTGTTCCATATCTATCAATTTAGCCCCCGCCCTCAACCCGAGTGCATAACCATCTCCAGTTGCACTGCGCATATTGTCTGTATGCGGGTAATAAATCATCCCCGCTCCTCCGCATGCCAAAACGACAGCCCCGGCATTTACACCAAACCATTCATCATTTTTCCAATCGTAACAAAGAACTCCTGCAATCTGTTTTTCTTGGACCAAAACGTTGACCGCCAGCACTTCTTCCAACACATCAATGTCTAAACTGATAAATTTTTGTTTTAATGTATTTGAAATGGAAATCCCGCGGTTCAACGCTTTTAACGTTCTAGGTTCCGAGTGGCCACCGGGTTGAACATATTCTTTTTTGTCCGGTTCATTTTTAGATCTGAGAAACGTATGCCCCCACTGTTCTAACGTTTCGACTTCATTCGGAAGTTTATTGATAATCAAATCCACCAAATCAAATTGATTAATCTTTCTTCCGGCATTTAACACATCCTCAATAAACAGTTGTTTATCAAATTCGTTTGATGCAATAATGCCGCCAGAAATGCGAGTATTCCCCCAACTGATCGGTTCTTTCGAAACGACAAGCACGTTTAATCCTCTTTCTTTTGCCCTGATTGAGCACATTAAGCCACTTATTCCACTGCCAATGACAACGACATCTTTATGAATGACTTTCATTGCATCAGCCACCTGCCATATGAGAAACTTATTTTTTTACGCCACAATTTAACCGACTCCGCATATGTTTACGCTATCGATACATTTGACTTGGCAAAAACGTTGCGATCTCCGGGAAAAAGTATAGGATGATGATTGCAACGAAAATCGGTATCAAAAACAATAAGGCGCCTTTAAAAATTTGCTCCAGCGTTAACCCTTCGGTGCTTCCTTTCAACACATAGCTGCTCATTCCTACTGGCGGTGAAATCATTGCCATCTCGACAACCATGATGACGATGATCCCAAACCAAATTAGATCGAATCCCAACGCTTGAATGATCGGCAACACGATTGGTATGGTTACAACGATCATTGCCAATGCGTCCATCACGGCACCCAATAAAATGTACATGAAGATGATGGCCATAAACATGAAGAATGGGGGCAAATTCAATCCGTCAAAGAAGTTTGCCATTAAAATCGGGATTCTCGTTAAAGTCAAAAAGTAGTTTAATATAAACGCCATGATGATAATGGCAAACAGAAAACCAGTTGTCCGCAAAGTGTTGTTCATTGCTTCAATCAATTTTTTTACGGTCAGTTTTCTTTTCATCAAAGCAATGAGAAATGTCAAAAATGCCCCGATGCCGGCCGCTTCCGTCGGGTTAAAAATGCCAGCATACATGCCCCCAATGACTAAAATGAACAATAGGATAATCCAAATGGTCGACTTCAAGCTGATGAATTTCTCTTTCCAACTCGATTTAACATTCACCTTTGGAGCTAGGCGAGGATTGATGCGAACCGTGATCATGATCGTCAAAATATATAACATTGTGAGTAAAATTCCCGGCAAAATGCCCGCGATTAATAGTTGACCAATCGATTGCTCTGTCAACATCCCGTATATGATAAGCGTCGTACTTGGGGGAATCAAAATGCCCAAAGTACCACCAGCCAATATGGATCCGGCGGTGAATGATTCGTTGTAGTTGGATTTCAACATTTCTTTCGACGCTACGACGCCAATCGTTGCCGTGGTGGCCAAACTGGAACCGGAGGCTGCTGCAAACACCGCCGAAGAAGTGACCGTGGCTATGCCAAGCCCGCCTCTCAATCTTCCGAACCATGCCCTGAACGTATTGAACAATTCACCGCTAATCCCGGCGGCAAACAACAATTCTCCCATAAGAACAAACATCGGTATGGTGCTCATCGTATAATTGAAACTTTGGCCCCAAACAATCGTTTCAACCGCTGTATAAAAAACTTTCCATCCTTTCAAATAAAGGATCCCCAACAACGCCGGAATCACCATTGAAAGCGCAATGGGAACCCGGAGAAATATTAGCACGAACATTAGCAATATTCCGATAAATCCAACGAGTTCGACAGACATTTCGTCACCTCAAACTTTCAAAACCTACTTTTGTCATAAATTTCATGAACCACTAATCATCAACATCCTCTTTCGATGATTCATTACGATTGATGAATTTTAAAAAGAGTTGCAGGGCCCATAGAAAGAAACCGAGCGATATCAACAAGTCAAAAGGATAATAAGGTATCGTCAACAAATCCGTGGTTAATTTTTTATTTGTCAAATGATCGATGAAAACATTAATATAAATGTAGGAAAACAATAGACAGATGATCATGCCCATCAAATATGTTATTTTGTTCAAAATGAATTGCACATTTTTCGATAATTTATCCACCAACAAACCGATTGATATATGGCCATTCACTTTTTCGGTATAGGCAATGCCGCTTGAAATGAGTACAACCATACCTAATTGGACGAGTTCGACATCGCCCACGATCGGTCTATGAAATGCGCGACCGACAACAGCGACTGCGATAAAGAACATCATAAACATCAGTGTTGCTAAGCCAATATATCTTGTAATATTTGTAATCGTGTTGATCGCCTTATTCATATGCATTCACCCCTAAGGTTCATGTGACGTCATCTGCAACCGATAACGTCACATGAACTTCATTTTTATTCGAACGGACTTTCATAGCCTTTTTCTTCCAGGAGTTTGACGAATGTCTCCACCATCTCTTCGGCATCATAGCCTTTGGCTTCGGCATCTTTTTTCCAGTTATCCCAGGCAACTGTACCTTTTTCTTTAAACTTTTGCATTTCCTCATCGGACAATGTGATGATTTCCCCTCTGCCTTCGACTTCTTTCGCCAACGTTTCATACGATTCTTCAACGAGTGAATTGTATGTCGTCGTGAACAACTCGGCCAATTTAGGGTTCAAATCTTTTTCGAACAGTTCTTTCAAATCATCCGGCAAACTTTCAAAAAACTCTTTGTTCATGACAGGAATAATTGGGGTGACGGAGAACCCTAACTTCGTAATATATGGTGCAGGTTCATACAATTTCATGCCAACCGCACCAACCGGTGTATAGAAGGCAGTATCGATCGTTTTACGCTCCAACCCTTCATAAACTTGTTCGGTAACTAAAGACGCTGGTGTCCCGCCAATCGCTTCCACAAATGGAGGTTCACTTTTTCCATTAACCCGCATCTTTAAACCTTTGAGGTCATCTATTGAACGAATTGGCCTGCTTGAAAATAAATCATAAGCGTCCGTCGATGTCGCTCCCATGATAATGACATCATCAATTTCTGCATATTGAGACGCAAATTCATACAACACGTCATGAGCTTCTTTAGAACTGCTGAACGCAAACGGCAAGTTTCCAATCGTATATGGGAAAAAGCCGGTATCGTAGAAATAATTGGCGACAACCAATCCGACATCGTACATTCCACCGCTAACATCTTGATAGACGCTGTCGGAACCGCCCAATGAACCACCATGGTAAAGGTTCACTTTCACACGGCCTTCCGTTTTTTCTTCGACATACTGTTTCCAAGGTTCGTAAACGTTTTCAGCCCAAGGATGCGTTGATGGGTTGTAATTGCTAACATCCATTTCAATCACTTCATCAGTTGAAGAAGAACTTCCACCATCGCTCGTGCTTGAACTGCTGTCACCACTGCCGCATGCCGCAATCAGCAAAGAGCCTAATAGTACAAAAAACAAGTATACATTTCTTAACTTCATACACATACCCCCATTTACAAATGTTTCATAATTGATAATTGTTGAATTGTGAAAACCTTTCATTTGCTTCAGCGACTATCTTCTTAACAACCAACTCGGCGCTTTCAATTTCCTGGATCAACCCCGAGCCTTGCCCCGCACTGGCCCATCCATTTTCAAAATCCCCTCCAATTGCGGCTTTTCGATTAACCGTTCCACGAATATATGGTAGTATTTCTTCTATCGTTTCTGCTTGGTTATCTTTCTCCTGGACTTTGGCAACGAATTCGGATTTCAACACTCGGATGACGCCGTTTTTTCGCGTCAAAACCGTTGTGGCAATATCTTGGGATTCCAATATTTTCTTTTTATAATTTTCATGAGCTTCACACTCTGTCGTCGCAATGAACCGCGTACCGAGTTGAACTCCTTCAGCGCCTAACATCATCGCTGCTGCCACCCCTGCTCCATTTGTAATACCACCTGCAGCAACGAGTGGTACTTCGGCAATTTTTGCAATCTGTGGAATTAGGGCAAATGTGGTGAGCTCTTCCGCTCCGTTGTGCCCGCCGGCTTCATAACCTTCACAAACAATGATGTCGGCGCCTTGTGATTGCGCATTGATGGCATGCCTTTGGGTTGCGATGATGACCATGACGACTAAGCCCATTTCCTTAAAAACGGGTATATAAGGTTTTGGGTTTCCGGCACTTAAACTGATCGCTTTAATTTTGTCCTTATGTTTTTCAATCACATCAATGTAAGGTTGCGGATCTTTATATTCGCTCAAAGGCAAATTCACTCCGAATGGTTTGTTCGTTTTTTGGAAAGCGATCAAAATTTCCTCTTCCAAATTTTCCGGTGTTCTTCCAGCGCAGCCGATTTGGCCGAAACCTCCTCCTTCGGAAACGGCCGCAGCTAGCAAGCCGTTTCCGATATGCGCCATCCCGCCTTCGATGATTGGATATTTGATGCCCAATAGTTCACAAACACGATTTTTCATGTTATCCCCTCTTCATCTCTTTACTCCACACAGTTCCTTATGCCAAAGGCAAATTATTCAACGATGGCTAGTGCTCGAATTTGTCCACCCGTTTTACCGATATAAGGTATCGGCGCACCGGAAAATGTAAAGCGCGCTTTCGGAATTTTATTGATATTTACCAAATTTTCAATGATGGCGATAAAATCATCGTTTGACAACCCCAATGAGCGGGGACGCAGGAAATTCATATGAACCGGCAATTGCAGGTCGCCGGCGGCATCAATGTTGCAATTGTCGATCCCAACCGTTTTCACTTGTTTTTCTCTCAACCATTCTCCAGCATCTCTTGAGAGACCCATATGTTCCAATGCATATTTTTGCGGGTCATTGATATGGATCGACCAGCCAGTATGAATCAGCACGATGTCTCCCGGCAAAATTTTTGTTCCAGTGCTCCGTTCCGCTTCTTGTAAATCCGTTGCCGTAATGACGGCATTAGGGCCGTATTTAAATGAGACATCCAACCAAATGGCATTGCCATAACCATTCTCAACCGGCATTTTGTCAATCGTATATTCCGATTCCGGATCGCCATGATAACATGAATCCATATGGGTTCCAGTATGACCACAAATGACGATCTGTTCATTTTCAAAAGTGACGAAATCGTGTTCATCATAAGGGTTTATTCGTTTAAAATCGCGATAATGTTCATGGTTTCTAGTTCCAGACAAAAATAGCGGTGTTCTCCCATGCGCAGGATGTTGCGCCATCCCTTCATGAATTCCCATGGTTAAATCAATGATTTGGACCATAATGATACCTCCATGAAATTTATGTCTTCAACCTGATTTGCAGCCTAAAAACCTATATGCGATCCTCCCGATAAATTCAATACATGACCAGTAATGTAGTTGGCATAATCCGATGCTAAAAACAACACTCCGGGAACGACGTCTTCAACTTTTGCAAAGCGACCCAAGGCAATTCTGCTCATATAAACATCGCGGAACTTGTCACTTCGAATCGTTTCGGTCATATCGGTTTCGACGACGCCAAAAGCTACTGCATTCGATTGGATACGATATTTGCCCCATTCTTTTGCCATTGACATGGTTACACCAATGATGCCAGACTTTGCTGCGCTGTAGTTGACTTGCCCGATGGTCCCCCCTAATCCGGCAGTGGAGGAAACGTTGACAATTTTCCCGTTGGAAAGCGCCTCAGGATTTTCTTTTCCTCTTTGTATGAAAATCGGCGCAACAGCTTTAATACAATTGAAAGTCCCTTTTAAACTAACATCCACTACAGCGTCCCACTGTTCATCGGTCATCTTATGGACCATGGCCGGCCGAATGATTCCGGCATTGTTGATCAAAATATCCACTGTACCGAACGCATCGACAGCTTGTTCGACAAGCTTGCTCGTTTCTTCAAATTTTGAAACGTCAGCAACAACGCCGATCGCTTGACCTCCTTGTTCTTTGATCATTTCCACCGTCTTATCCACATTTTCTTTTACTACGTCATTTACTACTACCTTTGCTCCTCCTTGCGCCAAAGATACGGCGACTTGTTGTCCTATGCCTTTTCCTGATCCCGTTACAATTGCCACTTTGTTGTCGAAATTGAACATAAAATCTCCCTCTCTATCTGTGATTGATTTATAGCCCCAAATATGCTTTTCTGATTTCATCATTTCCTAATAAACTTTCAGCAGAATCTTCAAGCACCATTTTCCCCGTTTCCAAGACATATGCTCGATCCGCTATTTGTAACGCCAAATTCGCATTTTGCTCGACCAATAAAATGCTGTGCCCTTTTTCGGATAATTTTTCGATAATTTCAACGACGTTTTGTACTAGAACCGGGCTCAACCCTAAAGAAGGTTCATCGAACATAATGAGTTTCGGTTCTGACATGATGCCCCGTCCGATAGCGACCATCTGTTGTTGGCCGCCACTTAGACTGCTCGCCAATTCAAATCTTTTCTCATAAATATCCGGGAAATAACTATATACGAGTTCAAGCTGTTCATTTAGCGTCTTATCTCCTGCAATATGTTTCGAATAACCTAGCTCTAAATTTTCTTGAACAGTCATATCAGGGAACAATTGCCTGCCTTCGGGAACCAACACGATTCCGAGTTCAAAGGTTTTATAATATGGAAGATTTGTTATATCTTTATCTTCAAAGTAAATTTTCCCGTCCTTTACCGGTTCAATGCCGGCAATCGCTTTTAAGGTGGTGCTTTTCCCGGCGCCATTGTTGCCGATTAACGCAATCAATTCGCCTTGATTCACCTCTAACGTAATCCCTTTCAAAGCTTGGATTGCCCCGTATGAAACATAGACATTTTCCAATTTCAGCATCTTGAAAACTCCCTCAAACATTCCATTAATTTTTCACTTCATTTTTCCCCAAATAAACTTCCAACACTTTCTCGTTTTTGGAAACTTCCTCCGGCACACCTTCGAAAATCTTCTTTCCATGATCGAGAACGATGATGTAATCACATAAATTCATGACAACTTTCATATCGTGTTCCACGATTAAGATCGATTTGCCGGAATCTTTGATCTTCTTGACGATTTCGACAAATTTTTGTGACTCGGCTTCATTCATTCCCGCCGCCGGTTCATCGAGCAACAACAAATCCGGATTGGCCGCCAAAGCGATGGCAATTTCCAACTTTCGTTGATCACCATAAGGCAATGTCTTTGCAATCATATCCTTTTTATCTTCCATTTCGAGTAACCGTAAAATGTCCATTGCTTTTTCTTCGAATTCTTTTTCCTTCTCCTTATATTTTTTTGGGTTTACAAGGGCGATTTTTAACAACTTGGAAGTTTCCAAGTGTTGTGCGGTAAGCACATTCTCAAAAACGGTCAAGTTTGAAAAGACGCTCGTGTGCTGGAAAGTTCTGACCATTCCCAGTTCCGCAATTTGGTGTGCCTTTTTATAAGTGATGTCGTGACCTTTAAACACCACTTTCCCTTTAGTCGGCCTTAAAAAACCGCTGATCAAATTGAAAGTGGTTGTTTTCCCGGCACCATTAGGCCCAATGATTCCCAATATTTGATTTTCTTTCACAGTAAAGGAAACATCCGAATTGGCTATATTTCCACCAAATCTTTTTGTTAAATTTTCCACTTGCAATAAACTCATCTCAGCCTTCCATCTCCTCACTGTTCGATTCTAACTTTGCCTTCGGTTGTCTAACGTTTTCCAACTTATGTTTCAGTTGCTCCAAAATATATGCGATACCCCTAGGCATGAACAATACTGCCAGAAGCAAAATGATCCCGAAAACAAGCAATTGCACTTCCGGACTCATCCATAAAAATTCTGGAATGACCGTAAAGATGAACGCACCGTAAAGAGGGCCCAACAAGTATCCGATTCCGCCAACGACGACCATCAAGAGCGCTTCTGTTGTATAATGGACGGACAACAGATCCGGCGTCAATATTCCGATAAATGCACCATACAATCCTCCGGACAACGCAGCGATCATGGTGGAAATAGTGAACGTAATCACTTTATATTTGACAACATTCACTCCGATCGAACTTGCTAACAGATGTCCTTCCCGGATTGCGATGACGCCTTTACCGAACGGCGTCTCCAAAACATATTTGATGAACAATATGACGAGAAGCATTAAACCGAAAACAAAGTAGTACGTCATAAGAGGATCGCCAAATGTGACGTTCGTAAATGGAATATTAGGCGACGGGACACTCAAGCCCATTGCTCCTCGCGTTATGCTAGGCAAATTGGAAATGATGAGTCTAAAGATTTCAGCAAAAGCCAGCGTAATGATGGCAAAATACACTCCTTGGAGCCTGAGTGTCAAAAATCCTACGAACATTCCGATCAAACCTGTCAACATGATTGCGATGATCAAACTGATCCAATAAGAGGTGCCAAAATTTTGTGAAATCAATGCAGTAAAGTACGCGCCCAACCCAAAATAAGCCGCATGGCCAAATGAAATTTCACCGATGTATCCGACAATAAAATTCAAGCTAAGGGCAAATACGGCAAATATGGCAAATTGCGTTAAAATGTTGATGTAGTAAGGGTTGCTGAAAAGTAACGGCAATAATATTAATACGACTACCGCGATGAATATTAGGATTCTGTCTTTCATCATTGCGCCCTCCTCTTATACCCAAAGATCCCTTCAGGTTTGATGAGTAAAACAATAATTAAAATGAGATAACTAACGACATCTTTCCATGAGTTGCCTAATATGACCGAAGCGACAGTTTCTCCGAAACCTAACAGAAAGCCTCCAATGATCGCACCAGGAATACTGCCCAATCCACCTAAAATGACGACCACGAACCCTTTTAAAATGGCACTGCTGCCCATTGTAGGCGTCGCATACGTAATCGGTCCAATCAATATGCCTGAAATAGTCGCCAAACCGATGCCCAATACGAACGTAGCTGTATAAATCCGTTTGATCGGTATGCCGGTGACCATGGCGCCCATCCTGTTTTGTGAAACCGCTCTCATCAACTTCCCCAATTTACTACGTTTTATGAACAAATTGAGTAGCAATATGATGACAACGCCGACGACAATCAAAATAAGCCGTTGATATGTTATGTAAACATCCCCGATTGCTAATACTCCTGTAAAAGGCGTTTCAATTTGACGCGGAGTATTTCCATATGCAATGACAATAATGTTGAGAATAATAATGCTGATGGCAAAAGTTGCCAAGAGAGAGTTTAAATGGTCCGTATCAATCAGCGGACTAATGGTATATTTTTCAATGATAAAAGCCAAGAGCAATACAAAAATGATCGTTGTAATCGCCGAAGTGATATATCCTAATCCAAATTGTTGCTGCAATACAAAAGAACCGTATGCCCCCAGCATATAAAATTCCCCATGGGCAAAGTTGATAAGACCTAGGATGCCAAAGATCAATGTAAGGCCCAAAGCGAACACCACATACGTGACGCCTATGACCGAACCATTCACCAAAAGCTGCCCTACAAATTCCAATTTGATCAACCCTTTATCTTTAATTTTTCATGAACCTTTACCGTCATCATTTCAATTCACGCTAACATTTTCCTCAGATAAATCGGGCTCCAATATGAACGAAACGGATCCATTTGTTTGTAAGGTACCCATTTATATATTGGAGCCCATTTCATCAGGAAACGACTAATGCATTACTGTTCATAAGGTACAATTTCACCGTTCTTGATGACTAATGGTAAAACTTCACCTTGCGCCTGGCCATTTTCAAAGACTACTTCTCCTCTAGGAGATTCCCAATTGTTTGAGCTCAAAATCTCAGCAATTTTATCATAATCATTTGCAGAACCGGCTTGATCCATCGCTTTTGCGGTCAACCAGATGGATTCAAAACCTAAAAGTTCCATCTTCTCAGGCAAATAACCATATTCTTGCTCAAACTTTTCGACAAACATCTTGTTCATTTCATTATCGATGGAGTTTTGGTATAAATCCGCCGAAATGACACCTTCTCCACCTTCACCTGCAAGTTTTACGACTTCCATATTGATGTTTCCTGGAGATAAAATCTTCATCGTGTCATTGAAACCTAATTGATGCGCTTGCGAGAATACCGCCGAGTTGATCTCGATTGCTGCACCTACAACATATAACGCATCCGCATTCAGCGATTTTAGTTTCGTTAAAGGGTTTGTATAATCTGTATCTTCCAATTCAAAAAATTCAACACCGACAATTTCTGGATCGTTTTCACTTGACCAATTTCGTCTAAGCGCTTCAATTTCCGCTTGCCCGTAATCCGTATTTTCCACGATGACAGCAACGGTTTTCGGTTGCAATGTTTCCGAAATGAATTTATGGAAGCTTTCACCATCCATATCATTCGTACTATTTAGACGGAAACGATAATTGTCTCTATCCGCCATGATTTCTGGAGCTTTGGAGATGGTGACAATATTCAAAATGCGATCTTTTGCGATATCTTTTGTCGCCATGCTAACGGAACTGTTTACTCCTCCGGTGATTGCGTCTACATTTTTCACTTCTATCAGTTCTTTGTACTTTGATAAACCGACTTCAGGTTTTGATTGATCGTCTTCGATAACGAGTTCAATTTGTTTGCCACCTAAGATTCCGCCTTCTTCATTGATCAATTTCGCCGCAAGTTTAGCACCAGCTTCCACTTGCTCCCCATATAATGCGGCCGGTCCAGTCAACGGCGCGACAACACCAATTTTTACAGTATCTCCACCACCGTCGTTCGATTCAGATGAACCGTTGTTTCCATTGTCTCCGCTTGAACCTTGTGAACAAGCTCCCAAGATAAACATCATCGTTAACAAAATCATGAATATCTTTCGCATTAACGATTCCCCCTTATTTTTTAATATTGTCAATATTAGGAAATTTTCGAAACTTCTAAATACGCTTTATATACCCCTTCCAAGATTTTATTCGGTTTTTCACTCCCCCCTATTTTGACGATGTTTCTGGAATGATCTATATGATTTGAATGGAACCCCCTAGCTAATACGATCGCGTCGATTTTGTAATCGAGAGCGAACTTTTCATTCGTCTTGACATTGACCACTTCAATGTCACCCGAGTTGGATGCGATTACATCTGCATGATTGATAATATCTACTCCTTTTTCTTTCAAGTTCCGCAATAAATCCATGCGGTTGATGGAATCGATATTTAAGCCGTTCGCTTCAGGTCCAGAACGTGATACGACAATAACTTTGTTGTTTTTATCCGCCAAATAATGGGCGACTTCCAAGCCGGCACCTCTTGAACCTAAAACAATGATATTTTTTTGCTCCATATTTTTTAATGGATGTTTTAAAATATCATTGACTGTATATACTGGAATCTTGACGCTCTCGACATCAAATTCCACTTTCGGTACTACCCCGCTACAATCAAATATGTAATCCTCAGGATCGAACTGCTCGATTTCTTTACGGGTGATTTCGCAATTTTTCACTACGACTACATTGTCCATATCGGTTATTTGGTTGATCAAAAATTTTTTAAACCATTGCCATTTGTTTTTTCCAGGCGGTGCACTAATCACATCGAACAATCCGCCAAGTTGATCAGATTTTTCATATAACCGGACCGAAAAACCTTTTAATCCGGCCAAATATGCTGTATATAACCCGACCGGACCCGCTCCGATCACATGGACGGTTTTATGCTCTGTCCCAGGAATTCTCTTTATTTCTTTTAAAGTAGTCTCTCGACCTGCTCGAGGATTCACCGAACAGCGAATGCTCTGGTGAAACCGTAACCGATCTGTACAATATCCACAAGTCGTACATAAATTGATTTGTGAAAATGCACCCTCTTGAGCTTTCTTGGGCCAATACGGATCTGCAATGAGCGTTCTGCCTAATGCGATCAAATCCGCTTCTTCTCTTTCAATTATTTGATTGGCGAGTTCAGGTTCTCGGATTACACCTACGCCGATGACAGGAATGTCGACCGCTTGTTTGATTCGCTTGGCGTATTTGATTCTCCAGCCTTGCGATGCCGACATCGGATCGATGTTTTTGTCATTTGATTCAAATATCCCCGTCGAAACATGAATGGCGTCAGCGCCGCCGGACTCTAGCAATCTACTTATCTCAACCGCTTCTTCTATCGTTATTCCACCATCGACAAACTCATCGGCGCTAATTCGTACGATGACTGGAAAATCGTTTAAGCCGATTTTTCTGATTCCTGCAATTATTTCGAGAATGATTCGAACGCGATTTTCCAAACTGCCACCATATTTATCCCTTCTTTTGTTCGTATAAGGGGACAAAAAACTGCCGAGCAAATAACCGTGTGCAGCGTGCAATTCCACGCCGTCGTATCCGGCAAGTTTGGCCCTCCTTGCCGCTTTTACAAACTTGAATACGATATCCTCAACTTCTTCCGTAGCGAGTTCCCTGGGCATCGTTTTCATCACTTTGCATGGTATCGGTGATGGCGCGACAGGCTGACCTTTTGCAATCGATTTTGACGTTTGCCGCCCTGCATGATGCAACTGTAGGAACGCTTTGCAATCATACTTTTTGATTTCTTCCACCAAATAATTGTGTCCCGAAATATAGGCATCACTATCGATCGATAATTGGGCATGTGCTCCTTTGCCGATCGGAGTGTCCACGCAAGTGAATTCTACGATGATCGCCCCGACTCCGCCTTTGGCCCTTTCAGCATAATAGTGTATAACTCGATCGTTCACTTCACCATTCAAAGAAGCCATGTTCGTTTCCATCGGTGCCATAAGCAATCGATTTTTCAGCTTTACATTTCCAATTGAAAATTCCGTAAACATTTTTACACCCGTCAATTTCCATTCACTCCAACATTCCTACGGGATTCTTTCGATAATCGTAGCCGTTGCCATACCACCGCCGCAACACATCACTTGCAGCCCGTATCTCTGCTCCGTATCTTCTAAATAGTGAAGCATCGTAGCCATGATTCTAGCACCGCTTGCACCAGTAGGATGGCCTAATGCAATTGCTCCTCCACGTGGGTTGACTTTTTTCGGATCCGGATTAATTTCTTTCATCCATGCCAATACGACAGAAGCAAATGCTTCATTGCACTCAAATACATCAATGTCTTCAAGGCTTAAACCTGATTTTTTTAGAATTTTTTTCGTTGCTGGAATCGGTCCAGTCAACATGTAAGTAGGATCGGAACCGACCACCACTCTTGATACGATCCTCGCTCTCGGTTTTAACCCTAATTCTTCCGCTTTTCTTCTCGACATGAGCATTACAGCTGCGGCACCATCACTGATTTGACTTGAATTGCCGGCAGTGATTTCGCCATCTTCGAGAAAAGCAGGTTTTAATTGTCCCAAAACTTCCAAATTTGTATCTGGTCGAATCCCTTCATCTTTAGTAACGAGCAATTTTTCCCCGTTCGCCGTTACTTCTATTGGTACAATTTCTCTTTTAAACAACCCTTTTTCGGTAGCTTCATGCGCCAATTGATGACTGCGTAGTGAAAATTCATCCATTTCGCTTCTTGTAATTCCCCACTTCTTAGCAATGCGTTCGGCCGCTTCGCCTTGAGGGATAATTTCATATTTTTCCGTCAACTCCGGCGGAGGCGGCACACGGTCAATGCCAAGGGGCTGTCTAGTCATATTTTCAATCCCTGCCGCAATGACAACGTCTTGATCTCCTACCATGATCGCTTGAGCAGCCTGGTTGATAGCTTGTTGTGAAGAACCACATTTCCGGTTGATGGTCATCGCCGGTGTTTCGACGTCCAAACCTGCCATCAATGAAGCGATCCTTGCGATGTTGTTACCTTGCTCGTCCGTTTGTGTAACGCAACCTACAATGACATCATCGATTAATTTCGGATCGATCCCAGAACGTTTCACCGTTTCTTTTAAAATGTGCGAAAGCAAATATTCAGGTCTCGTTTCCGCAAAAACCCCTCTGCGTCTTCCAATCGGCAATCTCAACGCTTCTACAATAACTGCTTCTTCCATCAATTTCGCTCCCTTTCATCTGTCTTAATCAACGTCGCATTACCTAAAGTGACGATTTCACCATCTTGGTTTTTGGCGAAAATCTCCAATTCCACCGTATCGCCTTCATCCTTGTCAATGGCTGCTGAACAAGTCAACTGATCTCCAGGGCGTACCATGCCTCTGAAGCGAACTTTAAATTGCTTGACGTTATATTCCTCACATGCAATGTTATCCAAATATTGGCCAAGAAACCCCATGGACAACATTCCGTGTGCGATGATGCCTTTTTGCGGCGTGTTCATAGCAAATGCATGATCGATGTGAATTTTGTTGTAGTCGCCTGATGCACCGGCGTATTTTACAATTTGCACTTGAGATATTGGGGGTTTTATGAACTCTTTCATTCGCTCTTTCAATGATTGCACCATCCAGAATCACTCCCTTACAACCAACGTTTGAATTTCCGTGAAAATCAACTCGTCATTTTCGTCATAACCTTTTTTCTCCCTCACAATGAAGGTGAGCTTTCCACTGCGTCCTTGCTTTTCATAGATGTCCGTCACTTTTTCCACACATTTAATGACATCGCCGACATAAATCCTTCTTTCGTAAATATACTCTTGTTCAGCGTGCAGCAGTTTTGAACGATCTAATTTTTCATACCATTCCGGTTGATAAG
>CALKWU010000207.1 GCA_938004015.1 uncultured Oceanobacillus sp.
GGACATTTAGGGACTGTCTCTTTTTGACCCACTCCATGTGCACAATTTTTGACATGTCAGGCAGGTAAAATTGCATGTTGTTCACTTTTTGAAGTTTTGCAGCGATGTTTTTGCCATAATGGAAGCAACGGAAAGGGGAGGATTTGTTTTGTTGAAAATGGAACAGATTTCAAAATCCTACGGTAAAAAGCGGGCTCTTCATAATATTTCCCTGGAAATACCAATAGGGGTTTGTTACGGGCTTGTCGGCCCGAATGGAGCGGGTAAATCGACTTTGTTGAAAATCATTGCTTCCATCATCCGGGATTATTCCGGTCATATCGAAATTTCCGGGGAGTCCCGTAGCATCGGTTACGTACCACAGGAAATCGCATTGGAAGAAACGTTGACAGCCTATGATAATTTGAAATTTTTCGGAAAGCTTTACGGACTGTCAGGGAAGACATTGAATGAACGGATCGATGAGGTATTGAAGGAAATCGGGTTGGAAAATCGGGCAAAGGATAAGGTCGCGACCTTTTCGGGAGGGATGAAACGCCGTTTGAATATCGGCTGTGCGATTTTGCACCGGCCACAACTGATCATCATGGATGAACCGACCGTCGGAATCGATCCGCAGTCCCGCAAATATATTTTTCAAATGATCGAAAGTTTCAAGAAAGTGGGACGCACGATCATTTATGCGAGCCACTATATGGAAGAAATCGAGCAATTATGTGATGCGGCGGCTTTTATCGACCACGGAGAAATTGTGGAGAAAGGACGGTTACATGATATTTTACGGAAACATGCAGTGCCTTCTGTTTTGGTGAAGGGTGGAGGAATCACGAAAGAAAATGTCAGTAGTTTTGGTGAGGTGTCTGTTAAAGAAAGTGGTGTTCTCGTGATGACGGAGCAACCGCTTGATGTGATGGAACGTATACTGGATATTTGCAAAAAAAATGGAGCAGCACTCGAACGCTTGGAGCTTGTCCAGCCGAGATTGGAAGATGTGTTCTTTTCGCTTACTGGAAAACAATTGAGAGATTAAAGGAGGAAGATGACATGAATGCTGTGGCACAACTGGAATTGAAAAAGAATTTGCAAGACCGCGGAATGTTGTTTTGGACAATTGTTTTGCCGATTTTATTCACTGTTCTGTTCATTTCCGTATTCACGTCGGGAATGGATGAAACCGACAGCAAATATGTGATTTTGTCGATTGTTCCGGGGTATACGGTTATGTTTGTTTTCTTCATCATGATATCCATGACGGAATCGTTTTTGAAAGACCAAAAAATCGGTATGGTAGCACGAGTCGCCAGTACACCTATTTCAA
Organism: uncultured Oceanobacillus sp.; assembly: GCA_938004015.1. GTDB lineage: Bacteria > Bacillota > Bacilli > Bacillales > Amphibacillaceae > Oceanobacillus. The sequence goes on from CALKWU010000207.1 coordinate 1,319, forward strand.
ATCGTTCCTATTTATTGGGCAAATGGTTGCCGTTTATGTATATTGTTTTTATACAAATCTTTATCTTGCTTTTGTTCGGAAAAATTGTTTATGATGTGCCGCTTGAACAACCGCTTTATCTCCTGTTTTTGGCAATCAACCTCACGTTTACGGTGACGGGAATTGGTTTGGCACTCGCTGTAATGGTGAAAACATCGAATATGGGGATAGCGATCACGCAAATCATTGCTCTTGGTGGAGCGGTGCTTGGTGGCTTGTGGATGCCAATCGATATGATGCCTGACTTCCTGCAGACAGTGGGCCGCTTCACACCACAATATTGGGCACATCAAGCTTTTCAAGAGGCGATGGCGGGGACGCTGGAATCTGGATTTTTCTTCCAAGTATTGCTTATCCTTCTCGGCTTCGGTATCGCAGGTTTTGTCCTAGCACTCTTACGTTATCCGAGCTTTTTACGCCGGGCGAAAGGGTAGGTGAAAGGAGGCTGCCTGTTGAAGATTCTTATTGATATTGATGATAAACATTCGGAACCGTCCATAACCATTCAGACGAATGAATGGACAGAAGAATTGGAAGAAATCGTTGCAATCATCAAGGGAAAATTACGGAGACGTATTTTTGGCATCGAGGACGAGCAAACGGTGCTGCTTGATCCGAAAAATATCGATTATGTATATGCAGAAAAACGGAAAGTATATGCATGTATGGGAAAGCGTCATGTGGAAATCCGTATGAAGTTGTATGAAATCGAAGAAGTTTTGGCTCCATACGATTTTATGCGGTTTTCCAAATCCGTCATCGGAAACTTGAATCAAATTGAGCGCTTTGAACTGTCATTTAATGGAAATTTATGTGTTTTTTTCCAATCAGGAAGTAAGGAATACATTACAAGGAAATATGTGAGCGGCATAAAAAAGCGTTTGGAGATGGGAGGACAAGCGGATGATTAAAGAAGCACTTAGAAGAAGCATTTATGGGATTGCTATGGGTGGGATTGTTACATTTATCGCAATCACCATTTTGAAATTCACCGGAACGCATGCGACGGTTTCCGAAATTTGGTTTCATATGCTTTTATCCTTTATTTTAGGGATTTATTTCGGTCTATCTTCTTTGATTTTTTCGGAAAACGGCATGAGCATCTTGAAGCAGACCGTCATCCATTTTGTGATGTCGATCGTCGTTTATTTCATCGTCGCATTTATCGGTGAATGGGTACCGTTTACGCCTTTCGCAATCATTATATCTGCCCTCATCTTCACGGCCATCTATAGTGTGTATTGGACAGGTTACTATCTGTATTACACAAAAGTCGCTGAAAAGCTGAATGAAAATTTGAACCGTTGGGATCGAGAGAACGACGGGCTGCAGGAATAAGGTAGGGCAAAGGTGGTCTGTCTTCAATTGTCCCGACTATCGCATCAATTCCAAGTTTGTGTCAAAAAGGGACTGTCCCCGTTTGTCCCACTTGCAAGTATACACAAGTTCACAAACTGGGGCGAAAAGGGACAGTCCCGTTCGACCCAATTGGGACATTTAGGGACTGACCCTTTTTGTCCCACTGCGCACGAGGTTGAGGATTTTGT
>CALKWU010000208.1 GCA_938004015.1 uncultured Oceanobacillus sp.
CTGGGCTTGGCTCGGTATTGCCCACCATCCACTGACCATCCAGCTGGTTTGGGGTTCCACCGAATTCACGGAGTTATCATCTAAGCATTGCTGCTTAGAGCGGCATTTCTTATTTACCGTCTTGTGCGTTTTTCTGTGCCATCTCCAATCCGCGGATTTGTCCACGCATTTTTTCAGAGATTGCAAGACCTGCAGCGTCATCTCCAGCACGGTTAATCCGTAGTCCGGAAGACAGCTTCTCCAAAGACTTCTGTACAGCGTTTTGGTTTGCTCCCAACTGACGATGTGCGTTAAGAGCAGAAATGTTGTGATTGATAATCATTTCTACATACCTCCATGTCATTTTTTCTTGCAAGCCACATCCATTTGGCAAGCTTTGTTATAATAATTCCATATAGGGAATTATTAACTCTTCCAAACATCTTTTGAGTTCATAACCGAAATTTCTACCCATCGTTAGGTATTGGCCAAAGCTATGACTCATTTGATGTTCCGATTCTTATATCGACAAGTTTCCTAAAATGTTTAATGTTTAAATAAAATTTTTTTAAAGTCTCCCATCATCTACAAAACAAGCTGTAAAAACCGATATAAGATATAGATATAAGTACATTTAAGGAGTGCTCCAATGATCAAATTAGACGACAAACAAATCATGCAAGTGAAAAATATTTTGGATACATTGATTGAAGCAACAGATCACTTTTCTGACTTGGTAAAAAATAGAGAGCTGAATCAAAGTATTTTTATGTTCAGTTCAATAGTTGAAGGTTTTGAATCAATTAATAAGTTACTTCTTTCCTACAAAGTGGAAACTAGAAAAAAAGAAAGAGATAAAATAGAACAATATTTGCTGTTCATCGCCCGTGAATTAGAACATGGGAACTTCATTAAGATAGCCGAAATCATACAGTTTTCTTTATCGCCTCAACTAAGAAAACTTAGAGATGCATTTTCAACATATACCGATACCATTGAACAGAAACAAATAAAAATCGGTGTTTACATGGATTCTTATGATCCACTTAAGGCTTATCCAAAAGAAAGAATCCATGCTTTGATAGATGCAGCCGAAGAACAAGATGTAAAACTAGTCTTTTTCAGTTCTAACGATGTGGATCTTGATAGAAGAACAGTCAATGCAGATATTTATAAAGATGGAAAGTGGGAGAAAACAACAACCTCCCTTCCAGATATCATCCATAATATTGGTTCAGTATCACGTGCTCAACAATCCATTGCCGATAGAAAATTACGGAGAATGATTCCCTTTACTAGTTTCTTTGTTGGAAACAAACTATATCTACCAAAAAAGATGGTAAAATATCGCAAGTACGCTGAATTATTAGCTTTCTTTAGAGGTGTTACCGATATCTCAGTGGTGATTGATTTCATAGATGAGCATGGTCGGGGAGTATTAAAACCAATATTGGGTAGACGTGGGGAAAACATCTATTTTATCGAAAAAAAGGGAAATCATTATATCGTACGTGATCATAACCAGGAACGGGTCTTTGGCAAACAAACATTTGAAGAGTGGATTCAAGATGTCGCCTTAAAACGAAAAGGCAGTTATATGATTCAAAAATATATCGAAAGTAGGACAAAACAGGGAGAACCATTCGACTTCCGTGCCCATATGCAAAAAAACGGTGAAGGCAAATGGCAAATCACACGAATATATCCACGTATTGGTCAAAAGAAAAGTATTTTGAGTAATATCAGTCGTGGTGGAAGAACTCAAGATTTTGACTCGTTTTTACAGGAAGAGTTCGGTGAAAAAGGAAAATCTTACGCCAAAGAATTACGAGAACTTTCCCTTAACCTATCCAAACATCTTGATAAATTGTATGGCTTTGCATTGGATGAGTTGGGACTTGACCTTACCATCGATAAAAACGGCAGATTTTGGTTACACGAGGTTAATAATGGGCCTCAGTCGACATTTCATGAAAAAGAAAGAGCGCAAAACACGATTGCCTATGCCATATATTTAGCAAAAAATGGGATCGTCAATACGAATGAATTCCAGGAAATGCCTGATATGAAAGGACAATTCAACGCCAGAGCGACTAATTTGGAATGGGCAAATCTTGATGATAAAACAAAAATCGGCATGTTGGTTAGTGGAAAAGAAGAGGAAGAATTGGCGGTTGCCTGTGCATATGTCGCCAACTATGAGGACGTACACTTTTATGTTTTTCGTCCTAATGACATTGATTTTGATGAAATGCTTATTCGCGGGAAATTCTATGAAAACAAACAATGGGTGGAAAAAGTCGTCGAGTACCCGGATGTCATCTATGATCGCTTCCGTTTGAGAGGCGTTGGAAGATACAACCTCGTTTACCAGGAATTGGATGGTATTCCTTTCACTAATGAGTTTTATGGTAACTCTATCAGTAAGCTGGAAGTTTACGATAAATTGAAAGGAAGTGGAAAAGTTGATGAACTGATTATTCCGTATCAGAAAGTCGAACGTGTAAAAGATATCTTTAATTATATTGATAAATATGGAAAGGTTATATTGAAGCCCGAAGTTGGGTCATTCGCTAAGGGTGTCCACTTTATTTCAAAAGAAGAAGATGGTTCATATTTCATGGTAATAGGTGAAAAAGAAGAAAATCACAGTGAATTTTCTCTTTCGAACTATCTAAGAGATCTACTTAAAAAAGGAACATTCATTGTCCAAGAATATATAGAAACAAGAACCGTTGATGGACAACCGTTTGATATTAGGGTGCATATGATGAAAGACGAAAAAGGAAATTGGTCATTTGTTATAATATATCCAAGAATAGGAGTGAACTATGCTACCATTTCAGCCATGATAAAAGGTGGATATATCAGTAATCTAACTGGTTTTTTACAGAGAAACTTTGGAAATGAACACTGCGTCAAGATGGAGAAACACATAGAAAAAATTTCAAGAAAAATCGCAGACGTCTTCGAAAATCTCTATGATGAAAATATGAATGAATTAGCTTTAGATATTGCAATTAATAAAAACAGGGAAATATTTCTTATTGAAATCAATGCTAATAAACCCGGTATTGTTAATGTATTTGATGTAGCAAAACATGCAATTCCTTATGCTAAATTGTTGGCGAAACAAGCTAAACAAAGAAAGTAATAAGAAGTAATTATCAGATTCTATGTATTATTTATTCTAGATTTAACTCTTTGAAGTTTTAATGCTCATAAAGTGTGTTTGAAACAAATATCACTTTATGAGCTCTCATCTTCTTCACTGACGTCAAGCTATTCCAAAATCTCCGAGTCTGTGAAAGGAAAACGCATTGACGGCTGAAATCGCTCGTTTGAATAAAGAAATCAAGCAACTTTGTTCCGATCTCTCATTAACCAAACAACAGATTCTCGCCGAAAAACGGAAAATCAAATCCACCATCCAACGGGTCGACCTGACGAAATTGACAGTCGGCAAAGAATTCGACCGCAAAAAACGGAGATATTTGTACATCAAAGACAACATCGCCACTTTAAAATCCAAGAAACAAGGCTATGGCCACCCGTCCGGGATGTTTCAGAAAGTGAGGCCAATGCTCGCCAACCAGCCGACAGCAATGGACATCCGAAAAAATGAAAGGCAATTGGAAAACGTATTGGATGACATGGTGGAAGCTGTCATCAGCTCCAACAGCCCCTTTTGCCGGACCGAACGTGAGACGATCCAAGATTTGAACAAACTACAGAGCCGCTTGTCCCGAACACGACGTGAAAAACATAGGAAAAACAGCGCAAAAAATCGGAATTTGCGATTGGTCCGGGATGAGTGCCATGAACTCCGCCAAGATCTAAAAGCGATGGAAAAAGCAAATTACGGATTGGAACACTTGAACCCATCCGTTATTCATTCATGAATGGGGAAGTGAACACAATGAGCATTACGAACAAACGTTTTTGGGAGTATTGGGAAAAGGGCATGTACGAGAAAGCATTGAATTGCGCAATGGAAGAGAAGAAAAGGGAAAACGACATGCAGACGATGTTGTTCGGAACCCCGGAAGAGATCAGACAGACCGGTCTTATCACAACAATCAGTGTTGGCGAGTTCATCCATGATTATGTCATGATAAGTCCAGTCGTCGTTAAGGGTCTTGATTTTGCTAGAAGTGAAGATTTATTTTCCTTGTTTACGTTGAGTCAGTTTGCAGGAAACATTAACACCTCAGTGCAGACAAGTGACATGACCCAATTGCAAGGGTATGTCGCTGAACAAATGATTGCTGCGGAATTGCAAGCAAAAGGTCATGATGTCGAATTCCCCGAGGAACCGAACAATCCCGGTTGGGATATTTTGATCGACGGTCAGAAATTTCAAGTGAAAAACTTGGCCAACCCGTATGCAGTCAGGGAGCATTTGGAAAAATATCCGGACATCCCGGTCATTGTGAACGAAGAATTGGCACCATTTTTCGAAGGACACCCGAACGTATACATATCTAATCTTTCGAGGGGAGAAGTGTTGGAAGCGACTTCGAAAACTATCGACCATGCCGCCGATTTATTGGATTTTGAAATTCCATTGATTTCAATCGGAGTCAATTCCATTTATAACGTCAAACGGGTGTGGCATGATGATATCACTATAAGAGTTGCAATCACAGACGTCTTGACAAATACGGCTTCACGGACCGTTTTAGGAGTACTTGGGCAAAAAGCTGGAACTATAGTTGGATTGGCGTTATTCGGGCCTGCTGGGGCAATTACGGGAGCCACGTTGGGTGCCTTTGGCGGAATGAGCCAAGGAGGAAAACTTTCCACGAGGATCAAACGATTCATTTCCAAACAACAGGAACAAAAAACAAATCAAGCGGTCATCAACTTGATTGATCAAGCCGTCGTTCATATGAAGCATAAAGATGAAATTAAACAAAAGAAACTACAGAAACTCAAAGACAATTTAGTTGATTCTCGAGCGAATCGGGTGATTTTTGAACACATCAAAAAAAGACAGAAAAAAATGATGCTTTATCTTTCAAATAAAATAGAAGAACTCCAACAAATCAAACCCTCGATTCAACAAGGGAATACTTTTGTTTTGGATGTCTTGCCAGATGTATTCGTGATCATCACAAGAAGTGGAGTCCATCCTTCTCTCCTGCAAAAGGAAATCAAGGCTCTTCGATTCGCTACGGGGCGTTTAGCGGAAAAAATAAAGTAACTCCACCCGAGTTACTTTGCTATTTCAGTCTGTTCCCGCAAAAAAGGGATCATTTTGTATTTAAATTCAGTTTCATCAAGCCTTTCTTGATTAACCATAATGTTTAGAATATCGGTGGGAATGCTTTTGGCAATCGAATCTTTGTTTTGATCAAAATAGGCCTGAAAAATCCGCATTTCGATATCAATCCGTTTTTTGAATCGATATGGATCCGCTCTATGGAATAAGTAAGCGCAAATCAGATGATATATCGCTTTTTTATCAATATCTTCTTCCAATTTTATAAGATTCAAGTAAGAATATGCTAGATGAATAGTATTTAAATATAATTCTTTGTGGTCTAAAGTGTTCAAGAAAGTTTTGATGATCGATAACACTTCCTTTTTTGATAACGCTCCATCAAAAAAGTCAGTTTCTTGAAAGTGCAGCATCGCTTTTGCAGTTTCGGTATATACATTATGGATGTTTTCTTTTTGTGAAATTTCGTATATAAATTTCATATGTTCATTTACTTGATCATAGTTTTTGGCATTCCATGCAGCAACGCTTTCCATGTAAATTTCATGTTCGTTCGTTTCTCTACTGAATAAAAACATAAGCTTTTTTATAATGCCTCTGATAAGAAAAATTGAACTTAGTACAAATATGATAGTAATAAATAAAACTTCAGCATGACTAACGACGTTTCCGATTATAAAATACAAATCATTCTTAAAACTTTCCACTAAAGGCAAAGCAGAATTTACAATAAAAGTAAAAAATATAAAAGACAACAGGATTAGTCCAGTGTTCATGAAGAAGGATAAGTAATATTTTTTTACTGATTCTTTATGCACATTAATTCCCCCTCATAAGCATTATAAATGAAAAATGGTGAAATGACATGATGAAAGACAGAGTTATTTATAAATTACTGGATAAACATAAGTCAATCATACCAATCATCATATTGACATCCCTTGTTATGGTTTTTTTGCAAAATAGCGCAAACAATCATCTTATATATTTCATAAGCTGGTCAATAATTCTTTCGGGATTTTCAACGTATCTGGATTTTAAGAAAATGATCAGGTGGCAAAATAAGCCGTTATTGCAGAAAACAAAGGAAAGCTGTTTCGTTATCGTAAGCAGTTTTATTGTTCTTTTGATTCCAAGTGCACTAATCGTTTTTGTCGGCCTGTTTTTCATCCAAATCTATATGGTTGCAGCGCTCTCCGAGACAGGAGAGCAACTTAACCCTTTTGTCAGAAGTGAGATGACAGCTTTTCAACTTTCAGAAGAAGAGAAGAAAAGTTTCAATGCAAGACAAAGATTGAATTATCCTGAACCTGATTTAGAAATGGAATTGGCCATTATACAAAATGAATTGAAAATCCAGGAAATCACAAAGACAAAACAAGAACTTGAAAAAGAGATCAACTATAAAGAATCGCAACTACAAAAAATGAAAAAAGAGTTGGAAAACAGCAATGAGAGTAATATTGTACAGCTGAAAGGGAAAATCAATCAATTAAAGGAAGAGAAAAATGCCTTAATTGATAAAAGATCGAAAATATTACAAACGAAGAATGCTTTAGAAAAAGAATTGTCCATTCAAAAAGTTAAATTGGATGCACAACAGAAAAAAATTGAAATACTGAATTCTGAAGTGGTCGATTTACAAAAAGGATTGAAAGAAAAAGACAAGCAATTATCTTTAGAACAAAAGAAAAAGAATGAATTGGAACTTCAGCAAAGGAAATTAGCCCAAAATCTTAATGAACACGCTAAAGAAATCGATAGATTAAAATCTCTAATGCAACAGCTTGAACAAGAAAAGGTTACAAACATCAAAGAAAAAGACAACATTACACTTGAGTTGAACAAGCTGCAGGTAACTCTAAAGGAATTTGAAGATGATAAACGCGAACTGTCCCGAAAATATTTAGAAAATGAGAAGGAAATAGAACATCTCTCTTCAGTCATCAAACGACACAAAAAGGAATTAGCTCAATATGAAAAAGAATTGGAAATGAAAGAAATTGAAATTGAGAGTTTAACCAATAAACTTTCAATCTCTTCCAAGGAATCAAGTGAACTAAAAATGAAGATCGCAGAGAAAGACCGCGAACTTGAGGAAAATTGGCAACTGATGGAGCTAATTGAAGAAGAAAATATCAAATTATCCAATGAGAGATCATATTACTTGGAAAAAGAAAGAAATTTGTTAGCAACTATCAAAGCGCATGAGGAAAATTTAAATTATTTAATAAGGAAATACAGATATGTAAAAATAAACGAACATGAAACTCTTACACGACCGAAAATTTCTGATCAAGAAATAAACGGTAAGGATCAACTGAAAGTAAGATTTCAATCACTTTATCCGAATTTGTCATTCAATGAATACTTCTTCCGGCAATTAAAATCTGTTGCTTTCAGAGATCAAATAGAAATAGAGAGACAGCTCATGTATTTAAGCTTTGACTCGGAAAAGTTAAGAATAAAACCTAGAAGAGTCAGAATTCACAAGAGACCTGCAGTCGATGAAATCGTTTACGGGCAAAGGGCTAGTAATAAAATCGGAAAAGGCAGGATCTATGCAAGAGGCAAACGTATCTTAGCGTTAAGCACCGATAATGAAGAACAAGATCGAATCATCGCAATCTTGAAGTTACATAAATTGGAATGAAAATGTAACCACTCATAAAATTGGATCAATACAGGATTTTGCTAACGGTGATGCTCTTAAAAGCTAAATGTACATTTTTAAATCAGTTTTACATTATCCCCTACCCAAATCATGTTCCAACATTTCTTTTAATACGACAGCTTGATGGACATCTACTTTTTCTTAATCGTTTCAAAGTCTTTGTTGACACGTGAATTATCGAATTTTTCCGCCCTGCATTAGTATACATTTCACCAAAATGTTGATCTAGCAAAAAAAGGGACAGCGGAACTGTCCCTCTATTTTTTAATCATACTTCGATTTGATGGTTGGAATGACTTTCTTTAAATAAGACGTCAGTTCAAAGGTATGTTCCAGTTGGTTTTTTCCCAGTTTATTGGTCGCAGATTGAAAATCCAGGCTACTGACTAAATCGTCGATGTAAGGAATGTCTTCCGGAGTTGTCGTGGAGTAGGCTTCGACGGATTTTTCAAAAATCGCCCCATCGATTCCGTATTCACTTGAAATTTGGTAAATGATCTTGTTCTTTTTATTTTTCTTCCACTGTTCAAATGCCTCGTCAAAGTTCATTTCACTCGATACGTTGCCGGGCTCGAGCTCCTCTTGTACGAATTCTTTCAATAATTCCGCTTGTTCATGGTCGCCGAGGTTACTCAATTCTTCTATTTCCTGATAGATCAAGCGTAACGTTTCCGTGTCCACTGTCTGTTTTCCATTTGAGACGCTCGCTTTCGAACCGATTAAATTCAAAATATGACTGGCATCGATGACTTGGGTCCCTGCCAATTTTGTCTTTCCTGCCAGCGGATTCGTCGGTGTCGGTGGTTTCGGTTCGCCCGGTTCCCACGTGAGGTTTTTATAAGCACCTTTGTATCGTAACCAAGTATGCTCATCGATCCCGAATGCAGTATCATCCCATGCATACTCATAATACTGCTCCACGGTATTCATTTGTTCGGCAGCGTCACGGTAAGCATCGAGAAACGCTTCTTTCTTTTCCTCGTCGTGTTCGATTGTTTGCCATGTCGTCGGGTCAGGCAATGTGGTGATCATTTCCTTTATTTTAATCGCCAACTTTTCCACTGCGGTCTTGTAAGGCTCAACAATTGCTTTACTGCTTTTTCCTCCACTGCCATACAACTTCAACGCTTCATTCACCATTTCTTCGGTTATTCTCGGATATTGGAAATTGATGATCGTCCCGAATTCTTTATTTGCCCCGTAGACACGGTTTGTCCGTGAATACGCTTGAATCAACCCTTGTAATTCAAGCGTCCGGTCGACGTATAGCGTATTCAACAGTTTCGAGTCATAGCCTGTCAACAGCCTGTCCGCAACGATCACAAGATCAATGTTTCTCGGATTGCGGCCACTTCCTCCACGGGTCGCCCGCTCGACGACATCTTCATAATAAGCCTCTTCTCCAAACCTTGAATCGCCTGCCCTGAATTCGATCCCGGTGAACGCTGCATAATCTTGCAACATTTCATCAACGATTTCTGGGTCGAGTGCTTCTGATTCGTTCTCATTCCCGATGCTGAAAGTCATCGCAATATTTAACTGCATATGCCGCTCTTTAAGTTGTTTTTTAAATTCTTTGTAATAAGCGATGACTCGAGGTTTATAGGCGACGGTCAAAATCGCATTAAACTCTCGACCTTGGGATTGTGAGTCCCAGTGCGTCAAAATTTCCTCGACTACCCGAGG
>CALKWU010000209.1 GCA_938004015.1 uncultured Oceanobacillus sp.
AGTAAAAGGCAGCTTCTTTCAATTTTTCCACCGGGGAATACCCTTCCGCCAAATGCTGGATCTTCGCCATCATATCGATGTCCAAATTTCCTCCGCTCACAATGACGGCGGAATGGCGGCTTTTGAACTTATGGTGATGGGCGAACAGCCCGGCTAAAGCCGTTGCACCCGCTCCTTCCGTCAATGTTTTATTCCTTTCGAGCATGAACAGGATACTCGCTGAAATTTCTTCATCCGACACGGTCACGATATCGTCGACATACTTTCGGATCAAAGGCATAGTCAGTTTTCCGGGTTCTTTAACGGCAATGCCATCCGCCAATGTATCCACTTCATCGAGACACCTTGCTTCATCAGAATGGAAGCTTTGATACATCGCATCGGCTCCTTTCGCCTGTACGCCCACGACACGAATATTCCTATTGATATGTTTGCAAGCGACGGCAATGCCGCTGATCAATCCCCCGCCTCCAATCGGCACGTAAATCGAATCGATACGATCCTCTTGCCTTAACAGTTCCATGGCGATCGTTCCTTGTCCAGCCATCACATCGTAGTCATCAAATGGATGGATATAGACGCTGCCACTCGATTTTTCATATTCTTTCGATGCTTCATACGCCTCCTGAAAGCTTTCACCTATAAGTACAACGTCTGCTCCGTAGTTTCTTGTGGCATGTACTTTCGCCAACGGAGTCCCTTCAGGCATGAATATTTTAGCCTTTGCGCCGAGTTTTCTTGCTGCATACGCGACACCTTGTGCATGGTTACCAGCGGAAGCGGTGATTACACCTTTTTTCAACTCTTTTTCCGATAACCTCATCAACTTGAATGTTGCACCACGGAATTTGAAGGCGCCGGTTTTCTGTTGATTTTCCATCTTACAGTACACTTTTTTCCCTACGATATCGTCGATGGTATGGGAGGTCATCAGTGGTGTCTGATGGACGAGCGGCAACAACCGCTTCCATGCTTCATATATTTTCTCACCTGTCAATAAATCCCCAAGAAAGCCACTCTCCTTATTTTCAGTTTCTTTTATATTTATTTGTTGAATCGAAATGACAATTGTTTCACTCTCGTCAAATGTTTCCTTGTTGACCGGCTGTTCTTTTCGCTTCATACGCTGCGATTTTATCTTCGAGCAATAAGGTAAGAGCGATATCATCCCAGCCGTTCAACAATTTTTCTTTATGGTATGGGGGAAAATCAAAGGGAACGTTTTTTCCTTCATCGTCTGTGATGATCTGTTTCTCCAAATCGACATCGAGATATAAGCGATTTTTTTCCGCTTTTTCTTGCCATCGTTCGAACTGGGTACCTTCCATTTTGATCAAGATGATCCCGTTTTTCAACGCATTATTGTAGAAAATATCGGCGAAACTCGGTGCGATGATCACTTTGAAGCCATAGTCCAAAAGTGCCCAAGGAGCATGTTCCCTGGACGATCCGCAACCGAAGTTTTCTCCCGTCAACAAAATCGATGCGCCTTCATATTTCGGATTGTTCATGCTGAAATCTATGTTCAGGCTTCCATCATCTTCAAATCTCCAATGGTAAAACAGGAATTGCCCGAAACCTGTTCGCTCAATTCGTTTTAAAAATTGTTTCGGGATGATCTGGTCTGTATCGACGTTTGCCCGGTTCAACGGGTAAACCAAACCTTTATGTCGTCGGATTGCTTCCATTGTGTTCCCTCCTCTTACTGCAATACTCCCGTATAATGGCGGACATCGACAAAGTGTCCCTCTATCGCTGCAGCCGCCGCCATCTCCGGACTGACAAGATGCGTACGGGCACGGTTTCCTTGTCTTCCTTCGAAATTCCGGTTCGATGTCGATGCACAGCGTCCGCCGGGTGGAACGATGTCATCATTCATTCCAAGGCACATGCTGCAACCGGAATCCCGCCATTCAAATCCGGCATCTTTGAAAATTTTGTCGATTCCTTCCGCTTCCGCCTGGAGTTTGACACTGAACGATCCCGGAACGACGATCGCTTTAATATGATCTTTCACTTTTTTACCTTCGACAATTTGCGCCGCTTTCCGCAAATCACTTAAACGCGAGTTCGTACATGATCCGATGAAAACATGATCAATTTCGATGGAAGTAATCGGTTGATTTTCCGATAGGCCCATATATTCGAGCGCCCGCTTCACTTCATCCGGATTTCCCGATTCTGCTATCGTCGGCGTTGAACCACTTACCGGAACACACATGGATGGGTTCGTTCCCCACGTCACTTGTGGTTCCACTTCGCTGGCATCCATAACGACAGTATGGTCATAAGTCGCCCCTTCATCCGTCGCGAGGGCAAGCCATTCTTTGCTGATTTTTTCAAATTCCTCGCCTTTTGGAACATATTCCCGTCCCCTCAAGTATTCAACGGTCGTTTCGTCAGGGCTAATCAACCCGGCTCTTGCACCTGCTTCTATGGACATATTGCAAATCGTCATCCGTTCTTCCATCGATAATTTTTGAATGACATCACCGGTGTATTCCATAATATACCCAGTTCCGAAACGAACACCGAATTTTGCGATGATCGCAAGGATCAAGTCTTTTGCCGTCACCCCCGGACCAAGTTCACCGACGATTTTCACGTTCAAAGTTTTCGGCCGATCTTGCCAAATCGTCTGTGTCGCCAGCACATGTTCGACTTCACTCGTTCCGATTCCGAATGCAAGGGCGCCAAATGCTCCGTGGGTGGAAGTGTGACTGTCACCACAGACGATTGTTTTCCCCGGTTGTGTCAAACCGAGCTGTGGACCGATGACATGGACGATCCCTTGATCCGGATGAAACATATCGGCAAGCTTAATCCCGAATTCCTCGCAATTTTTCCTTAACGTCTCCATCTGTTTCCGAGAAATATCATCTTTCACATGGTGCCGATCCCGTGTCGGAACATTATGATCCATCGTCGCATACGTCAAATCAGGGCGACGCACTTTGCGGTTGGAAAGGCGAAGACCCTCAAAAGCTTGAGGTGATGTGACTTCATGGATCAAATGTTGGTCGATGTACAATAAGTCCGGCTTCCCTTCTTCCCGGTGGACGACATGCTGTTCCCAAACTTTTTCGATAATCGTTTTCGGTCTTCCCATCATTTTCACCTCACAACATGTTCTAAGAATACATATGGCTGATGCTTGCGGAAATGCTCCGGGCGGACAAGTTGTCAATGATGAGTCTGGTCATTTCTTTTGTGGAAACTTGTGTACCGCCTTTGATGTCCAAGTCAGGTGTACAGTAACCTTGCCAGAGCACTTCATCCACTGCACGCTCAATCGCATTCGCCTCTTGTACGAGTCCAAAAGAATTCCTTAACATGAAACTTGCGGACAAAATCATACCGAGCGGATTGGCAATACCTTTTCCGGCGATATCCGGCGCCGAACCGTGCACCGGTTCATACAAGCCGAGTCCGTCTTCACGGACACTGGCGGACGGCAACATACCGAGGGATCCGGTGATGACGGATGCTTCGTCACTTAAAATGTCACCGAAGAGATTTTCCGTTACGATCGTGTCGAATTGGTTCGGATTTGTAATCAATTTCATGGCGCACGCATCGACCAGTACATGCTCCACCTTCACTTCCGGATAATCCTTGCTTTTCTCTTCCACGATTTCCCGCCACATCCGGCTTGATTCCAACACATTCGCCTTATCGACTGAAGTGAGATGTTTCTTGCGGGTCATCGCTGTTTCAAATCCTTTCTCGATGATCCGCTCCATCTCATAGCGATTATAATGGAGCGTATCGACGACCGCGTTTCCTTCATTCCGTCTTTCACTCGGTTTTCCGAAGTAAATCCCGCCGGTCAATTCCCGGATGATCAAAATATCACTTGCTGCAACGACCTCTTCTTTCAAAGGAGAGGCATGCGCTAAGGCCGGAAGCAACTTGACTGGACGGAGATTGGCAAATAAGCCGAGTTTCTTGCGGAGTTGCAGTAACCCTTGTTCCGGCCGCTGATGCACCGGTCTGTTTTCCCATTCCGGACCGCCGACAGCACCTAGTAAAATCGCATCGGCTTTTTCGCAAGCAGCGAGTGTTTCGGCCGGAAGGGGTTCTCCATATGCATCGATTGCCGCACCGCCAATCTTGTATTCATGAAAAACAAACGTATGATCAAAATCCGCAGCCACCACTTCCATCACTTCTTTTGCGCTCTCCATAACCTCTTTCCCGATGCCGTCACCCGGAAGCAACACAATCTGTTTTTCCATGATGGATCTCCCCTTCCTCATTTTCAAATGCCCGTTATTGGGCGACCGTCTCTTCTTTCTCCACCGCACGATGATGCAGTTTATAACGATTCACTGCGTTTAAAAACGCATGGGCCGAAGCCGCCAACACATCTTGATGCGAGCCCCTTCCATTCACTACTTCACCGTTCACCTTCATTTGCACGTACGCTTCCGCCAATGCATCTTTTCCACCACCGACCGAATTAAGTTGGTAATCAATCAAATCCAATTCTTCCTCCATCAAACTGTCGATCGTTTTATAGAGAGCTTCCACACTTCCGTTTCCGGTCAATGCCCCTTCCAACTTCTTATCGTCCGGCGTGATCAAGCGGACGACCGCCGTCGGGGTGTTCGCCGTTCCATAATAGACTTGAAAACTATCGAGGACATACTTGGCGATTTGGTTCGAATCGGTTTTGATTTCCATCAGAATCGTATAAATATCATCGTCCGTCACTTCTTTTTTATGGTCCGTCAACTTTTTGAAACGGGTGAACGCTTCTTGCAGTTCATCTTCCATGAGCTCCAGACCGAATTCGTTCACTTTTTCTTTGAAAGCATGCCTTCCTGAATGTTTGCCGAGGAATAACGTATTCGCTTCCTTCACCCCGACCATTTCCGGAGTGATGATTTCATAAGTTTCGACATGTTTCAATACACCATCTTGATGGATTCCCGACTCATGGCTGAATGCATTCCGTCCGATGACCGCTTTATTCGCTTGGACATGCATCCCGGTCAATTTTGCGACAAGATCGCTCGTCCGTTTGATTTCTTTCAAGTTGATCCCCGTTTCATACGGATAAAAATCGGAACGGATTTTCAAAGCGACGGCGACTTCTTCCAAGGCGGCATTTCCGGCCCGTTCCCCGATGCCATTGATCGTCCCCTCCACTTGTGTCGCTCCGTTTTCAACAGCTGCGATGGAGTTGGCGACCGCCATTCCCAGGTCATCATGGCAATGACAGGAAAGAATCGCTTTGTCGATGTTCGGGACATTTTCTTTGATGAACTTGAACATGTTCCCGTACTCTTGCGGCGTCGTATAACCGACCGTATCCGGCAAGTTGATGATCGTCGCTCCTGCATCAATCACTTGTTCTATGATTTTAGCAAGGAAATTCCAATCCGACCGGGAGGCATCTTCCGCCGACCACTGCACTTCCGGAAATTTTTCCTTGGCATAGCGCACCATGTCTACCGATGTCCGGATCACTTCTTCCGGGGTTTTCTTCAATTTGTATTCCATATGGATGGGTGAGGTCGCCAAGAAAACATGGATGGCAGGTTTCTTGGCTCCTTTCAATGCCTCCCAAGCGATATCGATATCGCTCTTCACCGTCCTGGCCAAAGCGATGACCGATGTGGATTGCAGCGTATCCGCAATCGCTTTTACCGCAGCAAAATCTCCGTTGCTTGAAGCCGGAAAGCCTGCTTCAATCCGATCGACACCAAGACGTTCCAATTGATTGGCGATTTCCAATTTTTCCTGCTGGTTGAGGTTCACTCCCGGTGACTGTTCCCCGTCTCTGAGCGTTGTATCAAAAATCTTTATTTTTGACATTGCTTTGCACCCCTTTATTTTGCTTGGATCGGCTGTTTCACGAACGGCATCAGTTCGCGCAGCTCCCTTCCAACTTTTTCGATCGGATGATTGTTCTCCGCACGGTTGATCGCATTGAATTGTGGACGTCCCGCCTGATTTTCCAAAATCCAACCTTTGGCGAATGCACCGGATTGGACATCAGCCAAAACTTCTTGCATCCGTGCTTTCGTTTCTTCGTTGATCACTCTTGGCCCAGATACAAAATCTCCCCATTGGGCGGTATCGGAAATCGAATAGCGCATGTTTTCCAATCCGCCTTCGTATAGCAAGTCGACGATGAGTTTCATTTCATGCAAACATTCGAAATAGGCGACTTCCGGCTGATACCCGGCTTCCACCAATGTTTCAAATCCTGCTTTGATCAAACTTGTGACACCACCGCAAAGCACCGCTTGCTCTCCGAAAAGATCCGTTTCCGTTTCTTCTTGGAAAGTCGTTTCGAGAACTCCGGCTCTTGCTGCGCCGATGGCTTGGGCATAAGCGAGGGCCACTTCCTTCGCTTGACCTGTCACATCTTGATACACCCCGTACAATGCCGGAACTCCAGCTCCTTCTTCATAAGTTCTTCTTACAAGATGACCCGGTCCTTTCGGGGCGACAAGGACGACATCGACATCATCCGGTGGAACGATTTGTGAGTAATGGATATTGAATCCGTGGGCAAATGCCAGGGCGCTGCCCGGTTTCAAGTTATCTTTGATGCTTGCTTCATACACTTTCGCCTGTGCTTCATCCGGAAGCAAAATCATGACGACATCGGCTACCTGCACCGCTTCAGCTACCGGATAAACATTAAAACCATCTTCCTCGGCTTTCAATTGGGATTTCCCCGGCCGTAAACCAATGACGACGTCGTAGCCACTATCCCGTAAGTTTTGTGCATGGGCATGACCTTGGGACCCATAGCCGATAATTGCGATTGTTTTCCCTTGTAACACTGCGTTATTGATATCTTTCTCGTATAAAACTTTTGCCATATTGATCTCCCTTTCCAAATTTTTTATATGGTGAAACTACTCGTTTCTGCGACATGTTGGCTTGATTGATGCCCTCTTAAAAGAGCGGTGACTCCGGTCCGGGCTATTTCCTTGATGCCATATGGTTTCATCAACGAAATGAATGCATCGACTTTTTCAGGACTTCCCGTCACTTGAACCGTCATCGTCTCTTTGCTGATATCGACGACTGTCCCCCGGAACGGTGCGATGATCCCTTGGATTTCCGGCCGTACTTGGCTTCCGGCTGTCACTTTCACCAAGGCGAGCTCCCGGGCCACGACCGACTTTTCGGTGATGTCGGAAACTTTGATGACATCGATTTGTTTATGGAGCTGTTTCGTCAGCTGCTCCAGTTTGTTTTCATCTTCGACATCCACTACGAAGGTCATTTTCGCCAACCCTTCCGCTTCCGACTCTCCGACCGTAATGCTTTCGATATTGAAATGCCGTTTTGAAAACATTCCGGTAATTCTGTTTAATACGCCTCCGCGATTTTGTACGGTGCAGCTGATAATCCGTTTCACGGCTCCACCCCCACCATTTCGTTGATCCCTTTCCCCGGCGCGACCATTGGATAGACTTTTTCTCTCCAATCGATCCGGAAATCTACGAGTACCGGTCCGTCATAGTTGAACACATCTTGCAACACATCCGGCACATCCTTTTCATTGCTGACGAGCAGACTGCGAATACCATAACCTTCTGCGATTTTCAAAAAGTCTGGATTTTTACCGAACAATGAACTGGAATATCGCTCCCCATGGAATTTTTCCTGCCATTGCCGGACCATTCCCAGCGCTTCGTTGTTGATGATGAAAATTTTGATCGGCATCCGATGTTCGCTGATGACGGCGAGTTCTTGCAACGTCATTTGGAATCCACCGTCACCGATGATCGAGATGACTAAATCCTCAGGCCTTGCAAGTTGTGCACCGATGGCTGCCGGAAGTCCAAAACCCATCGTCCCGAGACCTCCGGAAGTGACCCATTGATGGGGTTTGTTGAACAGATAAAACTGCGCTGCCCACATTTGATGCTGTCCCACGTCGGTCGTGACGATCGCTTTTCCTTCTGTCAGTTCGTAAATCTTTTCGATGAGCCACTGGGGTGAGATCTTTTCTTCATTCCGGTTGTACCAATAAGGATAATCCACTTTGTTCTCCATAAGTTTTGCCAGCCACTCCGCAGTTTGCGGTTCATTCATTTCAAATTCCAGCAGCTTTTCCAACGCTTTCTTCGCATCAGCGACAATCGGCACATCTGTCCGAATGATTTTTCCGATTTCCGCAGGGTCAATGTCGATATGGACGACTTTTGCCTTCGGTGCGAAGTTGGTCACTTTCCCTGTCAAGCGGTCATCAAACCGGGCACCGATGTTGATGAGCAAATCGGTTTCGTACAGTGCCATGTTCGCAGTGTACGTCCCATGCATGCCACCCATTCCGAGAAACAACTCATGCTCGCCGGGAAAACTTCCAAGGCCGAGCAACGTATTGACGACCGGCAGCTTATATTTCTCTGCAAACTTCTGCAAAAGATCCGCCGCATCGGATAACAATACTCCCGCTCCTGCCAACAGCACCGGTCGCTCTGCACGCTCCAAGAGCTGTGCCAACTTTTGCAACTGAAGTGCATTTGGATGGACGGTCGGCTGATAACCCGGCAAGTTGATTGTCTTATCGACATTTGCGACGGTCGTCCGGTCTGCCGAAATATTTTTTGGAATATCGATGAGAACCGGACCTGGTCGACCCGTCGTTGCGATATAAAAAGCTTCATGAACAATTTGGGGCAAATCTTTTGCATCTTGAACCTGATAATTGTATTTCGTGATCGGTGTCGTGAGCCCGAGGACATCGGCCTCCTGGAATGCATCGGTTCCGATGACGTTTTGTCCGACCTGACCGGTGATGATGACGAGCGGCAAAGAATCCATCATCGCATCAGTGATTCCGGTAATCAGATTCGTCGCTCCCGGGCCTGATGTGGCAATGACTACACCAGGTTTCCCAGTGACCCTGGCATATCCTTCCGCCGCATGGATTGAACCTTGTTCATGCCGGCAAAGTATGTGTTCAAAGGGAAAGTCATGGCGGAACATCGCATCATAAATCGGCAAAACCGCACCTCCGGGATAACCGAAAACTTTTTCCACGCCAGCATCCACCAAAGCTTCAATCAGCAAATCCGCCCCCATTACGAACTCCTTTCCAGTTTCCGTCATTTGTTTTGCTTCAACCGCCATTCGTATACCTCCCTCATTATTTTTCTTGATTGCTGAAATAAAAAAGACGCTATTCACCCCACAACAAGCCTAATGTGCATGTTTACTGGGGCGAAAAGCGTCTACTTTCCACGGTACCACCCATATTCACAGCATCCTCACGAATACTGCCTCATCGAGCTGAAAACCAGCTCGGTTTGGATAACAGGTGCAATGAGCTTACACCTGGCCTGACCTAATGGGCCTTCGATTCCGGCCGTTCAGAAAGGCACTCGGGGACGATGTCAGAACAATCGGTACTTCCGGGCTTCCAGCAACCCCGGATCTCTGGGAGTACCGGGACATTGTTCCTTTGTTCCCGTCATCGATTTCTGCGATATGGAATGGATGTATACCATCGGATCGACAAGCGTCGTTTCACTTGTTTCCGCATCGGTTTATGATATTGCCGATAATCATACAACGGTTTAAATAAAAGGTCAATACCTTTTT
>CALKWU010000210.1 GCA_938004015.1 uncultured Oceanobacillus sp.
CCGGGTACAAGTGCGACATCTGTGAGAAACTCCCTTTGGTCGTTTCTCACAGTGTTTTCTATGCCGCAGCGGCCGACGAGCCTCCGACGCAAAGGACGTGCTGGTGCAAGGCTTTTGATGGGGCGAGCAACGCAGCCCCAGGCATTGCCACAGGACGCGGCGTTATGAGCCTGCCTCGCACGGCCGTTCTGCGGGGTCTCGTTCTGCCTTGGCTCCCGCTGGAGTCTCCATAACTTTCAGGAGCTATTCAGTGAAATTGTTCGGATTTTCCATATTCAAAGTTGTTATATCCCTGAATTTTCCACAATTTTTCCTCTTTTGCAATCAAACATATATTCATTTATTCATGACTAAATTCGGTTTTTTCACGAGGCTGTGTTCGCCTTGGATGAAGCGGACGGTTCCGCTTTTGGCGCGCATGACGACAGACTCAGTCGTTGCTTTGGATCCTTTGAATTGCACGCCTTTCAACAATTCTCCATCGGTGACTCCTGTTGCGGCGAAAATCGCGTCATCTCCACTACAGAAGTCATCCATGTAAAACACTTTATCGATATCATCAATCCCCATTTTTTTACAACGAGCGAGTTCTTCATCATTTTTCGGTTTCAGTTTTCCTTGGATTTCTCCACCGAGGCATTTCAATGCGGCAGCTGCGAGAACACCTTCCGGAGCGCCACCGGTACCGAGCAAAATATCGACACCCGTCCATTCGAATGCCGTATTGATGGCGGCTGCCACATCACCATCGGAAATCAGCTTGATACGGGCGCCGGATTCACGGATTTCCTGGATGAGTTCTTCGTGGCGCGGACGATCGAGAACGGTGACGAGCACATCTTCCACTTTTTTGTTTTTGGCTTCCGCCACGGCTTCAAGATTATCAATCACCGGTCTGTTGATGTCGATTTTCCCGACCGCATCCGGGCCTACCGCTATTTTATCCATATACATATCCGGAGCATGGAGGAGATTCCCTCTGTCGGCAATAGCGACGACGGATAAAGCATTCCAAGTCCCATGGGCGACGATTGATGTCCCTTCCAACGGGTCGACTGCCACATCGACACCCGGGCCATCTCCCGTGCCGAGCTCTTCTCCGATGTAAAGCATCGGCGCTTCATCCATTTCCCCTTCACCGATGACGACGACACCTTCCATCGGTATCGTATCGAATACCCGGCGCATCGCAGTCGTCGCAGCTTCATCGGCTTCGTTTTTCGAGCCTCTCCCCATCCAACGGGCGCTGGACAAAGCGGCCGCTTCCGTCACCCGGACGAGTTCCATCGACAAACTTCTTTCCATTTTTTCCTCTCCTCTTTCCTAAAATGTTCCTCATCCCAAAAGGACATTCAATGAAAGAATCGGAGGAAAACATCCGATTTGGTTTATGAATTTTGGAACTGGATGATTTCTTCTTCTGTCATTTCTTCACGCCAAATGCGGGCGCCAAGGGCCGACAGTTTTTCCGTTATGTTTTCATAGCCTCTGTCGATATGTTCGATGCCGGTGATTTCCGTAATGCCGTTTGCCATCAGTCCGGCGATGATTAAAGCTGCTCCTGCCCGCAAATCCGACGCCTTCACCTTGGCGCCTTCCAATTTACTAGGCCCGGATACAATGACCGAACCGCCTTCCACTTTGATTTCCGCATTCATCCGGCGAAGTTCGTCAATATGTTTCAAGCGGGCGGAATAAATCGTATCAGTGACGACACCGGTATTTTCCGCTTTCGTAAGTAATGTGGTGAACGGTTGCTGAAGATCGGTCGGAAAACCGGGATAAACTAAAGTTTTGATATCGACTGCTTTCAAGCTTTCCGCCGGTCGGATCAAAATTTGTTCATCGCTTTCTTCCACGGCGACACCCATTTCACGGAGTTTGGCGATCAGGGACTCGATATGTTCCGGAATGACATTGTCGATGATGACCTCTTCCCCTTGAGCAGCGGCTGCAATGGCATACGTGCCCGCTTCGATCCGGTCGGGAATGATCGTATGTCTGCATCCTTTCAAGCTCGGAACACCTTCGATACGGATGATGTCGGTTCCGACGCCTTTGATTTTTGCACCCATGTTGGTGAGAAGGGTCGCAACATCGATGATTTCCGGTTCTTTCGCCGCATTTTCGATGATCGTTTTCCCTTTTGCCCGGACGGCGGCAAGCATGATGTTGATCGTCGCTCCGACACTGACGACGTCCAAATAAATTCTTGCACCGCGCAGTTCATCGGCGCGGAGGTAAATGGCGCCTTGTTCATTGGTGACGGTTGCACCGAGGGCTTCAAAACCTTTAATATGCTGATCGATTGGACGTGGGCCTAAAAAACAGCCGCCCGGTAGACCGATGACCGCTTTTTTGAATTTGCCGAGCATCGCACCCATGAAATAATACGACGCACGGAGCTTTTTCACTTTGCCATTTGGAAGCGGCATGGCGATCATGTCTTCCGGATTGACTGTGATATTGTTGTTTTCCCAAGCCACTTTTCCACCGATGTCTTCCAATAAGTCGCTTAATATATGGACATCGGAAATGTTCGGCAATCCTTCGATCGTCACTTCGGAATCTGCTAAAATCGCTGCCGGAAGCAAAGCGACTGCACTGTTTTTTGCGCCGCTTATCCGCACTTTTCCGTTTAGAGGATGTCCACCTTCAATCAATATTTTTTGCATATGATAACTCGCTCCTAATAATGAGGCTATTTTGAAGTCTGCTTATCCGTTCCGTAAAATTGGGGCAGGAAGGGACAAGCAGACTTCTATTCATTTTATTTTATCTGTCTACGTTCATTTTATGCTATTTCTTTGCATTTTCCCAATCTTTCAAGAAGCGTTCGATTCCTTGGTCGGTGAGCGGATGTTTCACGAGTTGTTCAAGGACACTGTAAGGAACCGTCGCAATATGTGCGCCGCTTCTTGCCGCTTCGGTCACATGCACCGGATGACGGATCGATGCGGCAATGATTTCTGTATCGATCTCATGGATACGGAAAATTTCCGCAATCGTCCGGACTAATTCCATTCCTTCATGACCGATGTCATCGAGACGGCCTAAAAACGGGGAGACATACGTCGCTCCAGCCCGGGCGGCAAGCAACGCTTGGTTCGCATTGAAAATCAAAGTAACGTTTGTTTTGATGTTGAGATCAGTGAAAGTTTTCACTGCTTTCAAACCTTCCAACGTCATCGGCACTTTGATCGTGATGTTTGGGGCGATCGTCGCAAGGACTTTTCCTTCTTCGATCATCCCTTCCGCATCTTCAGAAATGACCTCAGCACTCACAGATCCAGAGACTTCGTTCGTGATTTCCTTCAACCGCTCGTGAAAAGATACCCCTTCTTTGGCAACGAGTGTCGGATTCGTCGTCACGCCATCCAAGATTCCGAGTGCGTTGGCAGCACGGATCTCTTCGATGTTTGCCGTATCAATAAAAAACTTCACTCATGATCCCCTCCCATTATTGATCAATGAACACAGCATCCAATGAATCATGCTTTTTGTGATGAACCGAATTCACGCATTTTTTGTTTCACTGTTTCTTTAATTGCCTCGGTGCCTGGCCCCAAGTATTTACGCGGGTCATACAAATCAGGTTTTTCTTCGAGCACTTTCCGGACGGCTTCGGTTTGTGCCATTTGGTTTTCAGTATTGACGTTGATTTTTGCAGTACCGAGGGAAATAGCCCGTTGGATATCTTTCAACGGAATGCCTGTTCCACCGTGAAGTACGAGCGGAACTTGCACTAAGTTCATGATTTCTTGCATTTCTTCAAAACCGAGGTTCGGTTCCCCTTTGTAAGGACCATGGACAGAACCCAATGCAGGCGCCAAACAGTCGACATTCGTTTCCTCGACAAGTTGTTTACATTCTGCCGGGTCGGCATACATGACTTTACCTACCACTCCGTCTTCTTCACCGCCGACGATTCCGACTTCCGCTTCGACGGATACCCCATGGATGTGGGCAAGTTCGACAACTTTTTTCGTAAGGGCGATATTGTCCTCGATCGGCTCGTGGGATGCATCGATCATAACAGATGTGAATCCGGCATGAATTGCTTTGGCACATGCTTCAAAGCTTGAACCGTGATCCAGGTGGATGGCTACCGGCACCGACGTTCCATATTCTTCCATCAACGCTTTCACCATGGCGACGACAACTTTGAATCCACCCATATATTTACCTGCTCCTTCAGAGACTCCTAAAATGACAGGAGATTTCTCCTCTTCCGCAGCTTGTAGAATCGCTTGGGCATATTCCAAGTTATTGATGTTGAATTGACCAACAGCGTACTTCTCATCTTTCGCTTTTTCCAACATGTCTTTCATCGA
>CALKWU010000211.1 GCA_938004015.1 uncultured Oceanobacillus sp.
CATGATCAGGCTCCTTGTCTTTCATATGTTTGCCTTTAGGATTCCCAAAAGGAGTCATATCATCCAGAAACATCGGGGTTTACTGCAAATTAAAAAGACATTTAGGTGTTCAACCTAAATGTCCTGCCGATTATTCGATCGACATCGTTTTTGGTTCAGGATCTCCCGTGTACCATTCGAATTCAATCTCGAATTCGTGTTTATCTCCTTTGACAATATACTCATACTCGGTTTTGATTTGTTCGGCAGGGGTGACTTCGATTTGTTCCGTTCCTTGTACGAAAGTGAATTTCCCTTCTTCCCTCAGTTTTTGTGCAATTCTTTCAAGCATAGCGGCAAACTCTTGGACGTTCTGATGCTCTTTGTGCTTAATGAGAACTTGTTTTGCAGGTTTGGTAGACTCCATAGAAACCACTCCTTCGCTTATTTCTACTACTATTATACCATCAAAAGAGTTGGGAATTTATGATGAAATTCATAAAAAACAAAAGAAGGCGGATACAGAAGTGAATTTTCACAAAATATCCATAATTTAGTAATAATTTGTTCAACTTTGAGCAATGTTGAACATATATAATAAAAGTAGAAGGATAAAATAATCAAGGAGGAGTTTGGAATGTTTGAACTAAGGCCTTTCAACCGTAGAAGAGATGACATCATGGAGCGCTTTACGAAAGTTTTTGATGATGTGTTCAATCAAGACTTTTTCCCTTCCGTAAGCAAAGATTACCAATCACTCCGCACAGACATTACAGAAAGCAACGATGCATATCTCGTCGAAGCAGACCTTCCAGGATTCTCCAAAGATGATATCCAAATTGAAATCGAAAATAACCAACTGACCATCCGTGCGAAACGTGAAGACGAAAAGGAAGAACGGGATAAAGATGATCGCTTCATCCGGAAAGAGCGCCATTTTGGTGAATTTGTCCGTTCCTTCTATGTGGAAAACATCGATCAGGATAAAGTCGATGCGACTTTGAAAGATGGAGTACTGCAGATCACTTTGCCAAAATTGAAACCAGACAAAGATGGTTCTGCCAAACGGATTGAAATCAAATAAAAATGAGGACGTCCCGTGAATGGACGTCCTTTTAACGTTTTAACGTTGAACGGCTTGTTCATCTCCCCCGAGCGCCATATAGATGATCATGGCAATGATGCATGTCGTACCGATCCATTGGAACATGCCAAATGGTTCATGGAGCCAAAACACCGTTGTCAATACAGCGGCAACCGGTTCCAAACTACCGATTAAACTCGATTCTTTCGGGGAGAGACTATGTAAACTTTCGATGAAAAACCAAAAAGCGAGCATCGTTCCGAATAGGACGACGAATAAGACATATCCATAACCTTCCACGGATAGCATCGGAAAATCTTGCCATGGCGGATGAAAGAAGCTGAGTACAATTCCTCCAATCACCATTCCCCAGCCGACGATGACGAGCGAGTCAAAATAGGCAAGCAAGGAAGCGGCATATAATGTGTAAAAAGCAAGGGCTGCTCCCGATAGAATTCCCCAGATAATGGCTGGAAGCGGAACGGATAAACTTGATAGTGTACCATTCGTCAACAATAGAAAACAGCCGGAAAGAGATAAAAGCACTGCGATGATATCTTTTTGCCGTAAAACCATCTGTTTGCGGAAGAGCATATAAATGATGATCATAATCGGTGCCTGATATTGCAACAAAGTAGCGACTGCGGCATTTCCGTGGTCGATGGAAGCCATGTATGTATATTGCACGGCGAGGATGCCGAAAAGGGCAAAGATGATTAGCTGGAAAGCATTTCGTTTATTTTTCCAAACACCGAAAATTTGTGTCCTGTCTCTTGTCAAATACTGGATGAATAGAAGCAGGGGTCCGGCAAAGAGTAAACGAGTCGCGACGAGCCAATCCAGTTCCACTTGGAAATCTTGGAACAATTTCTGGGCAACCGTCCCGCCGACTCCCCAGAACGTCGCTCCACAAATGACGAAGAAAAACCCTAGTTTTCTGTTCTGTATGTTCATATCCTAATACCCCGAGAATGGGACAAACAGGGTCAGTCCCATTGGGTCAATTAGGGACTGTCCCTGTCTGTCCCGGTTGATCGATGATGGCAACGGTGCAGCGGGATACACATATCAACTTGCCGGTCGCTTCGTCCGTGATTTTGATGTCCCAAACATGGGTTTTTCTTCCGGTATGTAATGGCACACCGACTGCTTTTACTTTCCCTTCCCGGATGCTACGGATATGGTTTGCGTTGATTTCCAACCCGACAGCTGCTTTACCTTCGCTTCCGACGATATTCATGCTCCCGACACTTGCGACGGTTTCTGCCAAGACGACGGATGCTCCTCCGTGAAGCAGTCCGTACGGTTGTCTTGTCGGCCCGTGGACAGGCATCGTAGCAACTACTTTCTCTTCCGTCACTTCAACGACTTCAATGCCGATTGCTTCCATAATCGTATCCATTCATGAGTCCCCCTCAATTTTTCAGATTTATCTTTATCTTACCTAGAGTTTCTCTTTTAGTAAAATGAATACTTTGCAAGCAAAATAGTAGTAATCCAATCTGGGTAAATTATACTTACATGTATAGGATTACAATGAAACGGATAATGTTCCGGGTAAATTCGCCGAGGAGATTCGGAACTATTTGGAAAATCAGGAGGTCATGTATATGAAATTAAGTATCTTGGATCAAGCCCCCATCACGAAAGGCAATCAACCGGTGGATGCGTTGAAAAAAGCGGAAGAGTTGGCTTTGTTAGGAGACGAACTCGGTTATCATCGCATGTGGATGGCAGAGCATCATAATACGAATACGTTGGCCAGTTCAGCCCCGGAAATCATTGCCGCCCATTTAGCTGCAAAAACGAAAAATATCCGCATCGGGACAGGTGGCGTCATGATGATGCATTATTCCCCGTTGAAGCTGGCGGAAGTGTTCAAAACGTTAAGTGCATTTTCACCGGGAAGAATCGATTTTGGTGTTGGTCGTGCACCGGGTGGCGATAATTATTCGATTTACGCTTTATCGGAAGGTCGGCAACCGATGGTACATCATTTATATGAAAAATTCGATACGGCGTTACAGCTGATCAATGATGAAGTTCCGGATGATCCGTTATACCAATACACACTGGCAACTCCAAGCCAGGTCACACTCCCTGAAGTTTGGTTGCTCGGTTCGACAGGGGATAGTGCCCGGGAAGCGGGGAAAAGGGGAGTTGGGTATTCTTATGCCCAATTTTTCACCGGAGAAATGTCGAAAGAAGTGTTCGATGTTTACAAAAGCAGCTTCGAACCTTCGAGCTTCATGGACAAACCGCAAATCAACGTCTGTTACATGGTCACTACTGCGGAAACGAAAGAAGAAGCGGAATATGAAGCAAAACCGCAAGACATTTGGCGCCTCCTTTTCATGAAAGGGCAAAA
>CALKWU010000212.1 GCA_938004015.1 uncultured Oceanobacillus sp.
TTTTGCTTTCAATGCCTCTTTGATGGCTTCTTGCATAAATTTTTCATCTTCCATGAATCACACATCATTTCTATAAAAGTTTGAAAAAATAAGTATAGGAAATAATTAGGTAAGATGAATCTGTTAGAATACATTCCACAAAGGGGGAGCATAATGGATAAATTTGATGATACAGCTGTCGTTTTCATTGATCTGATCAATGATTTTGCTTTTCACGGTGGCGAAAAACTATTACAGCATACGAAAGAGATATTACCGAATTTAATCGCATTAAAAACATATGCTTTGAAGAATCGCCTGCCTGTCATCTATGTTAATGATCATTACGGATTGTGGCAAGCGGATTTCAAAAAAATCATCGAAAAGTGCACTAACCCACAAAGTGAAGAGATTATCGAAGCGATCAAACCTAACGACGATGATTATTTTTTGATCAAACCTCAGCATTCCGCTTTTTTCCAAACTCCGCTGCAAGCTTTATTGACGGAATTGGATCGGAACACATTGATTCTCGCCGGGATAGCAGGTGACATCTGCATTTTATTTTCAGCAAAAGATGCTTATATGTATCAGATGAATCTGCATATTCCAAGTAATTGCATCGCCTCAGAAGAAAAAGTGAACAACGACTATGCGCTTTATTTAATGCGTTCGGTGATGAAAGCGGACATTGAGCCGATTGAAAGTTAAGAAAACACTCTCCTCGAATGGGAGGAGAGTGTTGATGCTTTTATTTCAATAAATTAAGTGATTCCCGGTTGAATGCCGGAAGATCTTTCGGCGTGCGACTTGTGACAAGTTGATCTTGACAAACGACAACTTCTTCATCTTTATAATTTGCCCCGGCATATTCCATATCGACTTTGATCGATTTATATCCGGTGGCATCACGGCCTTCCAATGCTTTAGCAGTGATCAACAACTGTGGCCCATGGCAAATGGCAAATACCGGTTTTTTCTCATCCATGAAATGTTTCGTGAATTCCACAAAACGGTCATCCGCACGTAAAATATCCGGAGAGAAGCCACCTGGAATATAAAGCGCATCATAGTCATTCGGATCGGCTTCGTCAATCCCGACATCAATCGTCACTTCTGTATTTTCTTTCTTCCCGACGACCGTATCACCCTTGTTCACTCCGATGTTCACGACTTCATGTCCAGCATCTTTATAGGCTTTTACCGGCTCTGTGTACTCTGAATCCTCAAACAAATTCGTAACGACAACAGCGATTTTCTTAGCCATTTGATCAACTCCTTTACTCTTCATGATACATAATCATTTTTACATTTCAACCGAAACACAATACATTTAATCATGCTGGAATAAGGGATATTCAAAAATTGAAATTTTATCCAATCGGCGATAAATTGAACCTGGCATGATATAGCTTTTAAAGGATGTTCGTTGTTTATCTTGAAGCAAGTCGACTTTCCCTTCCGTCCCAAAATAAAACGCTTGCCACGTGAATTTGGAACAATAATTTTCCTCGATTTTTTGTAAATCACGGACGTATTTATATCGTTCGATCCGATCATAGTGTAGCATCGCCCATTCTGCAGCTTGTTTTGCCGCCAATTCGTCGGGATAGCGTAAAATCGTGATTTTTTCTCCTTTGCGATGACGGGAAAGGTAAACGGGCATGCTGTCAGCGTGGCCATAGTTTTTCCAGCAGTTCACATGATAGATGCGAAAATTCATGCCGACGATACCGGTATGTCCGACCAAAAAAGAAGAACGTGCGTATTTATGTGAATAAAGGACATCTCCGGGGAGCATACGGATTGTTGTGCCCGGGTAATAATGGATGACAGCCTTTTCCTCGTTGTTTTCTTCACAATCCAAATAAATCTCCCTCTCATTTACTTATACTATAATACATTCAAACTTTACCCGTTTGGAAAAAATACCATAGTCACTATTTCTTATGTGCTCTCGCCTCAAAAGTTACCATTTGCTTCGGATCGGTTGGACATTCTCCAAATTGATAATCTGCAGATAGGATGATATCTCCAAAACCGATCCTTTCCAGGAGCATCTTGAATTCTTCAATCCCATACCAGCGAAGTGGGAAACGCTCTAACTCTGTCAGGATCAGCTCGCCATTCCGCCATTTTTCATAACGATGATGGGATATCGTGTATTGGTTTATATAATCAACCTCAACTATCTTCGTTTCTAACGTGATGATATCTCCATCATCCAATTCCCATGTTTTCGTTGAAACTTCCCCGATTGTTAAATCTGTCTGCAAAAAGATATCGATGAAAAGTTTTCCACCATCAGCTAGGTGATGATAAAAATTTTTCAAGGCTTGGATGGATTTTTCTCTTTGATGCAGAAGTAAGAAGGTTCCCGTTGGTACGATGATAGCTTCATATTCCCTCTCCAGTGAGAAAGCTTCCATTTTTCCTGTAAACAATTTTGGAACTAATCCTCTCTGTTCACAGTTCTTACGACAAATATCCAACATTTCAGTTGAAAGATCAAAACCTTCGACTTGCAGACCTTGTTCTAAGAGGGGAATAAGCATACGGCCGGTTCCGACACCCGGTTCAAGTATGACACCTTTACAATCAGATAATCTTTCGCAATAATACTCCACATCGCCAAATGAGCGTCCGATATATTTGTCCATATCATAGACTTTTGCAGATAGTCTATTGTAA